>NZ_CP016226.1:305683-611367 GCF_013377235.1 Mannheimia varigena | reverse complement strand
TCGATTTACCACAACCGGATTGCCCTACTAAGCCCACGGTTTCACCGGCGTGAATTGCTAGGCTCACGTCATTTACCGCCGTGAATTTTTTCGGGTTGAATAAAGTACCATCACGAGAAGCAAATTGGACAACGATATTAGATAATTCAATGATCGGTTGTTCTTTCACAAATTTCATACTCATAGTGTTGCCCTCCTTATGCTTTTTTATCTTCTAAGTGTGATGCCCAGAAGTGTTGTGGGTGATCACCGGTTGGTACAAGTTTCAACTGCTGTTCAGGGTTTGCGTCAGGTCGCAATGAACGGCTGGCAAAACGGTCGCCCTTCGCAAAATCAAACGGTGAAGGCACGCTGCCCGGAATTTGATATAAGCGTTCTGCACGAAGCTCGGTTGAAAGCACGGAGCCTAATAAACCACGGGTATATTCGTGAGTTGGGTTTGCCAACAATGGCGTTGTTGGAGCGGTTTCCACCACTTGACCGGCATACATTACCGTGATGTGGTGAGCGATTTGAGCAACTAAGGCTAAATCGTGGCTTACGAATACCATTGCGAAACCGAGTTTTTCACGCAATTCGTTGAGCAATTTGATCACTTCCGCTTGAACGGTTACGTCTAATGCGGTGGTTGGTTCGTCCGCAATTAAGAGTTTCGGTTCACGAGCAAGAGCCATCGCAATTAACACACGCTGACGCTGACCGCCTGAAAGTTCGTGCGGATAACGGTTGAGTGTTTTTTCCGGATCTAATTTCACCCATTGCAATAGGGTTTCTGCTGTCTGTTTACCACCACGGCTGATTAATTGAGCCATTTGGTCTTTAATACGCATTGATGGATTTAACGCACTTAACGCATCTTGGTAGATCATTGAGATTTCGTGACCACGCAAGTCGTTGAGTTTTTCGGTTTTCAATAAATCGTATTGATTGCCGGCACGGTCGGTAAACAGAATTTCACCGGTAATTTTTGCCGTTTTTGGCAATAAGCCCATAATCGAGAATGTGGTGATGGATTTACCACAACCTGATTCACCCACCAATCCCATTGTTTCACCTTCGTGCACTGTGAAGCTGATGTTATCAACCAACGGAGTTTCGCCATAACGATTTGGGAAACGGATAGATAAGTTTTTCACTTGCAAAATCGGTTTTGCATTTGGGTTTAATTGCATACGGTCTGTACGGCTGGTTTCTTTCTCGTTTAATTTGAGTAAGTAACGTTTTAATGCCAAGGTTTCAGACATCGCTTCTTGCACATCAGTTGCAAGCGGTTTTGCCACATCTTCTTTGCTTTGGGTGGTACGTTTGAGTTTCGGGTTTACTAACGCATCGGTTAAGCCTTCTGCCAGAATGTTTAACGCTAACACGGTTAATAAAATCATAATCCCAGCAAAGGTTGTTGCCCACCAGAAGCCACTTAATACTAAGTTACGACCTTCAGATAAGATGTTACCCCAAGATGGGAACGGAGGTTGTACACCTGCCCCTAAGAATGAAAGCGATGCTTCAAATACGATGGCATCTGCTACCATTACGGTTGCGAATACTAAAACCGGAGCCGCAGTATTACGCACAACGTGTTTTAAGAGAATGTAAGTACGGCTACCACCGATAACACGCTCGGCACGCACATAGTCTTCTTCCCATTGAGCCACCACGTTTGCACGCACAACACGGGCAAGTTGAGGGGTGTAAACCACCGCAATGGTGACGATAATTACCGGAACAGAGTTACCGAAAGTGGCAAGTAATACAGCAGCTAATGCGATGCCCGGGAATGCCATTAGGATATCCATAAAACGCATAATCACTTCGTTGCCGAATTTATCTGCGGTGGCGGCGGTTGCCCCTAATATACTACCGAAGATAATCGCACAACCTACCGCACCTAAACCGATGAAGAGAGAGGTTCTTGCCCCCCATACCATACGGGAGAAAATATCACGACCTAAGCGGTCTGTACCGAATAAATATTCACCACTTGGTGCTTGTACCGGGCGAATGGTTTGTAGCGGATCATACGGAGCAACCCAAGGGGCAAACACCGCCACGAGAGCAACAAATAAAATAAAGAGTAAGGCGATTTTTGAACTGGTTGATAAGGCTCTAAATCTTGCACCGCCTGAAGCAAGTCGAGCAGCTAATCCTTGGCGAAACATATTATAAACTCCGAATTTTTGGATTAATGAGCAAGTAGAGAATATCAACGATGATATTCACCAATACGAAGGTAAATGCAATGGTTAGCACCACACCTTGAACAAGGTTTAAGTCGTGGTTTACGATACCGTTGAAAATTAATTTACCCATTCCCGGTAAGTCGAAGATTTGCTCGATAACCACCGCACCGCCTAATAAGTACCCCACACGCAAACCTAACACGGTGACCGGGGTGATTAACGCATTGCGTAATACGTTGTGGCGGATAACCGTTGAATAAGGCACGCCGTTACCGATAGCGGTACGCACATAATCTTTGTCCATTTCTTCTACCATTGTGGTACGGACCACACGGATTAATGACGCACAAACCGGCACGGCAAGCGCTAGAGAAGGGAGAATCATCGAACTGACATATCCTTGAGGGTCTTCACTAAACGGCACAAAACCACCTGATGGCAACCAATCTAATTTTAGTGAGAAGTATTGGATTAATAAGATACCTAACCAGAACGATGGTGTTGCAACTGCTGCAACAGAGATGAAACGAATCACTTGATCCACCCACGTATCACGGTAAAGAGCCGCTGTCACCCCTAAAGTGAAAGAAACGATTGCCGCTAAAAATACCCCGATAAAGGTCAGTTGTAGGGTGAGTGGGAAAGCTTTGGCGATCATATCCACAATAGGTTGTTCAGGCGGTGTCGTCATACCGAAATCAAGCACGAACAAATTGCCTAAAAAGCGAAGGTATTGCACGATTAATGGATCGTTTAAACCATGCTGTTCACGGTAAATTTCTTTTGCCGCTTCACTTGCACTTTCACCAAGGGCGACAGTAGCCGGATCCCCGGGAGTAAATTGTAAAACAATAAATACAAGGGCGGTTACGCCTAAGATCATTACCGGCAACGCCATCAAGCGACGCCATAATAATCGGAGTATAATTTCCATTTTCTTCTCCTTGAGTGTAGTTACACTCCAAAATTAAACCTAATTTTTCCTACAAAGTGAATATGTTCAAACCGTAGAATTATAAATGAAAATATAGCTAGAGATGATAAGAATTTGAATGATATAAAACGAAAGATTACATCTTTTTTATTTTTATCTATACAAGCGGTAAATTTTTGGAGAAATTTTACCGCTTGTATTTATTTAGTGCTTATTATTTAGCACGACCAACGCCAATGAATGACATACCCGTTGTTGGTAATGGTTGGAAGCCAGTTAATGCTTTATCGTTCCACGCGGTTGGTAATTTACGATGGATAATCGGATAAAGTGGAACATGCTCAGCAATAATATTAATTGCTTTTTCCCAAGCCGCTTTTGAGGCAGATGGATCTTTCGCTGCTTCATCAAGTAATTTTTGAAGCTCTGCATATTCTGCTGTATCAGACCAACGGAAGCGACGTTTCGGCCATACATCACCACGATACCACCAGCTTAATAATAAGTCTAAGTCGTTACCGAATACAGATGGATCACCCGGCGCAATAACTACTTCAAATGCACCTTTATCAACATGAGCGCCATATAACGCACCAGATTGTAAGTGTTTAAGTGATACCTTCACGCCTTTTAATGCGTTCCAAGATTCAAGAATTAATGGTGCACACTCTTTTACCCAAGAGTGGTCTGTTGCTAACAATTCGAATTTCAACTCAGTTACGCCAGCTTCTGCTAATAATGCTTCTGCTTTTGCTTTGTCGAAATCGTATTGTGACGCGGCTTTAACATAGTCTGGGTGAGTGTCTTGCACATAAGAGGTTGCAGCTTTCGCATTGCCTAAGAATACCACATCAATTAATTTTTGCGTGTCTAAACCATAGTGTAACGCTTGGCGAACTTTCGGGTTGTTAAACGGTGCTTTTTCGCAGTTAAACATTAAGAATAATAAGCCGAATGATTGTACTGATTCTACTGTACCTTTACGTTTTAAGCGTTCTGCATCTAAGTAAGGTACAGACTCAATCGCTTGCACACGCCCCGACTCTTGAGCGGTTACACGAGCCGCATCGTCAGATAATAAGAACCACGTCATTTTTTCTACTTGTGCAGGGTATTGACCTTTATAATCTGCAAATGCTTCAAATACGATACGGTCATCTTTGGTTGCTGATACAAATCTGTATGGGCCAGTACCTACTGGGTTTGCATCAAACGCAGCTTGACCAGCTTCTACTAATGCTTTTGGCACGATTTTAACGATAGTTAAACGCTCTTTGAATAACGCAAACGGATATTTTAATTTGAACTCAACCACTTTTTCGTCCACTTTCTTCACGCTGTCGATAAACGGAATGAATTGTGCGAAAAGTGACGCTTTAGCAGGGTCTAAAACACGCTCGAACGAGTAAACCACGTCTTCAGTGGTAACGGGGTTACCGTTGTGGAATTTTGCACCGTCACGTAAGGTAATGCGATAAGTCACATCATCTACTTTTTCAGGCTCAGCCGCTGCTAATGCTAAGTATGGCTGACGAGTGGCTGGGTGTAAGTCCACGAGGCCTTCAAAAATATGGAGGTTTGCCGCCATTGATGATGCACCACTTGAGGTGAGGGGATCAAATCCGGTTGATATGGGATAGGCAATACCGGCTTCAATAGTTGAACCAGCTGTGGGAGCTGCAAATGCTCTAGGGGTGAATGTGCCTAATGTACCGCTAAATGCGAAACCAGCACCTACGCCAGCCATTAATTTCATAAAACCACGACGTGATTCACTGTGTTCAAAATGTTTTGTCATTTTAAAGCTCCTTGGATTTGTAGTGAAGGGCAGTATATTTTATGTTGAAGTGAATTTATCAAAAAATACACTTGTTTTGAATTAAAACTATCATAGCATTAATGAAAATAGGGTAAAGTGAGAATTACCGAATTTGTGATCTAGTTCACGAAAATCTTTACTTTTCACATTGCTTGCTTTTCGCTATTATTCGCCCATCATAAATTTATGACGAAGAACAAATTGTGACACTCACTTTACCTCCTTTAAGCCTTTATATCCATATTCCGTGGTGTATGCAGAAATGCCCTTATTGTGATTTCAACTCCCACGCTCAAAAAGGGTTAATTCCTGAACAAGAATATATCGAACACCTACTTGCAGATTTATCTCAAGATTTAACCGCTTACCAAGTGGCAATCGGTGATCGTAAATTACACTCGATTTTTATTGGCGGCGGTACTCCGAGCCTGTTTTCCGCCGAGGGCATTTCCTACTTGCTTAAAGAAGTGGAAAAGAGAATTCCTTTTGAATCGAATATTGAAATTACGTTGGAGGCAAACCCGGGAACGGCGGAAGCAGAACGATTTATCGGTTATGCTCAAGGTGGGGTTAATCGTATTTCGATGGGCATTCAAAGTTTCGAGCCGGAAAAATTGCTCAAACTCGGGCGGATTCACGATGCCAATGAAGCCAAACAAGCGGTCATTTTTGCCCAAAATGCTGCAAAATTTGGGCTGAACAGTTTTAATATTGATTTAATGCACGGTTTACCAAATCAATCGGTAAAACAAGCGTTAAGTGATTTAGAACAAGGGATTGCTCTTAATCCGCCGCATTTATCGTGGTATCAGCTCACTATTGAGCCAAATACAATGTTCTATTATCGTAAGCCAACTTTGCCGGATGATGACGAATTATGGGAAATTTTCGAGCAAGGACATCAGCTTTTAACGGCTGCCGGCTATGAACAGTACGAAACTTCTGCCTACGCCAAAAAAGGCTACCAATGCCACCACAATCTTAACTACTGGCGGTTTGGCGATTACTTAGCGATTGGCTGTGGGGCTCACGGTAAAATTTCTTACCCGACCGGCGAAATTTACCGCTTTAGTAAAACCAAACACCCGAAAGGCTATATGCGAGGCGAATACCGATACAGTCAGAATTTGATCGAGCTAGACGATCGCCCATTCGAATTCTTTATGAACCGTTTCCGCTTGCTTGAAGCCACACCAAAACAAGAATTTGAATGGTTTACTGGGTTAGATAGCGAAATTGTTCGCCCAACAATGGATTGGGCATTAAGCCAAAATTATATTTCTGAAACCGCAACCCATTGGCAAATTACCCAACACGGCAAATTGTTTTTAAACGAATTGTTGGAAGGATTTTTAGAATAATTTGCAAAAAAATTTTAAGATTTGACCGCTTGTAGTACAATACAAGCGGTTATTTTTTATGGAAAAATTACAAATGAATATCTTAAAAGCAGGCGATAAAGCCCCTCAATTTACCCTTCAAAATCAGGCTGATGAGCCAGTTTCTCTTTCTCAATTTGCGGGTAAAAAAGTGCTAGTTTATTTCTACCCGAAAGCCTTAACTCCGGGCTGTACCACACAAGCGTGCGGATTGCGTGATAGCAAATCAGAACTTGATGAACTCAATGTTGTGGTACTTGGCATCAGCCCTGATTTACCGAAAAAGTTAGCTCAATTTGTTGAAAAGAAAGAGCTTAATTTCACTTTGTTATCCGACCCAGATCACCAAGTGGCAGAGGCTTTCGGCGTATGGGGCGAGAAGAAATTCTTAGGCAAAACCTATGATGGCATTCATCGCATCAGCTTTTTAGTGAATGAACAAGGCGTGATCGAATACGTTTTTGATAAATTCAAAACAAGTGAACATCACCAAATGGTGGTCGATTTTATTAAAGGATCAAATTGATGGCTAAGAAAGCGATTTTTCTTGACCGTGATGGCACCATTAATATCGATCATGGTTATGTGCATAAAATTGATGATTTCCAGTTCATCGAGGGCGTTGGCAAGGCGTTAAAACAATTTCAAGATAAAGGCTATTTGCTTGTGCTAGTCACTAATCAATCTGGCATTGCTCGTGGTTATTTCAGCGAAGATCAATTTATGCAACTTACTGAATGGATGGATTGGTCGCTCGATGAAGATTACGGCGTAGTGCTTGATGGCATTTACTATTGCCCACATCATCCTGAAGGCAAAGGCGAGTACCGAGAAGATTGCGATTGCCGCAAACCCAAAGCAGGAATGCTTGAGCAAGCAATTAAAGATCTGAATATCAATCCGGCTCAATCCTATATGGTAGGCGATAAATTGGAAGACTTACTAGCAGCCGAAAATGCCGGCGTGAAAACCAAAGTATTGGTAAGAACAGGTAAAGTTGTTACCGCAGAAGGCGAAGCAAAAGCAGATTTAGTGCTAGATAGCCTTGTGGATTTAGTTAGATACATTAAATAAGAAATAAAATGAACTACAACGATAAATCTCTTGATGCCCTAAAATTGGGGCAAAAAACTGAATACAAAAGCGAATATGATTCTTCACTTTTACAGCCTGTACCCCGCAAATTAAACCGTGATGGGTTAGGAATTGCACAATCTCAGCCGTTTACTCAAGGGGCTGATGTGTGGACGTGTTACGAGCTCTCGTGGCTGAATAAAAACGGTTTGCCACAGGTGGCGATTGCTGATGTTGCTATTGATTTCAAAAGCGAAAATTTAATTGAATCAAAAAGTTTCAAGCTCTATTTAAACAGCTTTAACCAAACTAAATTTAGCTCAATTGAAGAAGTTGAACAGACGATCCAACGAGATCTAGAAAATTGTGCAAGCGGTCAAGTTTCGGTAAAAATTTACAAACTATCGCATTATACGAAACAGCTGATTGTGGACTTTGAAGGCGAATGCATTGATGAACAAGATATTCAAATCGACAGCTACGCATTTTCAACTCACTATTTAGAAAACGTAGCAGAAGATGAGATGGTAGAAGAAACCTTAGTCAGCCATTTGCTCAAATCTAACTGCTTAATTACTTCCCAGCCCGATTGGGGCAGCGTGCAAATTCGCTACAAAGGCAAAAAGTTAAACCGCGAAAAACTGCTACGTTATTTGGTTTCATTCCGTGAGCATAACGAATTCCACGAACAATGTGTGGAACGCATTTTCTGCGATTTAATGCAATTCGCTCAGCCTGAAAAATTGACCGTTTATGCACGCTACACCAGACGAGGTGGGTTGGATATTAATCCGTTTAGATCAAATTTTGAGGAAGTGCCGGAAAATTTACGGATGGCAAGACAGTGATTTTATTGTCCCGTCTGAACCGCCTGAGCGTATTTGAATTGCTAGGCAAATTTACTCTGAGCGAAGCGAATGTAAATTTGTCGTTAAGCCAATTCAAATTAAGTGAAGAAAAGCGGTGAAGTTCGGGTCGCCTTTCTTTTGGTTACTTTTCTTTGGCGAAGCAAAGAAAAGTAACGAGTAAAGCAGATGTTTAATTTTATGATGAATGAGTATAGCCCAAGTTACTATATCGGCGTAATGTCCGGCACGAGCCTTGATGGCGTAGATATTGCTTTAATGGATTTTGCAAAAAATCCGCCCAAAATGATCGCTTGTGATTTCTTTCCAATGCCGGAGGAATTACGTTCGGATATTTCTGCGTTGCTTAAAACGGGAGAAACCAATCTCCAAAAGCTGGGGGAAATCGACCACCGTTTAGGCTTGCTTTATGCACAAACCATTAATGCGTTTTTAGCGAAAAATCAGCTAACAGCAGAACATATTCAAGCCATTGGTTGCCACGGGCAAACGGTTTGGCATTCTCCGGATTCCGTTTATCCATTTACAACACAAATTGGTGATATGAATTTAGTTGCAGCCAAAACAGGCATCACCACCATTGCCGATTTTCGTCGTAAAGATATGGCAGTTGGAGGGCAGGGGGCACCGCTTGTGCCGGCTTTTCATCAAGCAATTTTTAGTGATGCTAATCGTTTAACGGTGGTACTAAACATTGGTGGTATTAGTAACATTTCAGTGCTAAAACCGAATAGCCCAACTATTGGCTATGATGTGGGAGCTGGTAATACCTTGATGGATAGCTGGATTGAGCAACATCAAGGCAAAAGATACGACAAAAACGGCGAGTGGGCGAGAAGTGGAGAAGTGAATGACGAGTTATTAGCTTCATTATTAGACGAGCCATTTTTTGCTAAAGCACCGCCTAAAAGTACAGGTCGAGAGCTGTTTAATTTAACTTGGCTTGCAAAAAAATTAGAAAATTTCACCGCTTGTAAACCTGAAGATGTGCAACGCACCTTAGCAGAATTTACCGCAAAAAGCATCGCCAATGAATTAATCGCACTTCAAACTGAATTGCCTTGCCTTCTGTTAGTATGTGGTGGAGGGGCAAGAAATCCGTTGCTAATGGAACGCTTAGCCGATTTACTGCCAAACTGGAACGTTACAACCACAACCGAGTTTGGTTTAGATATTGATTATGTCGAAGCCGCTGCATTTGCTTGGCTGGCTTATCAACGAATGCATAGTTTACCAAGTAATATGCCTAGCGTTACAGGGGCAAAAAAAGCGGTAAGTTTAGGGGTGATTTACCCAGCGGAATAAAGGAAAATGACAGAAAAGAATTTACTTACTGCTCTTGGGCAGATGATTACCGAGCAACGTAATCCCAATTCAATGAACATTGATAGTTTATTGGCATTAGAAATTGTACAGATTATCAATAATGAAGACAAGCAAGTGCCTATTGCAGTAGAAAAATGTTTGCCGCAAATTGCTTTAGCAGTAGAAAAAATCGTGGTTACCTTTCAGCAAGGTGGACGATTAGTTTATGTGGGAGCCGGAACGAGCGGGCGTTTAGGTGTACTAGATGCTTCAGAATGTCCTCCAACCTATGGTGTCAAACCTGAAATGGTCGTGGGCTTAATTGCCGGTGGTGAGAGGGCTTTACGTTTCCCGATCGAAGGTGCTGAAGATAACCGAGAGCAAGGCAAACTAGACTTACAAGCGGTCAATTTTAGTGAAAAAGATGTATTAGTCGGCATTGCAGCTAGTGGCAGAACGCCTTATGTATTAGGAGCAATGGATTACGCTAATTCAGTAGGAGCAACGACGGTTTCAATTGCCAGTAACCCAAATTCGGTAATGGCACAAATAGCTGATATCGCGATTGACACGGTTGTTGGGGCAGAGGTACTTACAGGCTCAAGCCGTATGAAATCAGGCACGGCGCAAAAACTCGTGCTGAATATGCTAACAACGGCTTCAATGATTTTAATCGGCAAATGCTACCAAAACTTAATGGTGGATGTGCAAGCCACTAATGAAAAGTTAAAAGCCCGTGCAATTCGAATTGTGATGCAAGCCACAGAGTGTGAAAAGGAAGTCGCTGAAAATACGCTAAAATTAGCCGAAAATAACGCAAAATTAGCAATTATGATGATTTTAGGCAATTTAGATAAGCCAACAGCTGAAAGTTTATTAGCTCAAAATCAAGGAAGATTACAAAAGGCGTTAAAAGTATAAGATTTTGTAGGGCGGAGCGATGTGTCCGCCCGAAAATATTTTAGATAAATAAATGACGATATTTTACTAACTCTTCTTTCGTCAAACTAAACACCCCCAGTCCACCGTTTTCAAATTCTAACCAGTTAAACGGCACGCTTGGGAACTGCTCAATTAAATGCACCATACTGTTTCCTACTTCACACACTAACACACCGTTGTCATTTAGGTAATCTGCCGCTTGTGCCAAAATTCGTTTAGTTAAATCTAAACCGTCAGCTCCTGAACCTAACGCTAATTCAGGTTCGTGGTGAAATTCTTCCGGCATATCACCTAAGTCTTCGGCATCCACATAAGGCGGATTAGTTACAATCAAATCATATTTATCTTGCGGAATATCGTTAAATAAATCTGAGCTGATCGGGAAAACTCGATGCGAAACTTGGTGGCGTTCAATATTAATTTGAGCTACATCTAACGCATCAAGTGAAAGATCGACTGCATCAACTTCTGCTTCAGGGAAACGCTCTGCACAGGCAATCGCAATGCAACCGCTGCCGGTGCACATATCTAAAATGCGATGTGGCTCGTTTTTGATAATGCCTTTAAAGCCCTTTTTAATCAGCTCGCCGATTGGGGAGCGTGGCACAATCACACGTTCGTCCACATAATATTCACTGCCGCAGAACCAAGCTGAGTGAGTTAAATAAGCCACAGGTTTACGAGAGCCTAAACGCTCGCAAATTAAGTGGATAACACGTTCTTTTTCCGCTCGTGTTAATCGGGAAGAGTAAAGTGCTTCCGGCACATCAAAAGGCAGATAAAGCCCGGCTAATACTAATTGTTGGGCTTCGTCCCAGGCATTGTCATAACCGTGCCCGTAGTAAAGATCGGAAGCATTGAAATAGCTATACGCCCAACGCATCATATCTTGAATGGTGGCTAAATCATTCACAACGGGCAGGGCTGCAATTTCATCAAGAAGTTCGATATTATATTTAAACATTTTTAGTGCCTTTTGCATAATTATAGAATTGTTGTTTTATACCATATTTTGCTTTGTGTTAGAATGTAAAAATTATAGAGAAGGAAAAGATTATGTCAGAGAATATGTTAGAAGACGAATTTGCATTATTTAGAGAAGCGGCTAAAGGCACGAAAAAAATAACACAAAATACTTATGTACCCAAATCAGAACCTCGTAAAAAACTACAGGAATTACGAGAGTTAAAAGAAAAAGCGGATATTGAGTTCTATTTTTCTGATGAATACGAGCCTTTGCTCAAAGAAGAAAATGAAAAAGTGAAATATCTGCGTGAAGATGTTGATCCTTATATTTTAAAGCAACTCAGACGGGGCGATTTTCAGCCGGAACTGTTTCTGGATCTGCACGGTTTGACCAGAGAAAAAGCGAAAAAAGAGTTGGCAGCTTTAATTTTGGCTTGTGAGAGAGAAAACGTGTTTTGTGCCAGTATTATGACAGGCTTTGGCACTCGCACGCTGAAAGACCAAATTCCTCGTTGGCTTGTACAACACCCGAAAATTATGGCATTACACCAAGCTCCAAAAGAATGGGGTGGTGATGCTGCGATTTTAATTTTAGTTGAGCAGCCGGAAAACCCGGAAAAAATGTTTGGGCGTTAAAATGAGGATAATTGCAAATTTTGAGTAGAAAAAGACCGCTTGTTATTGTTTTGTAAGGGGAACCAATGTCAGAACAAACTTTTCAACAACTTACGGCATTATTAGATTCACATCAAGCCCGCTATCGGATAGTGGAACATTCTTCTGCGGGGAAATCGGAAGAAGTGGCAAAAATTCGTGGTACAGAAATAGGGCAAGGAGCAAAGGCGTTAGTCTGCAAAGTAAAAGGAAATGGCATAAAACAGGCAGTATTAGCAATATTACCGGCGGATTACCAAGCAGATTTAAGCAAAATTGCCGAGCATCTCGGGGGGCTTCGAGCCTCACTTGCCAGCCCGGCGGAAGTGGCAGAATTAACCGACTGTGTATTTGGAGCAATTCCGCCGTTTAGTTTCCATTCCGATTTGTTGTTGGTGGCTGAGCCAAGCTTATTTGAGCGTTACGATGAATTAGCCTTTAATGCCGGCACGTTAGAACGTTCTATTATTCTGAATACGGTAGATTATCAACGTATCGTCAATCCAACTTTAGTGAAGTTTGCGAAAGATTAAGTTAGGGAGCAAAAAAATCGACAATTTTGCCGATAGCAACGTCCATTAATTTGGGATTAGAAAAGGCGTGATCAGCCCCTTCAATCGGAATTAGCTCAATCACATTATTATCGGCAAATTGTTGTGAAACACTTAACGGCACCATTTCATCATCTGTGCCGTGCAGAATTAAAATCTGCTCGGCATAATCCAAATAATCGTTTTGGGTAATATCGCTTGCGGCTAACGCATCAAAAAATTCGTGGCTGATTTTCATTTTACGCTCAAATCCCCACAAAATTTCCTTACCTTTTGCTAATTTCTGGCGTTCTTCTTCGCTCATTCGATTCATCAATGAATGATAAATTTGTATAGCTGGGGCTCTTAGGGTGATTTTACGAAATGGATTTCTGTGCTCGGCAATATATTTTAATGCTAAATAACCACCAAAACTTGTGCCGTAAGCATAGATATTTTTCGCATTCAGCGTGTTTTTGGCGTAATCGATCACAATTTGCAAATAGGTTTGGCATTCAGCAACGGAAAGTTTTTTGCGGGCATCGGCTCCGTGGCAAGGGAAATCAAAGGCAATCGCTGCATAGCCTTTATATTTTGAGGTTAAACGCTCGCCAAATTTAGTGTTCGATTTTAAATCTTTTGAAGACCCAAAACCGTGCAAAATGAGTACCACATTTTCAATATTGTGAAGATCTTTTTCATAAAAGAGCTTACAGCGGATGCTAAAACCTTGTTCGTTAATATCAAAGAGTTTTTCCATATCTATTTACTTTTATTCTGCTTGTATAAGGAGTATTTTAGCATTTTTCCTTTACAAGCGGTCGGATCTCTCTACTTTTTTGCAAATTTTTAGCAAAATTTAACCGCTTGCTACTAGCGAAAATTTAATCCTATTAATAGAATACAGCCTTCATTTTTAAAAGGAGAAAGCTAAAAATGTTACAACTTATCTTCGCTATTTTATGTAGTGTTACGGTGGGGGTATTAATTAAATACGCCCGCCAAAAAGGCATTAGGATCGATCAAAGCATCGCGGTAAACTATATTGTAACTACAACAATGACATTCCTATTACTCAAGCCTGATTTTCAAGGTCAATCTATTACCGAAATTATGGCGACTAATCCGTCTGCTTATATTTTTGTGATTTTAAGTATTACACTGCCAACTATTTTCTTAGTGCAAGCAAAAGCATTAGAGTTTGCAGGGATTATCCGCACTGATGCGGCACAACGTTTGTCATTATTTCTACCAATTCTGGCAGCATTCACCATTTTTGGCGAGCAAGTTACGAATAATAAATTAATTGCTCTGTTCTTGGCGTTTGTGGCGTTGGGCTGCTTGCTTTGGAAAGGCAATCAAGGAATGGAAAAAGGCGGTAAAATTGCGATTATCAGCCTTTTCCTTGTTTGGGTAGGTTATGGCGTAAATGATATTTTATTCAAACAGATCGCCAAATCCGGCTCGGCATTCCCCGTTACTCTAGCCATTGCCTTTATTGGAGCGGGTTGTTTTATGTTTATCTACTTACTGCTAAAACGCACCCAATGGCACGTACCAAGCGTGTTAGTCGGTTTACTGTTAGGTGTGTTGAATTTCGGTAATATTTTGTTCTACATTCAAGCTCACCAAGCAATGAAAGATGATCCAACCCTCGTTTTCACCGGAATGAACTTAGGGGTTATCTGCTTAGGTACATTCGTTGGAGCATTCTTCTTTAAAGAGAAAATCCATAAAGTGAACTATTTAGGAGTGGTTATTGCGATTGTGGCTATTATTTGTTTATTTTATTGGCGTTAAGGTTTAATTTTGGGGCGAACATTAGTTCGCCCTTAATTTTCTCCCAAAATAGTGTAAAATTTTGAACAAATTTGACCGCTTGTAAGTCTTATAGGCACCTATTTCAAAAAGGGAAAAAGAATGAAACTAAAAGCCTTGCCTGTATTTATTATCTCTAGCATTTTTGTGTCTCAAACCTTTGCAAATACCACAGAAAAACTATTAGAACCTACCCCTTTCTTTAACAAAACCGACTCAGGTTACGATTTAACGTTTAATGATCAAAACGCTCGTTCTGTTGAAGCAGAAGTAAATGGCGAGAAAATCCAATTTCGTGCTTTTGAACGAATTGTTTATGTGAGCAATCCTGTTGCTCCTGAATACCAAACACTCAATCTTTATGTGCCTGAAGCTTATTATAATGAAGGTGAGAACAATGGTTATAAAATGAATACTGCACCGATTTTCTTGCCAAATTCGGTAGGTGGTTATATGCCGGCTAAGGCAGCGAGTTTTGAAACCAAAGGACGTGATGGTTCCCCAAGTGCGATTTTGGCAGCTCTTTCAAAAGGCTATGTGGTAGCAAGTGTCGGAGCTCGTGGGCGTACGTTACAAAAAGACGGAAAATTTATCGGCAAAGCTCCGGCTGCCATTATCGATTTAAAATCAGCAGTGCGATATTTACACGCTAATGATGAAAAAATGCCGGGTGATGCCAATAAAATTATCGCAAACGGTACCAGTGCGGGAGGAGCATTATCTGCCTTGTTAGGGGCTTCAGCCGATCATTTTGATTATGAGCCTTATTTCAATGAAATTGGAGCATTAAAAGCGAGTGATAAAATCTTTGCTGTTTCGGCTTATGCACCTATTACTAATCTTGAAAATGCAGATATAGCATATGAGTGGCAATTTAACGGTGTAAATGAATTTAGCCGTATTGATATGAGTAAATTAAATTCAGCGGAATTTAATGACCGCTCAAAACCGATGCCTAAAATTGAAGGTACATTGAGTGAGGCAGAAATTAAGCTATCTAATGAGCTTGCTGAGCGTTTTCCCACTTATTTAAATAGTTTGCACCTGCAAGATGAAAACGGAAATGCCTTAATGCTTGATCCAAAAGGCAATGGTTCTTTTAAAGATTATTTAGCAAATGTTATTAAGCATTCTGCAAATAAAGCCTATGGTCAATTAGCGGAAAATAGTGAGGAACAAAAATCCTTTCAAGAAATTAGTTGGTTATCTTTTGAAAAGGGTAAAATCAGCAATGTAGATTGGTTTGGCTATGTATTTTCAGATAAACGAATGAAATCACCACCTGCGTTTGATGCGTTGAATGCGACTTCCGGCGAAAATAATTTATTTGGTACATATATGGAAAACAATCGCCATTTCACGCTTTATAGTGCAGAACGTTCATCAAATCAGGATATTAATTTAGCTGATCCGCAAATTGTGAAGCGAATGAACCCAATGTATTATGTAGATAATCCAAATGCCGCAGAACATTGGCGAATTCGAGTAGGGACAGCAGATCGCGATACCTCCCTCGCCATTTCAGCTATTCTAGCGATTAAACTACAAATGGCAGGTAAAAACGTGAACTATGAAACCCCGTGGGGAGTGCCACATTCAGGCGATTATGACTTAGAAGAGCTATTCCAATGGGTTGATAAAATCGCAAAAGGCAAAAAGTAAAAAATAGCGTAGAATAAGCAGATCGAAAGATCTGCTTTTTTATGGATTGAAGATTATGCAAGTAAAAAAATTTAGTCAAAAATATGTAAATTGGGTATTAAGATTAGGGCGATTAAGAGCCTCTTTACTCGGTTTTTTTGTGGTCGCCATTTCCGCAATTTTAATTCAAAGTGGATTAACTTATCTATTTATAGGCAGAGTAGTTGTGGTGGATATCTTACGTTCCATCGCATTTGGCTTAATTTCTGCTCCTTTTGTACTCTATTTTTTTACACTTTTAGTCGAAAAGTTGGAGCGTTCTCGTTTACGCTTAGAAAAAGCAGTAAAAGATCTGGAAGAGCTTCGAGAGCAAGATGCTTATCTCCACGCTAAATTAGAGAAAAATAACCGAGATAAAACGATCTTAATGGCAACTATCAGCCACGAATTACGCACACCGCTGAATGGCATTATCGGTTTAAGCCAAATTTTGCTTGATGAGCAACAGAGTGAAAAACAACAAGAATATCTTAAAACTATTAATATGAGTGCAACAGCGTTGGCTCATATTTTTGGCGATATTATCGACTTAGAAAAAATTGACAGTAGCCGCATTGAGTTGTTTAGAAAAGAGGTTGAATTTGAGCAATTAATTCAAGATATCGCCAATTTCGGCAACTTTATGGCGGGAAATAAAAATATTGATTTTAAATTAAAATATCCACCTAATTTACCTAAATATATTTATACAGACTACGCCCGTCTAAGCCAAATTTTATGGAATTTAATCAGTAATGCCGTGAAGTTTACCTCAACAAGCGGTCAAATTTTGCTGGAAATTTGCCAATTAGAGAAAGAGCAATTCAGCTTTAGCGTGGCGGACTCGGGCATTGGTATTCCTGAAAAAGAACAACGCAAAATTTTTGATATGTTTTACCAAGCCGAAAACTCAAAAGAGAAAAAAGCACAGGGGAGTGGTATTGGCTTATCAGTTTCCAAGCGTATTGCGAAATTAATGGGCGGCGATTTAACGGTAAAAAGCCAAGAAAATCAAGGTTCAACCTTTACCCTAACTATTCACGCAGAAAGTACGGAAACTAAGCCTGAATTAGATATTCAAAAGCACGGATTAAAAGTACTTTTAGTTGAAGATATTGAGATGAATGTGGTAGTGGCTCAAGCAATGTTAGAAAAAGTGGGCTGTGAGGTTGATGTCGCAATGACAGGAGAAGAAGCTTTTAAATGCTTTGAGCAAAATAGCTATGACTTAATTTTGTTAGATATTCAATTGCCAGATACTACAGGTTTTGATATTGCACAAACATTAAGAAACCGTTATGAAAACGAGGAAATTGATTATTTACCGCTACTTATCGCTTTAACGGCGAATGTCATTCAAAATCAAAAAGATTATCAAGCACAAGGTATGGACGATGTACTTCGTAAGCCGCTCTCTTTAGAAGCCTTATTGAATTGCCTAAATCACTATTTTGATAATGACTTTTTGCAAAAAAATGAAGAAAAACAACCGATTGTAGATAATAATTCTGAGGGTTTAGCCTATAACATCACAATGTTAAATGAATTGGTTGAGGTAATGGGGAAAGCGAATGTTCTTGCTAATATGGATTTATTTGCTGAGTTAATGCCAGCTTATTTGGAAAATTTACAGCGTTATTTAACTGATTGGCAAATCACAAATTCTGCTGAAAGCCGTAAATTAACGGCGGACGAAGCTCATAAAATCAAAGGGGCATTGGCATCGGTTGGGTTACATCAACTACAACAAATTGCTCAACTTGCTCAATCAGATAATGGTGAGCAGTGGGAGCAAAATATTGCACAATGGGTAAGTGTGATTTATTCCGAATGGCAGACTGATTTACAATTAGCTAAGGAATATGTAGAGATGCACTGAGTGCGTCCTATGCTACCATTTCTTTATTTTGGGATTCACAAACTCAATCCCTTTATCTTGATAGGCTATTCCTTCCAACGTTAGCAGAAAACGTTTATTTGGCAACCCGCCACCAAAACCGGTTAATGCCTGATTTTTACCGAGCACCCGATGGCAGGGAATAAGAATAGAAATAGGATTACGCCCAACCGCTCCGCCTACCGCACGCATAGCACTTGGCTTGCCTAATTTTTTTGCAATTTCACCGTAGGTTGTGGTTTCGCCGTAAGGAATTTCACGCAAAATTTTCCAAACAGACTGTTGAAATTCCGTACCTTGTGGAGCAAGAAAATCTAACTGCTGAAAAGGGATTTTTTCCCCTGCAAAATAGCGGTCTAAAATCTCTTTTGTTTTGCAAAAAATTTCTAAAATTGCACCACTTGCGGGGGGTACTTTGGTAAATGACTCAACAGAAGTTGTGCGTTGTTCTTGTTCAAATTCAATATAAATTAACCCTTCGTTTTGGGCGAGTAAAAGTAATCTACCCACAGGGCTTTGGTAATAATCGTAGTAAATTTGAGATTTCATTTTTAATCCAATAAAAAAGAGGTGTAATTTAGTTTACACCTCTTTTTGCATTAATTCATTAAATTAGAATTTATAGTTTACGTTTAAGCCGTAAAGGTTAGCTCGTGATTTAACATTAAATACGGCACTACCTTCTTTAAAGCTATTTTTTGAACCTCTAAGGTGAGCATAGCCTAAATCAGCAGAAAGGTTCGGAGTGAAACGGTAAGTTGCACCAACTGTGTACCAAGTACGATCTGTATCAGGAATTGAAATAGATGGACTTCTTACACTTGCTGTTTCATCATACGCAATACCTGTACGTAAGGTTAATGCTTCGTTTACATCATAAGAGAAACCTAATGCAACACGCGAAGAATCATTGTAATTTTCTTCTTTATGAAGAAGGACATTGCCTGATTCGCCATAAGCGGTTAAGGCTTTGAATTTTTCCCATTCTGTACGTTTGTAGCTATATTGCATTGCTAACTTGTCGGTTAATTTGTGATAACCTGAAATTTCCCAGTAAGCTGGAAGATGTAATGTTAAACGACCCGGGATCTCGTGTCCGCTGGTTGCTTGGCTCATTTTTGCTTGTTCTGCAATGATTGGATTGGCTAACAAAGGATTAAATGCCGTTGGGAAGGCATTGGAGTAATGACCTTTAAATTTCACATTTACTGCTGAGTGATAAGCAACACCTAAACGGTTTCTTTCATTGATTTCATACATTAAACCTGCGTTCCAACCTAGACTCCATTTATCACCTTTAACACGAGCAAGTTCAATATTATTCTGCATTTGTTTAAGCGAAGCTGCTGCCATAGGGGCTGCCGCTTGTAGCATAGGACTTTGAGATAATAATTTACCGCCCATGCCTAAATGACGAATAAATTCTGCTTCGGAGTAAAGCACATTTAAGCCTGCGCCAGCACTGAAACCATAGCCTAAATTATAAGCACCGCTTAAATTAAAATTGATTACTTTTAATTCGGTATTGCCGCCGTACATACCGGCATTGAAATCAGGATCGAAGTGTGACTTCATACCATAGTTTACGTTCATTCCACCACCAATGACGAAACGATCATTGATTGGAGAAACAATGTATAAATTTGGAACTACTGCTGTAGGAATAATATTTTTTTGTGAAGCCTTGAATACGCCACCGAGAGAGCCATCAACATCAACATCAGGATTTACAACAACTCCACCCGCAGAAAGCTCAGTTTGTTTGAATAATGTCATTAATGCAGGGTTGGTTGCCACAACAGAAGCGTTATCTGCTACAGCAGCATCACCTGCATAAGCTCTACCCAAGCCGGATGTTGAAACTTCAGCTAATTGGAAGGCCGCCGCCTGAGCAGCGTTTGCTGAACAAAGTGTAACTAATGATGCAAGTAATGTTTTTGAAAAAATTTTCATAATAAGTCTCTTAAATAATATGAAAAAGAATTAGTTATCAATAATAAATTGGGGATTGTTAAAAAGTATAACGGACCGATTTTAGAGAGCAAGGCGTATGCTATCAATCACTTTTTACAAAATTTCA
The DNA here is from genome assembly GCF_013377235.1 of Mannheimia varigena. Lineage (NCBI taxonomy): Bacteria > Pseudomonadati > Pseudomonadota > Gammaproteobacteria > Pasteurellales > Pasteurellaceae > Mannheimia > Mannheimia varigena. The sequence goes on along the minus strand of NZ_CP016226.1, from coordinate 591,243 downwards.
ACTGTTCCGATCAGTTAATATAAATAGTAATGAAGTTATATTGTTTAGAAATAAGTTTATTCTTTGGTATTTGGAGTTATTTTTTCGTATAATATTTTTACTTTTTTTAATATATAAAACCTTTCACACTAATTAGTACTAAATGATTGACTAAATTGGTAGGTTATATCAAAATTTACACATTATCCTAGAGACTTTTTTCTAGGTAAAACTATGAGGATATTTTATGAAACTTACCTCAAAAGGGCGTTATGCAGTAACAGCTATTATAGATATTGCCTTACACGGTAAATCAGAGCCTGTAAGTTTAGCGGATATTTCAGATCGCCAAGCGATCTCCCTTTCTTATTTAGAGCAGCTTTTCGCACAGCTTCGTCGAGATGGTATTGTGCAGAGCGTTCGAGGTCCGGGGGGCGGTTATCAATTAGGTAAAGACCCAGAAGAAATTAGCGTAGGAATGATTATTTCTGCGGTTAATGAAAATATTGATGTTACTAAATGTAAGGGTAGCGGTAACTGCCGTAAAGATTCTCAATGTTTAACGCATTCTTTGTGGGAGCGATTAGAAGATCAAATTGAGCAGTTTTTAGGGACAATTTCAGTGGCAGATTTAGCCGCAGAACATGCAGATCACGATTGTGAAAAAGCTCATTGTCACGAACGCCCTCATCATCACTAATTGCAAAATTTTTAATAAAAACAACCGCTTGTGAGTTGTTTTAACTAGGAGTAACAATGAAATTACCAATTTATTTGGACTATGCGGCAACCACGCCAATGGACGAACGTGTTGCGAAAAAAATGATGGAATATATGACCAAAGACGGTATCTTTGGTAACCCTGCTTCTCGCTCGCACAAATTTGGTTGGGAAGCGGAAGAAGCGGTTGATGTGGCTCGTAACCAAATCGCAGACTTAATCGGTGCCGACAGCCGTGAAATCGTATTCACTTCAGGTGCAACAGAATCTGACAACCTTGCAATCAAAGGTGCTGCACACTTCTACCAAACAAAAGGTAAACACATCATCACAGTTAAAACTGAACACAAAGCGGTATTAGATACTTGCCGTCAGTTAGAGCGTGAAGGTTTTGAAGTGACTTACTTAGATCCTGAAGAAGATGGTATCTTAGATTTAGCAAAATTTGAAGCTGCGATTCGTCCGGATACCATTTTAGTGTCAGTAATGCATGTAAACAATGAGATGGGTGTTATCCAACCAATCAAAGAGATCGGTGCAATCTGCCGTGCGAAGAAAATCATTTTCCACGTAGATGCAACCCAATCTGTAGGTAAAATCGAAGTAAACGTACAAGACTTAAATGTAGATTTAATGTCTTTCTCAAGCCACAAATTATACGGACCAAAAGGTATCGGCGGTTTATACGTTTGCCGTAAACCACGTGTTCGCTTAGAAGCGATCATTCACGGTGGTGGTCACGAGCGTGGTATGCGTTCAGGTACATTACCTGTTCACCAAATCGTAGGTATGGGCGAAGCGTATCGCATTGCTAAAGAAGAAATGGCAAGCGAAATGGCTCGTTTAACCGTATTACGTGACCGTTTATACAACGGCTTCAAAGATATCGAAGAAGTGTATGTAAACGGCTCAATGGAAGAAGGCAAACGTGTAGGTTCAAACTTAAACATCAGCTTTAACTTCGTTGAAGGTGAATCATTAATGATGTCATTGCGTGATATCGCCGTATCATCAGGTTCAGCTTGTACTTCTGCAAGTTTAGAGCCATCTTACGTATTACGTGCTATCGGCCGTGATGATGAATTAGCTCACAGCTCAATTCGTTTCACATTAGGTCGTTGGACAACGGAAGAAGAAATCGATCACACTATCGAAATCGTGAAAAAAGCGATTGTGAAATTACGTGAACTTTCTCCACTTTGGGAAATGTTTAAAGACGGTGTGGATCTAAGCAAAATCGAATGGAACCATCATTAATTAATAAATTAAATTGGAAGGAATACAAAAATGGCATATAGCGAAAAAGTAATCGATCATTACGAAAACCCACGCAACGTAGGTACATTCGATAAAGAAGCTGCAGACATCGGTACAGGTATGGTGGGCGCTCCGGCGTGTGGCGACATTTTACGTTTACAAATCAAAGTAAACGATCAAGGTATCATCGAAGATGCACGCTTTAAAGCGTATGGTTGTGGTTCTGCAATCGCATCAAGCTCATTAATCACTGAGTGGGTAAAAGGTAAATCTTTAGATGAAGCGGGTGCAATTAAAAACAGCGACATCGCAGAAGAGTTAGAATTACCACCAGTAAAAGTTCACTGTTCAATTCTTGCAGAAGATGCGATTAAAGCAGCAATCGCAGACTATAAAGAAAAACAAGCGAAGTAATATGATACAATGAATGCAAGCGGTCGATTTTTGCAAAAAATTTGCAAAATTTCACCGCTTGCATTTGCTATTTCTATCTTGATTTAATCCATTCACATAAGGACAGCTATGAGTATTACCTTAACAGAAGCCGCCGCAAACCGAGTTCGTACATTTTTAGAAAACCGTGGAAAGGGCATTGGCTTAAGGCTCGGCGTGAAAACATCAGGTTGTTCGGGGTTAGCCTATGTACTGGAATTTGTTGATGTATTAAATGAAGACGATCACGTATTTGAGCAACACGGGGTAAAAGTGATTGTGGACGAAAAAAGCCTCACTTATCTTAACGGTACGCAATTAGACTTTGTGAAAGAAGGCTTAAACGAAGGCTTTAAATATACCAACCCAAATGTCAAAAATGAATGTGGTTGTGGCGAAAGTTTTAGTGTGTAAGGAGAATAGATGAGTAACCCATTTACGCTTTTTGATTTGCCTGTTCAATTCCAACTTGATAACGCCCAGCTTTCTGAGCGTTATCTTGCTTTACAAAAACAGCTTCATCCGGATAATTTTGCCAGCCGTTCAAGTGCGGAACAACTTGAAGCGGTGCAAAAATCCGCAGATGTGAACGATGCACTAAATATCCTTAAAGATCCCATTTTACGAGCGGAAGCGATTATTGAAATCTACACAGGCGAAGCGAAAAATCTCGAAGAAAAAAGTATGCGAGATGTGGATTTCTTAATGCAACAGCTTGAATGGCACGAAAAGCTCGAAACCATTGAATATCGTAAAGATGAAACTGAGTTAACCGCTTTTTTAAAACAGATTAAAACAGAACAAAAAGTGGTATTACAACAGCTTGAAACAGAATTAAATGCAGAACAATGGCAAAAAGCCAATGCCCTAACCGATAAATTACGCTATTTCAAAAAGTTGATTATTCAAATTGAGAAAGTAGAAGAAAAATTGTTTGAAATGTAAATACAAGCGGTCTAATTTTATTAGGATTTTGCAAATGAAAAGTTTAGAAGAATTATTAGATAAACAATCCGCTTGGTTAATTTTAAGAGACTGGTTTACCCAAGCAAAAAACCATTACCAGATTTTGGCAAGTTATTCTGAAGATGCTGGCACGGCATTAGTCGGAATGCAGCTTTCTACTCGCTCTCCGCTTGGAGCAATGCTTTATGAAACAGGTGGAGTATTAATTGATCACGGTTGGTTACGCATTTTAGGCTCGGGTAATGAGAAATTACCTCGTGGCTTATTCGATTGGAACTTTGGTAAAACATTTAAACAATCGGGCGAGCAGCCAAGCCATTTATTAATCGCTGATGATGCGATTGGTGGTTATTTTGCCATTAATGCAGGTGGAATTGGCTCAGATATCGGCAAAGTGTATTACCATCACCCGAAAACGCATAAATGGGAAAATTTAAATTTCGGCTATTCTGAGTTTTTAGGCTGGGCGTTAGCGGGCGATTTAAACGATTTTTACAACGCATTACGCTGGGAAAATTGGCAAGCTGATGTGGAAAAATTACAAGGTCATCAAATTTTAGACTTAAACAGCAAAATTGCTGTGCCGCTTGAACGTCATTACCAAGGTGTATTCGCACCTGAAAATATGGGATATTCGGTGGCTTAAATATTTACTCACTTCCCACAAGGGGACAGAGCAATAGAATTTAGAGAGATAAAAATATAATGGCATTATTACAAATTTCTGAACCGGGTCAAACAGCTGCACCACATCAACATAGATTAGCTGTGGGAATTGATTTAGGCACGACAAATTCTTTAGTAGCGACTGTTCGTAGTGGGCAGGCTCAGGTGTTGCTTGATGAAAAAGAGAGAGCATTAGTGCCGTCTGTGGTGCATTATGCTGAAATGGAGAAAACTGTTGGGGTGGAAGCCTTTGAAAAGGCAGCATTAGATCCGCAAAACACCGTGATTTCAGCAAAGCGTTTGATTGGGCGTTCGTTGGTGGATGTGCAAAATCGTTACCAAAATTTACCTTATCAATTCACCGAAACGGAAAATGGTTTACCACTTATTCAAACAGCACAAGGTAACAAAAGCCCAATCGAGGTGTCGGCGGATATTTTAAGCCATTTAGCACAATTTGCAGAAAAGCGTTTAGGTGGCGAATTATCAGGCGTGGTAATTACCGTGCCGGCGTATTTTGATGACGCTCAACGCCAAAGCACCAAAGATGCGGCACGTCTTGCAGGTTTAAATGTATTACGTTTATTAAACGAACCAACTGCAGCAGCGATTGCTTACGGTTTAGATAGCGGACAAGAAGGCCTGATTGCAGTTTACGACTTAGGTGGTGGTACTTTCGATCTGTCTATTTTGCGTTTACGTAAAGGAGTGTTTGAAGTATTGGCAACCGCTGGTGATACTGCTCTTGGTGGCGATGATTTCGACCATTTATTAGCGGATTGGATTGCCGAACAAGCCAATCACAAACCACAAACTGCGAGCGAGCAGCGTGAGTTACTTACCCTTGCCACTCAAACCAAAGTGGCATTATCACAAGCGGTCGAAATTGAAGTAAATTTTGCAAATTGGATAGGCAGCGTGAGCCGTTCGCAATTTAATGAGTTAATTCAACCGCTTGTAAGACGTTCTTTAATGACTTGCCGCCGTGCGTTAAAAGATGCCGGTGTGGAAGCCGAAGAAGTACGAGAAGTGGTAATGGTGGGCGGTTCAACTCGCGTGCCGTTTGTGCGTGAGCAAGTGGGCGAATTTTTCGGCAAAACACCATTAACCTCAATTGATCCTGATAAAGTGGTTGCCATTGGTGCGGCGGTGCAGGCGGATATTTTAGTCGGCAATAAACCTGATGCAGATATGCTGTTGCTAGACGTTGTGCCGCTTTCGCTCGGTATTGAAACAATGGGCGGATTGGTGGAAAAAATTATTCCACGCAATACCACGATTCCTGTTGCTCGAGCCCAAGAATTTACCACCGGCAAAGACGGACAAACCGCAATGACAATCCACGTGCTACAAGGCGAGCGTGAGTTGGTGGAAGATTGTCGTTCGCTCGGCAAAATCAGCTTACGTGGCATTCCGGCAATGGCGGCAGGTGTGGCACAGGTGCGAGTGACTTATCAAGTTGATGCTGACGGTTTACTAAATGTTACGGCGATGGAAAAATCCACCAAAGTGCAAGCTTCCATTCAAATTAAGCCATCTTACGGCTTAACCGATGAAGAGGTCACGCAGATGATTAAATCCTCAATGACGAATGCGAAAGAGGATATGGAAGCTCGCCAGCTTGTTGAGCAACGTGTTGAGGCTGATCGTGTGATTGACAGCGTGGTCACAGCGTTGAAAGAAGACGGAGCGGAAGTTTTAAGCGTGGAAGAGTTTCAGGCGATTGAAGCGGAATTAGCCCGATTAATCGAACTAAAAGCCGGTTCTGACCGCTTAGCTATTCAGCAAGGTATTAAAGATTTAGACTTAGCCACGCAAGAATTTGCCGCTCGTCGTATGAATCTATCTATTCAAAAAGCGTTGGCAGGGAAAAAAATGGACGACCTAGCATAAGGAGTTTTTATGTCTAACTATGTAAAAACTGAACTCTCAGAGCAGTTTAGAACCGTTGCAGTGGAATTTGATTTAGAAGATAACCGTATTTTTGAATTGGGCGAGCGAATTAATTCTGAATATGGCGTCGCTTATATGAACGGCTATAATTGGGCGGCATTTTTAAGAGCTTATCTCAGTATTTATCGACCAAGCCTATTGGAGTTATTAGAGGAAGATCCTGAAGCAGGGTGCTATTATGTAACTTATCCGCTTTCGGAGAAAAGCAAAGAAAAAGCGAGAGAATTAAAAAATATTATTGTCTATTTGGTTGAAAATGAAGACGAAATTTTAAACTTCATCGGTGAGCATATAGATAATATTGAATGGGATTAATTAAAGGAAAATTAAGATGCCAAAAATTGTATTTCTTCCACACGAAGAGTTCTGCCCAGAGGGTATGGTTGTTGAAGCTAAAGCTGGGGATAATTTATTAGAGGTTGCACACGATGCCGGTGTTGAAATCCATCACGCTTGCGACTGTTCTTGTGCTTGTACCACTTGCCACGTGGTTATTCGTGAGGGTTTTGATTCGTTAAACGACACAACAGACCAAGAGGAAGATATGTTAGACAAGGCTTGGGGCTTAGAAATGGACAGCCGTTTAAGCTGCCAATGTATCGTCGGCGAGGAAGACCTTGTTGTTGAAATTCCAAAATATAACTTAAACCACGCAAATGAGGCAGCACACTAATGAAATGGACAGATACCCGAATGATCGCAGAAAATCTGTATGATATGAATCCAGATTTAGATCCAACCACCGTACGTTTTACTGATATGCATAAATGGATTTGTGAAATGGAAGATTTCGATGACGATCCGGAAGCATCAAACGAACATATTCTCGAAGCGATTTTAACCATTTGGTTAGAAGAGTACGAATAAAAAGGAACTTAAAGTATTAAGTTTAAGTTTTAATAGTAAATAAAAACCAGTGTATATGAAGGTGATTACGCCTTAAAAGCTTTTTAGATAAAAAGCATATAGGAAATAGTTGGTAAAAAGCACATAAAACCGCTCTTTTGCCAATATTTCCTAAAATACTTACCCCTATAAATATGTAGGCTGTAATAAAACATTTATCCTCAAACCAAAATTAAATGCTGAATTAATTTGGTATGATTATTCTGTTTGAGTAATAAACTCAACAATAATTAGCAGATAAATATCATAGTTCTCTCTGTACAATACACCAATATTGGGTAACCTTAAATCGTTATTAAATACTCCTCCCCAAAAATAAGAAATAAGCATTAAGTATATAGAGAATTTAAAATAATTATTAAGGCTTTTTTTTAAAAATTCAAAAAATGTATTTTTTAAAAATACATTATTGATAAATAAAACATAAACCTTTCTCAAGGTAAATAATTTTAATATTCTTTCAATCTCAAAATAATATTAGGAGACATTTATTTGACATTGATAAATACTTGCGCTTTTTAATAGTAAAGGTTTACCTACAATCAGAATTAATTTATGAATACCTTTTGGTAAATTAGATAATTGAATTCGATTACGCTTCACTTTTCCAGAATCACGTTTACCATTTTCTAACTCTAATTGCCATACTGCTTGGATTTTTAGTGTACGGTCAGCTAAAAAAAGAGGAATGTAAACTGGAGAATTTAAAGAAAAATGTATTTGTTCAGGAATAATTTTTCGAGAGTTTTTGGGTTGGGATAGTTTCTTTAAATTCGACATGGTGTTTCTCGATTAAATAAAACAGGTTAGTCTAAATTAAAAATAAAGTGCTAGAATAAATAAAAAACTAGCACTTCATTATTTTTTATATTACTTAATTACACCACATGCCATACGAGCACCGCCACCGCCAAGTGGAGCAGGGTGATCTGAGTGGTTATCGCCACCAGCGTGAATCATTAATGAACGGCCTTTAATTTCATCTAATTTTTTCAAGCGCGGCGCTAATACAGGGTTTGTTGATGTACCATCGTGTAAAACCGTTAATGCTGGTAAATCGCCTAAATGAGCATCATCAGACCACGGGAAGCCGTGATGTTCTGCTTTGCTAGGATTCCAGTGTCCACCAGCAGCTAAACCTGCTGTGAGTTTTCCATCTTTTTCTTTTGCATCACAGCTTGGATTCTCGTGAATATGGAAACCGTGCAAGCCTTCTGTCAAATCTTTTAAATTTGGGGTAAATACTAAGCCGTATTTAGATTCAGTAATTTCTATTGTACCAACATCTTTATTGCCTTTTTCTACATCTAGTTGTTGAACTTGAACAACAATTTTTGCTGGTTCTGTGGCTGCTGCTGAAAAGCTGAATAAAGAACCTAATGCGATTGCTAGTGCTGTTTTCATTTTCATAAGACTTCCTTTTTCATAGATAAGCCGTGATTGGCACTTTATTTTAACCATAGTGGTTAAATTTTGTCAAAATTTTGTAAATCAATAAAAAACATTGATTTTTCAATAAAAATCTTGTATTTATTCATAATTATTCATAACAATTATTTTAGGAGCAAACATAATGCAAAATGTAGGTTTTATTGGTTGGCGTGGAATGGTGGGATCTGTTTTAATGGATCGTATGGTGGAAGAAAATAACTTCGCCAACATCAACCCGATTTTCTTCACCACTTCACAAGCGGGTCAAAAAGCCCCGGTTTTTGCAGGCAAAGATGCTGGCGAGTTAAAAAACGCTTTTGATATCGAAGAGTTAAAAAAATTAGACATCATCGTGACCTGCCAAGGTGGTGATTACACCAACGAAGTCTATCCAAAATTAAAAGAAAGTGGCTGGAACGGCTACTGGATTGATGCAGCCTCAGCACTTCGTATGAAAGATGATGCAATTATCGTGTTAGACCCTGTAAACCAACACGTGATTTCAGAAGGCTTAAAAAACGGTATTAAAACTTTCGTAGGCGGAAACTGTACCGTTAGCTTAATGTTAATGGCAATCGGCGGCTTATTCGAAAAAGATTTAGTGGAATGGGTCTCTGTTGCAACCTACCAAGCAGCTTCAGGTGCTGGTGCGAAAAATATGCGTGAATTGCTCTCACAAATGGGCGAATTGCGTGATTCTGTACAAGCTGAATTAGCAAATCCAGCCTCTTCAATTTTAGAGGTTGAACGCAAAGTTACCGCAAAAATGCGTGCAGATGATTTCCCAACCGAAAACTTCGGAGCAGCATTAGGTGGCAGCTTAATTCCTTGGATCGACAAATTACTTCCGGAAACCGGACAAACCAAAGAAGAATGGAAAGGCTACGCTGAAACCAACAAAATCTTAGGTTTAAGCGAAAATCCAATCCCGGTTGATGGTTTATGTGTGCGTATCGGTGCATTGCGTTGCCACAGCCAAGCGTTCACTATCAAGCTCAAAAAAGATATCCCATTAGCAGAAATCGAGCAAATTATCGCTGCTCACAACGAATGGGTGAAAGTGATTCCAAACGACAAAGAAACTACATTGCGTGAATTAACTCCGGCAAAAGTCACCGGCACATTAAGCGTACCGGTAGGTCGTTTACGCAAATTAGCGATGGGTGGTGAATACTTAGCGGCATTCACCGTGGGCGACCAATTATTATGGGGTGCAGCAGAGCCGGTTCGCCGTATTTTGGTGCAATTAACTAAATAATTTGTTTTTATAGCGCTTACAAGCGGTCAGATTTTGTAAATTTTTTGCAGAATTTGACCGCTTGTTTGTTATAATTCTTTTCATCTTTTTTCACTTTTAGATGAATAAATTATGAAACCCATTTTCCTCGAAATTCGCCATTTACGAACACTGATTGCCTTAAAAGAGAGCGGTAGTGTGTCACTGGCGGCGAAACGTGTACATTTAACCCAATCCGCCCTTTCCCATCAAATTAAACTGCTTGAAGATCAATACGATCTCACCTTGTTTGAACGTAAAAGCTCTCCTATTCGCTTTACTCAAGCAGGGGAACGTTTAATTCGTCTTGCTTACAATATTTTGCCACAAGTGATCGAAGCGGAGCTTGATTTGGCTCGGGTAAAACAAGGTGAGGTGGGCGAAGTACGTGTAGCGGTGGAGTGCCATACTTGTTTCGACTGGTTAATGCCTGCAATGGATACCTTTCGCCAGCATTGGCCATTAGTGGAGTTGGATATTGTGTCGGGCTTCCATACGGATACAGTAGGCTTATTATTAAGTCATAGGGCAGATTTGGCGATTGTGTCGGAAGTTGAGGATAATTCAAGCATTATTTGTAAGCCTCTCTTTTCTTATGAAATGGTGGGAATTTGTTCGAAAGATCACCCACTTTCAGCAAAAGAAGTGTGGGAAGCAGAAGATTTCAAAGATGAAACCCTCATTACATATCCTGTGCCAGATGATATGCTTGACTTACTGCGTAAAGTGCTAAACCCTGCGGGGATTAAAGTAACTCGCCGTAATAGTGAATTAACAATTGCTATTATTCAGCTTGTAGCAAGCCGTCGAGGGGTGGCAGCTTTGCCTTATTGGGCAGTTAAACCTTATTTGGACAGAGGCTATGTAGTTGCACGCAAAATTACGCAACAAGGTTTATATAGCAATCTCTATGGAGCAGTTCGTGAAACAGACTCCACTCTTGCCTACTTAGATGATTTTCACAATACCGTTAAAGATCAAAGTTTTGCCACTTTACCTGGTTTACTGGTATTGGAGTAATATAGTCTAATATTTAGAATTATATAAAAAATAAAAACACAGCAAAATGCTGTGTTCTATAAAATTCAGTAATTCGCTTTTCTATTTTTTTCGTTTGAATAAGAAAGAAATAACGGTAAGAACCAAAAAGACGAAAAATAGGATTTTTGCAATTTCAGTTGCACTTCCAGCTATGCCGCCAAAACCAAAGAATGCTGCCACGATGGCGATGATAAAAAATACTACAGCATAATGTAACATAGTAATCTCCTTATGTATGTTTTTGATTAATGCACTTTGAATGTAACACAGCTAAATAACCGTTGCAAGCGGTAGTATTTAATTAAAATTTTTAAATTAATCCTGATTAATTCGGCTAGAAACAGCACTTTGTTGATTTTTATATTTTGCATCTTTACGAGCATTGTATGGTTTTTCAGCATTTCCACTTAATATTTCAAAACTTAATGCACCAATTGCCATATTAGGGCGCAAGGCAAGAGGCAATTTCCCTGCATTGAAAAATTCTAAGACAATTTTCCCTTCCCAACCTGGGTCAATTCGATGAGCAGTAACGTGAACCATCAAACCAAGCCTTGCGAGTGAGGAGCGCCCATCTAACCAGCCGACAATATTGGAAGGTAAGCTGACTGATTCAAGCGTAGTAGCAAGAGCAAGATCGCCAGGATGTAGGAAAAAGGCTTCGTTATCGCTAATAATAATTTCATCACTCATCACTTTATTTAGTTGAGCTGCAACTTCCTCACGTGGGCCACTCAAATCAATGTAAGGCGTTTTATGCTCACGGAAAACACGAAATGAATTACCTAAACGCACATCTGCGGTTGCTCCAGAAATTTTGTCATTAGAAGGACGAGGGGTAATGCTTATGATACCTTCATCTAAGTAACGTTTAATATCGGTGTCGCATAAACGCATATTTCGCTCCTATTTGAGTAACTGTTTGATTTGGGCTTTGAGAATATCAATAGCAATACGGTTTTTTCCGCCTTTTGGTACGATAATGTCCGCATATTGTTTTGATGGTTCAATAAATTGTAAAAACATTGGGCGGACCGTTTTACGATATTGAGTAATAACGGATTCCATTGAGCGCCCACGTTCAACCATATCGCGTTGTAAACGGCGGATAAAACAGATATCTAATGGGGCATCAACAAAAATAGACACATTCAGCTCATTACGAATATTTTCATCAGTCAAAAGTAAAATACCTTCTAAAATAATGATTTTTTTCGGCTCGAAGTGTTTAGTTGTGGTTTTACGATTGTGCTCGGTGTAATCGTATTCTGGAATTTCAATCGCTTTACCTTGTTTTAGTTGACGTAGGTGATTAACGAGTAAATGGTGATCCATTGAATTAGGGTGATCGTAGTTGGTTTTGATGCGTTCTTCCATTGTTAAATGGGATTGATCTCGATAATAAGCATCTTCAGAAATAATGCCGATATTATCCGTTCCTAATTCATTTTTCAGCTCTTTATAAATAGTTGAGGCAATCAGACTTTTTCCTGATGCAGAAGCCCCAGCAATAGCAATAACAACACAAGATGGTTGTTGGATAGTATCGTTCATAAAATTTTCCTATTCAGCTTAAATGTATTACGTGAATTATACCGAATTTTTGCAAAATTTTCTGTATAATCGACCGCCTGTAATTGATTTCGAGGAAAAAATGAGTACTTTTATTCAAGGATTTATTGTTTGTTTTGGATTGATTGTCTCTATCGGGGCACAAAATGCCTTTTTACTCAAGCAGGGGATTTTAAAACAACACGTTTTTTGGATTGCTCTTGTTTGCTTTTTAGGCGATGTATTTTTAATGACTATTGGTGTATTAGGGCTAGGTACTCTTATTTCGGAATTACCTATTCTCAGCTTAATTATTTCGCTCTTAGGGGCTATTTTTTTATTCACTTATGGCAGCCGATCATTTATTAGCATATTTAAAAGCGGAGATTATCTTGTTGCAGGTGGGGAAAATGCTAAAAGCCTAAAAAAAGCTTTAATGGTTACCTTTGCGATTACATTCTTAAATCCTCACGTCTATATTGATACCATTGTGATTGTAGGAAGTATTGGTGGAAAATTGGACTTTGACGGTAAAATGCTGTTTTTAGCTGGTGCGTTGGTCTGCTCATTCCTCTGGTTCTTTGGTGTAGGCTATGGAGCTGGTTTACTTTCCCCTTATTTTGCGAAACGCAGAACTTGGCAAATTTTAGATGCAATTACAGGCTTGATTATGTATTTTATTGCTTTTAGTTTGCTGATTTATGCTTACCGATTGATACAGCAAATTTTCTAACAGCCAAAATTTTTCATTGCTGAATAGGGCTATTTTTTGATATATTAACAGCAATGTTCGCACTATTGAATGTGCGTGATTTAACTCATTTTTTATTTTGACGGATTTTTTTATGTTTAAAAAATTTTTAGGATTATTTTCAAACGATCTTTCAATCGATCTCGGAACAGCGAACACATTAGTATATGTTAAAGGTCAAGGTATTGTATTAGATGAACCTTCAGTGGTTGCTGTTCGTCAAGATAGAATGGGATCGTTAAAAAGTATTGCTGCGGTAGGTTCTCACGCTAAATTGATGTTAGGCCGCACACCTAAAAGCATAATGGCTATTCGTCCTATGAAAGATGGAGTAATCGCTGATTTTTTTGTAACTGAAAAAATGTTACAACATTTTATTAAACAAGTACATAGTAACAACTTTATGCGCCCAAGCCCACGTGTGTTAGTTTGTGTACCTGCAGGTGCAACGCAAGTAGAACGTCGTGCAATTAAAGAATCAGCTATTGGTGCCGGTGCTCGAGAAGTTTACTTAATTGAAGAACCGATGGCGGCTGCAATTGGTGCAGGTTTACCTGTTCACGAAGCTATGGGTTCAATGGTGATTGATATTGGTGGTGGTACAACAGAAGTTGCGGTGCTTTCTTTAAATGGTATTGTTTATTCAACTTCCGTTCGTATCGGTGGTGACAAATTAGATGAAGCTATTATTGCTTATGTTCGCCGTCATTTCGGTTCTGCAATCGGTGAAGCAACTGCTGAGAGAATTAAGCAAGAGATTGCTACAGCTAAGATAGAATCTGAAGATGACGTTAAAACAATAGAAGTTCATGGTCATAACTTATCAGAAGGTGCACCGCGTACTTTTGAATTAAATTCAAGACATGTATTGGAAGCTATTGAACAACCTCTAAATGGTATTGTTGAAGCTGTTAAATCAGTACTAGAGCAATGTCCTCCAGAATTAGCGGCTGATATTTTTGAACGAGGTATGGTTCTCACTGGTGGTGGGGCATTATTACATAACTTAGATCGTCTACTGTCTGATTCAACCGGTGTTCAAGTGGTCGTTGCAGAAGATCCATTAACTTGTGTAGCACGTGGTGGCGGTAAAGCATTAGAAATGATAGATATGCATGGTGGTGATGTGTTTAGCATTGATGAGTAATCATTTCTTTAAAAAAGATATTGATGTGAGAGTTGGCAATGGATTTGAGTCTATTGTCAATTTTCATTATATGTTCCCAATAAATTTCATATTGTATATCTCTGATGAAACCAATTTTTGCTAAGTCCCCTTCTCTAGGAATGCGTTTGATTATTGCTGTTATACTTTCAATTTTATTGATTGTGTCTGATGGCCGTAGTTCATTGATGATCCAAGTGCGTAATATGTTAGAAACAGCGGTAAGCGGGCTATATTATTTCGCAAATACACCTCGATCTATATTGGATGGAGTAAGTGGTAATTTTATTGATAATAATAAATTACAGCTTGAAAATAATTTATTGAAAGAACAACTTAGAGAAAAAAGTGCAGATCTTTTGTTACTTGATCAGTTAAAAGTAGAAAATCAGCGCTTACGTTTGTTACTCAGTTCTCCTCTTCGCCAAGATGAATACAAGAAAATTGCAGAAGTATTAGCAGCTGAAATGGATGCCTATCGCCAGCAAGTTGTGATTAATCAAGGAAGAATGGACGGAGCCTTTGTAGGGCAGCCTATTATTGATGAACGGGGCGTGGTAGGGCAAGTTATTTCAGTAGGTGAAAAATCTAGCCGAATTTTACTTCTTACAGATGTTACTCATGCTATCCCTGTACAGGTATTACGAAATGATGTTCGTGGTATTGTTAATGGAACAGGAGTTAATAATGAATTAGTTGTTGATAATCTTCCTCGTTCCGTTGATGTTGTAAAGGGAGATGTTTTGGTTACGTCTGGTTTAGGAGGACGTTTCCCAGAAGGTTATCCTGTTGCTATTGTTGAAACTGTAGAAAATGATACAAAAAGTCAGTTTGCTAGGATTGTTGCACGACCACTAGCTTCATTTGACCGTTTACGTTATCTACTATTACTTTGGCCCACAGCGGAAGAGAAAAATTACAGTCAAAGTCTATCGCCTGAACAAGTGCGTGAAATTGTAGAAGAAAGACGAAATAGCGTAAATCCGTTTGACCGATTGAAACAAATGTCGAATAAGAAAGCAGAAGTTCAATTAGAGACTAAAGAAGAGCAGATTGATACAGAAGAAATAAATGAAAACCCTGCTTCACAACCTGATGTGGAAGTGGAAGAGCATCATATAGAACAAGGAGCGGAATAATGAGGACAAACCTAATTTTTCAAATTCTGGTTATTCTTGCGATTTTTGTGATTGCTTTTGTGTTAGAAATTATGCCTTGGCCTGTTGGATTTCAAGGCTTACGCCCAACGTGGGTTGTATTGGTGCTGATCTACTGGGCATTAGCACTGCCTGATAAAATCAGCGTCGGTACAGCTTTTTTAGCAGGTATTGTGTGGGATCTGATCTTAGGTTCGATTTTAGGTATTCACGCATTAATATTGTCTATTGCCATTTATTTTGTGGCTAAGTACCACCTTATTTTACGTAATTTATCACTTTGGCTGCAAAGTTTATTGGTAATGGCATATATTGTACTGATCCGTTTCGCTATTTTTGTGGTTGAATTTATTTTGCATAGTGCTGAATTTAACTCACAAGAAATATTAGGGGCAGTCATTAGTGGTGTACTCTGGCCTTGGATTTTCCTACTGATGCGTCATATTCGTCGCCAACTTCGCTTACGCTAAGGGGGAGAAATGAGTAGCTTGCCTTTTGATTTTGCAGAAGATTTTCGACCGCTTGCAGCAAGAATGCGCCCTCAACATTTAAATGAATATGTGGGGCAATCTCACCTGATTGGAGAAGGCAAACCGTTACGCAGAGCAATTGAAGCCGGGCATAGTCATTCTATGGTTTTCTGGGGGCCCCCAGGAACAGGGAAAACGACATTAGCTGAAATCATTGCTCATCATTTTGATGCTGAAGTGGAACGTATTTCAGCGGTAACCAGCGGTGTAAAAGAGATTAGAGAAGCAATTGAGAGAGCAAAATTAAATCGACAAGCAGGCAGACGAACATTACTCTTTGTTGATGAAGTTCATCGTTTTAATAAAAGTCAGCAGGATGCGTTTCTACCTCATATTGAAGACGGTACAATTATTTTTATTGGTGCAACAACGGAAAACCCTTCGTTTGAGCTCAATAATGCGTTACTTTCACGAGCCAGAATTTATATCTTAAAGCCACTACAAGCGGTCGAAATTTTGAAAATTTTGCAAATGGCGGTGGCAGATGTAGAGCGTGGGCTAGGCAATGAAAAATTACTGCTTGAAGATGATGTACTGACATTACTTGCCGATTATGTAAATGGTGATGCTCGTTTTGCCTTAAATTGCCTAGAGTTAATGGTAGATATGGCAGAAAGTACTTCTCAAGGTAAACTGTTAAACAAAGCATTACTTACCGAAGTATTGGGCGAGCGACAAGCCCGCTTTGATAAAGGGGGAGATCGTTATTACGATCTGATTTCTGCTCTCCATAAATCCATTCGAGGTTCATCACCAGATGGGGCATTATATTGGTATGCTCGCATTTTAACTGCGGGTGGCGATCCGCTTTATGTAGCAAGACGGTTACTGGCAATTGCTTCAGAAGATATTGGTAATGCAGACCCCAGAGCAATGCAAATTGCCATAGCAGCGTGGGATTGTTTCACCAGAGTTGGAGCTTATGAAGGAGAAAGAGCTATCGCCCAAGCGATTATTTATCTTGCGGTTGCTCCTAAAAGTAATGCGGTTTATCAAGCCTTCAATGAAGCTAAACGCTTAGCGAAAGAAGCGAAAGATTATGATGTACCGGAACATTTACGCAATGCTCCGACTAATTTAATGAAATCATTAGGTTACGGTGAAGAATATCGTTATGCTCATAATGAACCGAATGCTTATGCCGCAGGGGAAAATTATTTTCCGCCTGAACTTCAAGATACGCAATTCTATTTTCCTTCAGAACGAGGAATGGAAAAGCAGATTAGAGAAAAAATGGCTTGGCTGAAAACACAAGATGAATTAAGCGAGATCAGGCGGTATAAATAATCCATAAATTTGCAAAATGTGATGAAAAAGCGACCGCTTGTTGTTATTTGGAAGAGATATGTTTGATATTTTATTGCCTGCGTGGCTTGCAGGTGTTTGTTTAGCTTTTATTACGGCACCGCTTGGTGCCTTTGTTGTTTGGCGTAAAATGGCATATTTTGGAGATACACTTTCTCATTCGGCATTACTAGGTGTAGCTCTGGGTATTTTTCTGCAAATTGATCCTTACATTGCTGTCATTGTAATGACAATTATCTTAGCAATTTTATTAGTCTGGCTTGAGCAGAAAACCAATTATTCAGTTGATACTGTTTTAGGCATTATCGCCCATACCAGCCTTTCTCTCGGTGTGATTACCATTAGTTTGCTGGATAACGTGAGAGTGGACTTAATGTCCTACTTGTTTGGCGATTTACTGGCAATTAATTTTTCTGATGTGATTTTTATCGGGGCAGGAGCAATTCTGATCTTATCTGTACTGATGATTTTCTGGAAACGTTTATTATCCATCACAATTAGTCCGGAACTTGCTCAAATTGAAGGTTTAAATGTTGCTCGCTTGCGTTTATTGCTGATGATTTTAACTGCGTTAACCATCGCGTTAAGTATGAAATTTGTGGGGGCATTAATTATTACCTCACTGCTAATTATTCCGTCTGCAACAGCAAGGCGTTTTGCTAAAACACCTGAGAAAATGGTCTTTATTGCTATTTTATTTAGCATTATTGCAGTAACAGGGGGATTGTTGTTATCGGGTTGGAAGGATACTCCGGCAGGTCCATCGGTGGTAATTTGTGCCGGAATGCTCTTTTTAATTTCACTATTTAAGAAAGAATACAATTAAATGGCATAAAAAAGATATAAATTATAAAAATAAAGCATAAGATTTTTGCGGAGATAGCATTGAAATTTTCTATCAATCTGCTTAAATATCATCATTAGTTTTATAGTAACTCATTGAGAATTAAAGAATTAAATTATGTGTCAATTACTTGGAATGAATTGTAATACGCCGACGGATATTACCTTTTCTTTTGATGGCTTTCGGCGGCGAGGGGGATTAACTGATCATCACACTGATGGATTCGGTATCGCATTTTTTGAAGGAAAAGGGGTGAGGGTTTTTCGTGATAATCGACCGGGAGCTTCATCGCCAATGGCGGAGTCTATTAGTCAATATCAAATCAAGTCGCTGAATGTGATTGCTCATATCCGAAAAGCCACACGCGGCGATGTAAATTTAGAAAACACACACCCTTTTATTCGTGAATTATGGGGCGAGAATTGGGTTTTTGCCCATAATGGTACAGTAGAAGGCGTTGGTGTTTGTGAAGAATGCCACTACCAACCGATTGGTACAACAGACTCCGAAGCAGCATTTTGCCGAATTGTGTCGGAATTAAAAGAGATGTATCCGGCAAAACCAAGTGAAAAAGAGATTTTTGATGCGGTAGTTAAAGTAACAGAAAGAATTGCGGAACACGGCGTATTTAATTTTATTTTATCAAACGGGCATTTTATGATTGCTCGGTGCACAACCAATCTTCATTATGTATGTCGTAAAGCCCCTTTTGGTAAAGCATTGCGTGATGATGATGTTTCAATTGATTTCAGCCAATATACCCAAATTACTGATAAGGTAACAGTCATCACAACTCAGCCGCTGACAAAAAATGAAAATTGGATAAAAATGAAAAATGGTGGTTACGTTTTTTTTAAAGATGGCGATGTACTTTATGAAATTGAAGGTATGCTGCCAGAAGCTAAACCTCACGTTTGATCTCTAAAAAAACCTAGCATCTGCTAGGTTTTTTCTTAGTTTTCACGCTTAACAATAAAATCAGCCAACTCTTTTAATGCAGTAGTATCAAAAGGCAGTTGTTCAAGAGAGGAGAGAGCGGTTTGGTAAAGTGTTTCAGCTTTTTGCTTTGCTCCATCTAATCCTAGTAATTTAGGGTAAGTGCTTTTATTTAAATTTTCATCAGACCCCACCGTTTTACCAATTTTATCGGTTTCGCCAATCACATCTAAAATATCATCTTGCACTTGAAAAGCTAAGCCTATCGCTTTTGCATAATTTACAAGCGGTTGTTTTATCGCTAAATTTTGCGAATGTTCAGAAAGATTAAAACCCATCATTACAGAGGAAAGAATTAATGCCCCCGTTTTGTTACGATGAATTAACTCTAATTCTTCTAAATTGACCGATTTATTTTCCGCAATCAAATCTAAACTTTGCCCTAAGCACATTCCTTTTGCACCTGAGGCGGTTGATAATTCTCTGATTTGAGCAACTTTCTCTTTGTCAGAAAGTTTAGGGTCGGTTGCGATCAATTCAAAAGCAAAACTTTGTAATGCATCACCTGCTAAAATAGCAGTGGCTTCATCAAAGGCAATATGACAAGTTGGCTTGCCTCGACGTAATTTATCATCGTCCATTGCAGGTAAATCATCGTGAACCAATGAATAAGCGTGGATAGATTCCATTGCCGCTGCACTATTATCTAATTTTTCAAGCGGCACGCCAAGCATTCTACCTGTGGCATAAATTAGAAACGGGCGAACACGCTTTCCGCCTAATAACACCGTGTATTCCATCGCTTTAATGAGTGGAGAGTGGAAGGCTTTGTATTGGCTTAACTTTGAAGCTAAAAAATCATTAATTCGTTTTTGTTGAGTGGTAAGATCGCTTGCTAAAGAATAGCTCATTTTATTCTTCTCTTATTATTCTTTTGTATAATCGCTCAGTTCGGCAGACTCATTTTTATTGAGTAGAATTTGAATTCGTTGTTCCGCTTTTTGTAAGCGTTCTTGCCCTTGTTGTACTAATTTGATTGCCGCTTCAAACTCATTAAGAGCATCTTCAAGCGGTAAATCGCCTGCTTCTAAATGGGTAACAATTGCTTCTAATTCTTTGAGAGTCGTTTCAAAATCTTGAGTTGGTTTTTTTGCCATTTTTGTATTACCTGTAACGATGAAAGACGCTCAAGTTTACCGCTCTACAAAGGGATTTGCAAATTCCTTTTACTTTTTGACCGCTTGTAGTATTGTACCCTAGTTTTCTAAAAGAGGATTTTCTATGCAAGTAACAGAACTGAATATTTACCCGATAAAATCAACCCAACCAACCCAAGTTTCACAAGCCTTTGTTGAACCTAAGGGATTAAACTTTGACCGTGAATTTATGATTACCGAATCAGACGGTAAATTTATTACTGCTCGCAAAGATTTAGAGCTATACCGCCTAACCGCTTTCCCGATTTCAACAGGGCTTGTGATTAGCCATACAAGCGGTCAAAAATGTGTTGCACTTTACCAAGATTTCGTTGAGGAGCAATCAAGTGAAGTATGGGGAACGCATTTTTATTCTAAAGTGGCAGACAAGCGTGTTAATCAATGGCTAAGCGAAATTTTAGGAAGAGAAGTGCAGCTGCGTTGGTTGGGTAGTCAAAGCCAACGTAAGGTTGAAAACTTTGCAGATAATCCATTGAGTTTTGCAGATAGTAATCCTGTTACGCTGATGTCATTAAAATCCCTTGAACAAGTACAACAATGGTCGCCTATTTCTATTGAAATGGCACGCTTTCGTCCAAATATTGTGATTGATGGCAATGTCGCTTTTGAAGAAGAACAGTGGGAACAAATTCATATTGGTGAGGTCTTATTTCGCAAATCAGCCCTTTGTACTCGATGTGTGCTGATTACTCGCAATTTATCTACGTTAGAATTAGACCCTCAAGCAGAGCCTTTCCGAACGTTGAAGCAAAAACATACAAATAATAAGGGAAAACCTGTTTTTGGTATCCATCTTGTGCCACAAAATAGTGGAATAATAAGAGTAGGCGATACTATCACTATTTAATTATAACAATTTTAAATTTTTAAAAGGAGATTCAAATGTACCAACGCAGTCAATCAAGAACTGTGCTATTCCCGATCCTGCTATTTATTGGGATAAATCTATTTATTCTAACATTATCCCGTCTAGCGTTAGGTATTTGGCAAGCTGACCGAATATCAGCTGTTGATGGCTGGATACCATTAATATTACAAGGCATCCGTATTGATATATCCTCATTATGCTGGCTGTTTGGTTTACCTGCATTATTGAGCGTATTTTTCTTTCATAAAAATACACTCGGTTCAATTTGGCGGATTATTTTAAAAATTTGGTTAACAGTAGCTAGTGTGTTTATTCTGTTTATGGAAGTTGCTACACCAAATTTTATTGAAACCTTTGATCTCCGCCCTAATCGTCTTTTCATTGAGTATTTAGCTCACCCAAAAGAAGTATTCACAATGTTGATTAATGGTCATTTATGGGCTGTTATTTGCGGTGTTGCTGTATCCATTATCTCATTAATAATTTATTGGAAACTATCAGGCTGGGCAACAAAAAATTTACGTTTGCCGAGCTGGAAAATACGTCCATTATTGGCTCTATTGGTGGCTGTTGTTGTGTTTATTGGTGGACGTTCTAGTTTTGCTCATCGAGGTATAAACCCGGCAATGGTCGCATTTTCAAGTGATCCTCTTGTAAATTCACTGGTGTTAAACTCAGGCTATTCTGTACTTTATGCAGTACAACAATTGAAAGATGAAGATAAATCTTCGGAGCAATATGGCAAAATGTCTGTTGAAGAAATGTTAAGTATTGTTAAACAGGCTCGAAATCGTCCAAGTTCTGATTATATACTAGATGAAATTCCAACCTTGACTGAAAATAAAGCCACTTATCAAGGTAAACCTAAAAATATTGTAATTGTTTTAGAGGAAAGCTTAGGGGCTCAATTTGTTGGCTCATTAGGCGGTAAAAATCTGACGCCAAATTTAGACAAGCTTTCAGAACAAGGGTGGTATTTTACCAATCTCTACGCTACAGGTACTCGCTCGGTGAGGGGTATTGAGGCAGTAACAACCGGTTTTACCCCAACGCCTGCAAGAGCAGTGGTCAAACTGACGAAAAGCCAAAATAACTTTTTCAGTATTGCGGAATTATTAAAGCGTCAAGGTTACCATACTTCTTTTATTTATGGTGGGGAAAAGCATTTTGATAATATGGCTAGTTTCTTCTATGGCAATGGTTTCCAACAAATTATTGACGAAAAAGATTATCAGAACCCTAAATTTACGGCGACTTGGGGCGTGAGTGATGAAGATCTTTTTGGTAAGGCGAATGAAACTTTTACTCAACTCTATAAAGAAGGAAAGCCATTTTTCAGTTTGGTATTTAGTTCAAGTAATCACGACCCTTTTGAATTTCCGGACGGTAAAATTGAATTGTACGAGCAACCAAAACAAACTCGTAACAATGCGGCAAAATACGCCGACTATGCGATCGGGCATTTTTTTGAGTTAGCGAAAAAATCTGATTATTGGAAAGATACAGTGTTCTTAGTGATTGCCGATCACGATTCACGAGCCGTTGGTGAGCATTTAGTGCCGATTCAACATTTCCACATACCGGCGTTATTATTGGGTGAAAATATTGAACCAAGATTGGATAATCGTTTAGTTAGCCAGTTAGATATGCCAACAACATTGCTTTCTGTCGCAGGTGTGAGCGGGCAATATCCAATGATTGGCTATGATTTAACGCAAGATGTTGATCCAAATCGAGCCTTTATGCAATATGATGCAACACAAGCGATGATGAAAGGCAATGATGTAGTTGTAATGCGACCAAACTTACCGATTGAAGGCTTTGTGTATGATAAAACAACTTTTAAGCTAACGCCTAAAGAGCAACCAGACGTTTTTAAGAAAGAAGCATTGGCTCACGCATTACTTGGCAGCTATTTATATAAAAATCAGTTATATAAATTACTACCCGAAAGTAAAGAGTAAAGAAAACTAAAAGAGAGGGGATTGCAATATTTTTATCAAAAATGACCGCTTGTCCTCTCTCTAAATTTGTTAGGTTATTTTAAAAATAATGCTGCTGCGCCACGTGTACCGCCTGAGTCGCCGTGAATAGCTTTTTTAATGACCGGTACTTTAGCTGAACGCATTAAATGTTTCGGTAGGGCTTTTGGTAAAGCTTCATAAATATAGTCGAAGTTAGATAAACCACCGCCAAATACAATCATATCAGGGTCTAAAACGGTAATGAGATTACCAATGCTGATTGCCATTAACTCAATATATTTTTCGACAAATTCCACCACTTTTTGATCATTATTATAGAAGCGCTCAATGATCTCTTTGGCAGCGATTTTCTCGCCCACTAAATCATTAAAAAGTAGCTCAAAACCACGACCGGAAATATAAGTATCTAAGCAAGCCTGATTACCACAGCCACATTCATAAATAGGGGCTTTATCCCAACCCAATAATTTTAATGCGTGATAATTTAACTGCATATGCCCAACTTCGCCAGCCATACCAATTCTGCCTGAGTGAACTTTTCCATCAAACACAATGCCACCACCAAAGCCTGTGCCAATAATTAAGCCAAGCACGGTGGAGAAAGATTGATTGCTTTCATCCCATGCTTCAGAAAGGGAAAAACAATTTGCATCGTTTTCAGCACGCACTTCACGCCCTAAGCGTTCGCTTAAATCTTTAATAATAGTTTTGCCATCTGCAACACGGATATTGGTAATTTCCGCAATCCCTGTTTCCCGGTTTACAAAACCAGGTAAGCCTAAGCCAACTGAGCCTTTTTCTCCAAATTTGGCATCGGCATTTTTCACCAAATTTTCAACGGTATTCAACCAGTCGTCATAGTTAGTTTGTGGTGTTGGTACACGTTCGCTGTGCAGTTTTTCTAATTTTTCATTGAAAGCGGCAAGCTCAATTTTTGTGCCACCGACATCTAAACCGTAATAAGTTGCCATAATTATGCTCTCTTATGAAATAAATTAAATGGATTTTTCTTTTCCAGCCAAGGCACAAACCATACGAAAAGTGCCAAGTTAGTTGCAAATGCAAGTAAGCTACTAATAAATAAATCAATCGGATAGTGCATACCTAATCTTAAACGACTAATTAACATTAATGCAGCCCAAACAACTGCAAAAATATGAGCAAAAACGACCGCTTGTCCTCTCATATTACGGCAGAAGCCAACTACTAAAAGCAACCAAGAAACCGCAAAGATTGTATGACCGGACGGGAAAGAGTAACCAACTTCTTTTGCCTGATGAACTGTTACAAAATTTTGTAGTGTGCCGATTTTTTCAGTAACCGCTAAGCCTCTTTGCTCACGAGTTAATTTATAGAAATCAACAGATTTATCTTCAAAAAGTGCAGAAACAAAGGGTCTAGGTTCTTGGAAAGTGGATTTCATTGCGGTTTTGATAACTTGGGTTGCTACCATTGAAGCAACACAAACTGTAATAACAAAAAACAACGAATAACGCTTTCTTACAACCCAAGCTAATAATAAGGTAAAAATCACGCAAGTAGCGATGGCATAAGGTACAGAACCTGTTTCAGTGATTAAAAATAAAAAGTAGTCAAAACCATATTCAGGGTATTGAATAGCCAAAGACCATTGCCAGTTTGCCAGCCAAGTAACAATAGGGATCAACAGCATCGCCAGCGTATAAAGAGAGAATTTTTTAAACATAGATATTCCGTTAAAAAACCGCTTGAAAATACAAGCGGTTATATTTTGAAAAATTTTACAAATTTAGATAGCTTTAGTCGCTTTCGGTAGAGTGATTTTTTTCTCTTCACTTTGGCGGTAAATCACTAAAATATGTCCGATGGTTTGTACTTCAGCAGCCTTAGTTTCACGCAAAATCGCATCAATGATTAGTTGCTTCGTTTCACGATCTGCACCTGCCACTTTCACTTTAATCAGCTCGTGGTGGTCTAACGCATTGTCGATTTCAGCTAAAACACCTTCGGTTAAGCCATTACCGCCTAGCATTACAACAGGGCTTAAGTGATGTGCTAAGCTTTTTAAATATTGCTTTTGTTTGGTTGTTAATTTAATTGACATTCTTTTATCCATTCATTTGTTTGTAAAATAAAATTTGGCGTAGAAAATAGCACAAAACCACTCATTTTTAAAGTAAAATGAATGAATTATAGCAATAACAAAAAAGGACAGATTATGCCAACATTAAGTGTTGCAATGATTGTAAAAAACGAAGCCCAAGATTTAGCAGCCTGTTTAGAAACAGTGAAAGGCTGGGTTGATGAAATTATAATTTTAGATAGTGGCAGTACAGATGAAACACCACAAATTGCCGCAGAGTATCACGCCAAATTTTACACCAATACTGATTGGCAAGGTTTTGGCAAACAACGCCAACTTGCTCAACAATATGTAACAAGCGATTATGTACTTTGGCTTGATGCAGATGAGCGAGTAACCGAAGAACTGAAACACTCAATTTTACAAGCGGTCAAAAAAGACGAAAAAAATGCCGTTTATAAAATTAGCCGCCTAAGCGAAGTATTTGGCAAGCAAATTCGCCATTCAGGCTGGTATCCGGATTATGTGGTGAGGTTATATAGAACAGATTTTGCAAAGTATGGTGATGAATTAGTTCACGAAAAAGTCCATTATCCAAAAGAAGCAATCGTCAAGAAGCTACAAGGCGATTTATTGCATTTTACCTACAAAGATATTCATCATTATTTAGTAAAATCTGCAAGTTATGCTAAAGCGTGGGCAATTCAGCGAGCGAACGTAGGAAAAGCCGCTTCATTGTTTGATGGCGTAACACACGCTATTGGCTGTTTTGTAAAAATGTATTTCTTAAAAGCCGGTTTTTTAGATGGAAAACAGGGCTTTTTATTAGCCGTACTTTCCGCACATTCTACCTTTGTAAAATATGCAGATTTATGGAATCGCACAAGAAAATAAGTTGATTTGTTTAATAAATTCTCCTCTTTAGCGAAGAATAAAGAGGGGGATTTATAAATTATGCCCAGATTTTCCTGATAAACGGAACAATAGTTTCTAATGAATTAGGAATTGATATTAAGGTTAAATTCATCTGCGATGCTTTGTCAAAAGGCGGACAGAATGCAAGATGTTTATCCGCATCATTAATCGGTTTCCAACGGCGAGGAATTGCAGAAAGACGGCTTGGGTAAAACCCAATCGTTGGAATATTCAATGCTCCGCTAATATGTAATGGCCCTGTTGAGCCGGCGATAAACAAATTAGCACAGGCAAGCGAGCGTGAAAAATCTTGCAGCCCTTCGTTTTTGTCATACACTACTACATTTTTATGATTTACTTTTTCAGCTAAGGCATTTGCTTTTTCGCTCTCGCCTTTTCCTGCCGTCAAAATCACATAACAGTCAAATTCCGCTAAAATACCTTGAATTAAATCAGCATATTGTTCAATAGATAAATTATTGGCAGAACCACCTGTGGAGCTATGTACGAACAGCCACTTTTTATCGGGAGTAATATTCAGCTGCTCACATAATTTTGCTTTTTGTGTTTGGACAGTTTTCTCATCAAACGCTAAGTAAGGTGTGCTAGGCTCTACAATTTTAACGTGATGTTTGACTAAAAACGCACGGGCTAAATCTAAATTATATTCTGATTCAGCTTTCGCTGATTGAGAACGGCGTTGAGTTAGGCGATGGTTATATAAAAATTGGAATAACTTGGTTGCAGGGGCTAGGCGATGTTTAATGCCGCTTTGCCAAGCCAGCTTTGCATTATACCAATCGGATACAAAACAGATTACCGCATCAAATTGTTCATTTTTAACCACTTGTAAAATACGATTAAACTCATTTTTATCTTTCTTGTTTGGCGTATCAATAATGACCTTATCAATAGAAGGGCAAAGTTCTGCAAGAGGGGCAGTATAGTTTGGCACAAGTGCAGTTATTTCCACTTCGGGCAATGATTGCTTCAACATTGCAAAAGCAGGAAAACACACCATAAAATCGCCGATTTTGTCATTTCGAATTACAAGTAGTTTTTTCATTTATATTTCTCTAGTTCAAACAGTTGAATAAATTATACCTCTATTTTATAGGTAATTTTTGAATGAATGGAGTTTTCCAAATTATTGTTTAATCAACGGATACGGATTTATCGCACCGCTTGGTGTATAAATGCCATAATGTAAGTGAGGTGGCGTGCCTTTGGCATTGCCGCTATCGCCTACTGTGCCGATGATTTCGCCTTGTTCAATCCATTGATGGCGTGAAATATTGCCATAATCTTCTAAATGGGCGTAATAATGCACGGTTCTGCCTGTCATTACCGAAACCACCTTACCGCCCAATCTATTTGTACCAATTCGTACTACCAGTCCGCTCGTGGTACTACGAATTGGCGTTCCTCTCGGGGAAAAAATATCTACGCCTTCGTGCTTCCGCCCACCGCTTCTAGGGCTGTGCCAACTGTCAATAAAACGTTGTCCTGCAACAGGGTTTGGCAAACTTTGTTCGGTTGGAATGCCTTGCTTTAATGTAGGTATCCATCGTAAATAATCATAGAGATAAGGAATTTTGAAGTGCTCAATACTGATAAAAGCCATAAACAGCACGATAATTCCTATTAGGCATTTTTTAAACATATCTTTCTCTTAAAAAATTAATATAACAAGCGGTCGTTCTTTGTGAAAAATGTGCAAATCGTATGCACAAATTTTAGATGAAATTTTACCGCTTTTCAGCTAGAATATTTTTCTTGAACACATACGCAAGCGTTTGTGTTTAATTATTTTTTACTTTCAAAATTTATAGGAATTCGTATGTCAGCAACAATTTTAGAAGCTTTACCTTTAGGCCAGAAAGTCGGTATTGCCTTTTCAGGTGGTTTAGATACTTCAGCAGCACTTTTATGGATGCGTAAAAAAGGGGCAGTACCTTATGCCTATACCGCAAATTTAGGTCAGCCGGATGAAGATGATTATAATGCAATTCCGAAAAAAGCAATGGAGTATGGTGCGGAGAATGCTCGCTTAATTGACTGCCGAAAGCAATTAGCCCACGAAGGGATTGCAGCAATTCAATGCGGTGCGTTCCATATTTCAACAGGCGGTATTCCTTATTTCAACACCACGCCACTAGGTCGTGCGGTAACAGGTACAATGCTTGTCGCTGCTATGAAAGAAGATGATGTAAATATCTGGGGCGATGGTTCAACCTTTAAAGGTAACGATATTGAGCGTTTCTACCGTTACGGTTTATTAACTAACCCAAAATTAAAAATTTATAAACCGTGGTTAGATCAACTTTTTATTGATGAACTTGGCGGTCGTTTAGAAATGTCAAAATTCTTAATCGAAAACGGTTTCGACTACAAAATGTCAGTGGAAAAAGCCTACTCAACTGACTCAAATATGTTAGGTGCAACACACGAAGCGAAAGATTTGGAAGAATTAAGCACCGGAATGAAGATCGTAAAACCGATTATGGGCGTAGCGTTCTGGGACGAATCTGTGGAAATCAAACCTGAAACTGTTTCTGTTACCTTTGAAGAAGGTGTGCCAGTTGCATTAAATGGCAAACGTCTTGATGATGCGGTTGAGTTAATTATGGAAGCGAACCGCATTGGTGGTCGCCACGGTTTAGGTATGTCAGACCAAATCGAAAACCGTATTATCGAAGCGAAATCTCGCGGTATTTACGAAGCGCCGGGAATGGCGTTATTACACATCGCTTATGAGCGTTTAGTGACGGGTATTCACAACGAAGATACCATCGAACAATATCGCATCAACGGTTTACGTTTGGGTCGTTTATTGTATCAAGGTCGTTGGTTCGATCCGCAAGCCTTAATGTTGCGTGAAACGGCTCAACGTTGGGTGGCGAAAGCGATTACCGGTACCGTAACGCTTGAGTTACGCCGTGGTAACGATTTCACGATTTTAAATACCGAATCGCCAAACTTAACCTATGAAGCAGAACGTTTAAGTATGGAAAAAGTGGAAGATGCACCGTTCACACCGGCGGATCGTATCGGTCAATTAACAATGCGTAACTTAGACATTGTGGATACTCGTGGCAAATTAGCAGTTTACACGGATGCAGGCTTATTATCAGCGAACAACAGTGTGATTCCGCAACTTGACAAGAAATAATAAGTTGATCCAAATTCTGATAACTTTTAGAATTTAGCCAAAAGCTGCCCCAAAGTTAATGCTTTGGGGCTTTTGTTTTCACGATGTAGTTATTCAAATGAAATTAGTTGAAATTTTTACAGACGGTTCTTGTTTGGGTAATCCTGGAAAAGGGGGGATCGGCATATTATTGCGTTACAACGGTCATGAAAAAACCGTGAGCCGAGGTTATCTCCAAACTACGAATAACCGAATGGAATTGCGGGCGGTGATCGAGGCCTTATCAATGCTGAAAGAACCGTGCAAGGTGCAGCTTAACAGCGACAGTCAATATATGAAAAATGGCATTCAAAAATGGATTTTTAACTGGAAGAAAAACGACTGGAAAACCAGCGATAAAAAGCCTGTTAAAAATAAAGATTTATGGATTGCGTTAGATAAAGAAATTCAACGCCATCAAATTGAATGGGCGTGGGTAAAAGGGCATTCCGGGCATCGTGAAAATGAAATTTGCGATGAATTAGCGAAAAACGGAGCAAATAATCCGACTTTAGATGACGTTGGCTATGGTGTAGAATAAGTACTTTTTACAAGCGGTAAGATTTTTTGCAAATTTTTCGTAAAATATAACCGCTTGTTAATTTGTGTAGATGAGCAATTTTTAACAAAATAGGGCTACGCAAACGTTTTCTTTTTTTGTAAAATAGGAGAGCTTTAAGCTTTTAAGGGTTTTTATGGTTGATTTAATTGTTATCGGGATCATTGCGTTTTCTGTACTGGTAAGTTTATGGCGAGGGTTTACTAATGAGGCGTTATCTCTCCTTGGTTGGGTAATTGCTTTTTTTGTGGCAAGTTCATTTTATCCTTATCTAAGTGGTTATTTCACACAGATAAATTCAGTTTACCTACAAAATTCAGAGTTTTTACGCAATGGTTTAGCAGCAGCCATTTTATTCATTTTAACCTTAATTGTATGTGGTGTAATTAACAGTTTATTAGGCAAGGTGATTGATCTAAGTGGCTTGTCTATTACTGACCGCATTTTAGGTGGTGCTTTTGGAGCGTTACGAGGCATTTTAATTGTTTCAGCAATTTTATTTTTCTTAGATACTTTCACACAAGCAAGTCAAACGGAATTATGGAAATCATCATTATTAATTCCACATTTTGACTTTATTGTGAAATGGTTCTT
The DNA here is from genome assembly GCF_013377235.1 of Mannheimia varigena. Classification (NCBI taxonomy): domain Bacteria; kingdom Pseudomonadati; phylum Pseudomonadota; class Gammaproteobacteria; order Pasteurellales; family Pasteurellaceae; genus Mannheimia; species Mannheimia varigena. Next base: position 560,987 of record NZ_CP016226.1, on the reverse strand, counting down.
TGAACAGTTACAAACAAATTCTACTTTTCTAAACTCGACTAAATAAAGAGGTTTTTCTATATGTGCGGCATTGTCGGTATTATTGGGAAGTCGCCTGTCAATCAGGCGATTTATGATGGCTTAACATTATTACAACACCGAGGACAAGATGCCGCAGGTATCGTCACAATCGATGACGAAAACCGCTTCCGCTTACGCAAAGCAAACGGTTTAGTGAGTGATGTGTTCCAGCAAGAACATATGCTACGCTTACAAGGCAATGTAGGAATCGGGCACGTTCGTTATCCAACAGCGGGGAGCTCAAGTGTATCAGAGGCTCAACCTTTTTATGTAAATTCACCATTTGGGATTACGCTTGTACATAATGGTAATTTAACAAATAATTCAGAGCTGAAAGAGCGCTTGTTTAACGAGGCTCGTCGTCACGTTAATACCAATTCAGATTCTGAATCTCTTCTTAATATTTTTGCTTATTTTCTCGATCTTTATTCCACTCAACATTTAAGCCCAGAGAATATTTTTGAAACTGTACGCAAAACGAATGATAGCATTCGTGGAGCTTATGCCTGCATAGCTATGATTATCGGTCACGGTATGGTGGCATTTCGTGATCCGTTTGGTATTCGTCCGTTAGTTTTAGGCAAACGTGAAGTTGAAGGTAAAACAGAATATATGTTTGCCTCAGAAAGTGTTGCATTAGATGTGGTAGGTTTTGAGTTTGTACGGGATGTATTGCCAGGAGAAGCTATCTATATCACCTTTGAGGGTGAATTACATTCCCAAATTTGTGCAGATAATTCGAAACTAAACCCTTGTATTTTTGAATACGTTTACTTTGCTCGCCCGGATTCAGTGATTGATGGTGTTTCTGTTTATGCAGCTCGTGTGCATATGGGAGAGCTATTAGGCGAGAAGATCAAACGTGAATGGGGACGTATTGTTGATGATATTGATGTTGTTATCCCTATTCCAGAAACCTCAAATGATATCGCTGTGCGTATTGCTAATGTGCTTTACAAACCATATCGTCAAGGTTTTGTGAAAAACCGCTATGTGGCTCGTACCTTTATTATGCCAGGGCAAGCACAGCGTAAAAGCTCGGTTCGCCGTAAGCTGAATGCGATTGCCTCAGAATTTAAAGGCAAAAGTGTACTATTAGTTGATGATTCTATTGTGCGAGGCACAACTTCTGAACAGATTGTCGAAATGGCAAGAGCTGCTGGTGCAAAACGTGTTTATTTTGCATCAGCTGCACCGGAAATTCGTTATCCAAATGTTTATGGTATTGATATGCCGACCTGTGAAGAATTGGTTGCTTATGACCGCTCTGTAGAAGAAGTCGCGGATATGATTGGTGTAGATAAACTAATTTTCCAAGATTTGGATGCTCTTTATAAATCAATTCAAATAGAAAACCCAACCATTCATAACTTTGATGATTCTGTCTTTACAGGTGAATATATCACAGGCGATATTGATAAATGTTATTTAGATGCCATTGCGAAATCCCGGAATGATAAAGCTAAGGCAAAAGCAGCAAAGCAAGCTACAAACTTGGAAATTCATAACGAAAGCTAAAAAAGAAAACTCGCAGCCAAAACTGCGAGTTTTTTGTTACTGTTTTTTCTTTTGCTGTTCTGCTAAGGCATTTTGCATACGTTGATACATTTCTTGATAAGTAGGTTTAAACGCATCGCATTTCTCTTGATCTACATTTGCGTTTTGATGATTAAGCTTATGATGTTGCTGATGAAAATATTCTATTGAAGCTTTATCATTTTGCATCGCAAGAAAATCTTCTCGCCCTAATAAGTCATTTAGCACTCTTTGCTCAAAATATTGTATCGTTAAATGTTCAGCTACATTCCAATTATCATAAATTTTTTGATAATCAGGTTTTGCTAGATCAGGGTAAATGCATTGCTCAATATTATTTAGCTGGCGAATTAAAATTTTTACGTCCAGTTCGGAAATTTTATATTTCGGCTCATTGTAAGCGGTCGAATTTTCCAAATTATTTGCAAATGCAAAAGATGAACTAAATAAGAGAACTATTAATGCTTTTTTTAACATATTGCTTACTTAATTAGTTTAGTACCCAAACACGTCCATAATGCTTCATTAAGCCTGCAACGTGTCCTGCTTTATCGCCAATACCTTGGTATAAATCAAAGTGATGGCCTTTCACCGCACCACCCACGTCAAGAGCAACCATCAAACGCATTTCGTGTTTGCCTGTCCAGTTTCCGTTATTATCAATCAGTGGCATTTCAACCAATAACACACTACCGGAAGGCACAATGCTGCGATCTGATGCTACAGAAGCCAATGGTACTAACGGCACACCTGCTGAGCCTTTCACTTTACCATAAGGATCGTTTTGGAAAAATACATAAGACGGATTGCGTTCTAACAATCCTTGAACACGACTAGGGTTACGTTCTCCCCATTCACGAATAGCTTGAACGGACATTTTCTCTTTCGGAATTTCACCATCTTCTACTAACAAACGTCCAACGCTTGCATATTTGAAGCCATTTTGTCCAGCGTAAGCGAAATAATTTAAACGACCCTCGCCAAAATCAACATAACCACTACCTTGAACCCCTAGTAGGAAGTTATCAAGCATTGAATTACTATAAGCTAATTCTAAGCCTTGACCTTGCAATGCTCCTGCATAAATTTCAGCTCGAGAAAAACGCTTATTCGATGGCATTGCATAAATTGGGTGCTGATATTGCCCTTGTGGAGTGCGACGAGCTTTAATTACAGGCGAGTAATAACCTGTCATTAATACATTTTGATAACCATCTTCGCCACGCATTAAACGTGTACTAATACCATATTTCGCCAGATCATTAATATTTGCCCCCGATGAAATCCAACGGCTCACTTTACCATAAGCTAACGAATGGATATTGGCTAAGCTGCTATAAGTGCGAACATTAGAAAGCTGTTGTAAAAAATCGTTCTGATTAACAGGGGAGGAATTTAAAATTAAGCGACCGCTTTGAAAATGCGTACCATAAGGCATAAACTGACGACCGCTGTATTTTGCCCCAAATTTTGCTTTATCGGCATTATAGGAAGTTGAACTTGGAGTGGAGGAGCAACCCACTAAAATGCTGGCAACTAAAGCTACAGTTGTTGCAGCGATTGACTTTTTATATGCTTTCCAATTCATCGAAAATCCTTTCATCGTTAATAAAATGTGAAAAATGAAGCATAGCAAAAATGCTATTAAAATAAAACAAGAATATAACTTGTTTGTTTTTAAAGCAATAAGCGGATTTTTATGCTATTTCTGTTTTAAATTGAATCACTTAGAGCGATTTTTTATAATTTCGCTTGTCATTATGCCAAATTGATATATTATGTACTCACCAGACGCGGGGTGGAGCAGCTTGGTAGCTCGTCGGGCTCATAACCCGAAGGTCGTCGGTTCAAATCCGGCCCCCGCAACCAAATTTCAAACCCTCGATTTTATCGAGGGTTTTTCTTTATCTGCCATTTATAACCGCAATTTGCAAAAAATTCAGAAAAAATGACCGCTTGTTTCTGACAAATACTTTCTCTCTTTCTGATTTCTCGCTACACTAAAATCAATTTCTTTATTTCCCTTTTGAACCATGAGCAATATCTTAACTGTTACCCAACTTAACTATTCTGTTCGTCATTTGCTTGAAATGGAGCTCAATCAAGTTTGGCTCACAGGCGAAATTTCTAATTTCAGCCAACCAGTTTCAGGGCATTGGTATCTCACCTTAAAAGATGATAAAGCCCAAGTGCGTGCCGCAATGTTTAAGATGAAAAATGCGAGAGTGAATTTTCGTCCGCAAAATGGTATGCAAGTTTTAGTTCGAGCAAGTGTAACCTTGTATGAACCAAGAGGGGATTACCAACTTATTATTGAAAGTATGCAACCTGCAGGGGAAGGGTTGTTACAGCAACGGTTTGAAGAGCTTAAAATAAAATTAGCCGCTCAGGGGCTATTTGCTCAAGAACATAAAAAGCCTATTCCTCCTTTTGTAAAAAAAGTTGGGATTATTACTTCATCAAGCGGGGCAGCGTTACAAGATATTCTTCATATTTTACAACGTCGTGATCCAAGCTTAGAAGTGGTGATTTACCCAACGTTAGTTCAAGGTAAGGAGGCCACACAAGATATTGTTAATACGATAGATCTAGCAAATCGCCGTAACGAGTGTGATGTATTGATTGTTGGGCGAGGTGGTGGTTCGTTAGAGGATTTATGGTGCTTTAACGAAGAAGATGTTGCTTATGCGATTTACCATTCCAACATTCCGATTATTAGCGCGGTAGGGCACGAAACAGATGTAACTATTACTGATTTTGTTGCTGATTTACGAGCCCCAACTCCTTCTGCAGCGGCGGAATTGGTTAGCCGTGATCAAAACGAGCTAAAACGCCAATTACAACACCAATTTGATAAAGTCAATTTAGCATTTGACAGACTTTGGACAGCCAAAATAAGTCGCTTTCAGCAGCTGAATTTACGACTAAATGCTCAGCACCCTATTAAACATATTCAAGCTCGACAACAAAAGCTTGACTATATTGAATATAGGCTCGAACAGGCTGTTTACAAATTGCTTTCAGTGAAAACACAGCAAACGAAAGAGCTTAATTTACGTTTAATCAATCAGCACCTACAGAAACAGATGGAACGCCAACGCCAGCGATTATACCAAGTCGAACAAAGATTGCACTGGCAAATGCTGCAGAAACTTAATAAAAAGCAACAACAATGGAACGCTGTTATTCAGCGTTTTGAGAGAAATCCATTGCCTTACCAAGTTAATCAACAACAAACGGTGTTGGCAAAATTTTCTCAACGTCTAAATTATGCAATGGAAAAAACGATGCTCAAAGAGCAACAACATTTCCAAGAACTCTGTACTAAATTGGAAGGGCTAAGTCCATTGAAAATTCTCACTCGCGGTTACTCAATCACACAAACAGAAGAAGGTAAAATGCTTACTTCAAGCAGTGATATCAAGGCTGGAGAGATGATCATTACCCAGCTAAAAACAGGAAAAATAAGAAGTCAAGTAGTGGGTTTTTTGTAGGGGAAATTTTGAGCACTCTTGGTTTTAAAAATTAATTATATGAAAATCAGTGGGTTAAGTATTTATAAACAGGGTTGTTCACTTACTTATCCACAGATGATGTGCATAACTATTTTTATAAAGATGAATTGAATGCTGAATTTTAAATCAACCAATTTGAAAGGCGTTTTTTACGCTTGCGCAAGCGGTCATATTTTTCTATAATTTCGAAAAATTTAAGCCAGTGTGGCGAAATCGGTAGACGCAGCGGATTCAAAATCCGCCGCCCATAAAGCGTGTCGGTTCGAGTCCGACCACTGGCACCATTCCACAGAAAACCCAAAAGAATATCACTATTCTTTTGGGTTTTTTAATATATAGAATAATTCTATTTTTTACTTAATAAGCTACACCCATAATAAATTCCAAAAAGCGTATCCATTCCTGATGAATGTCCTATATTTTCAAATAGTTTATTGAGTTGCTCTATATCACTATTTTGCTTATCAATATTTTCAAAGAAAGTCAGTACGGGAACAGAAAATTGTTGTTGTAATGCGCAGTCTAAAAATCGGCTACTGATAGCATTTGTATTGGCCAAATTTTGTCTGATTTGTTGTGTGAGGGTTTGATAAAAAGTAGATTTTGTAGCATTGAAGTATTGGAATGTTGCAAGTAAGCCAGATAGAAAATCATCCCCACTTGGGGTAAGACCTATACCCAATCCAATTAATTTAGTCAAAATATTACAGGTATTTTCCTCATCATTCATTATGTAGAAATGCTCGGCTTGAGTTAAATATTGCTGAAAGGCTGCTAGTATCAAGTCATCATTTTTCTGTTGAAAAAGCAGGTTTAAGCCTTTTTTATCAGATTGCTGTAATATTTGTTTAGCTATCTTAATAGAATTTGCAAGGGCAGTTTTTGTAGAGCTTTTACAAGCGGTCAATTTTGTATAAAAAATTGTAACGTTTTGGTAGTTGAAATAAAGTTGATAAGTTTTAATTGGTTGTAATTTGAGCTGTTGAAATTGTGATAATGTTAGGTTTGTTATAAGACTAATTGGAGATAGTTCACTATCTCTAGGTTGGATAGAAAAAATTCTTTTATTAATTAATAGGTTAATTGTTTTGTTGTAAGTGGAGTGAACAGTTGCAATAGCTTCATTTCCTATTGTATTGTGAGCGTATTGGCTAATTTTTAATAGAGAGATATTTATTATTTGCTCTTTTATGCTCATTTTGTAAAATACCTGTTGATTTTTTATTATTTTATTGATTAGTATTAAGATAAATTGAAATACGATTTCATATTCTGTATTTTCCTTTCAAACCATTAAAAGTCAATAAAAAGAAGGTTTATTATGTATGATTTAATCGTTAAAAACGGACAGCTTGTGACGCCAGACCGTATTTATCCGGCAACGGTTGCGGTGAAAGACGGCAAATTTGTCGGTTTCTTCTCGCCTGAAACGGAAGTGGAAGCGAAAGAGGTCGTTGATGCGAAAGGCAACTTGGTTTATCCGGGCATTATCGACTGCCATGCTCACTTAAACGAACCGGGCTTTGATTACCGTGAAGATTTCGAAACAGGCTCCCGTGCCGCTGTGGCAGCAGGTTGTACAACCTTAATCGATATGCCACTCAATAATGACCCTTCTCTTATCAATAAAGACGTTTTCAAACTGAAACACGCCAACGTTAGCAAACATTCCTTTATCGACTTTGCCCTTTGGGGCGGTATTGTGGGCGATTATGACGACAACCCGAACTCCATTAAAAGCAATTCTGCCGATCTTGTCGATCTTGAAGCTTGCGGCGTTGCTGCATTTAAAGGCTTTACCTGTCCGAATGGGGATCTGTTCCCAACCGTGAATTTAGGTAACGTGCGTAAAGCGTTAGAAATCTTAAAACCGTTCAATGCGTTATCCGGCTTCCATTGTGAAGAATATGGGCAAGTGAAAGAGCGTGTGAAAGAGGCGAAAGCGAAAACTGGCTTAACCAATCAAGAAAAAATCCGTGAATTTTTAGATGCTCACGATGTGTGGGTGGAATATGTGGCAACCAAAAATATCATTGATATGTCCCGAGCCACTGGCGGTCGTGTGCATATTTGCCACGTTACACACCCAATGGTTGCCCAGCTCGTGAAAGATGCAATTTATGAAGGCTTGCCTGTGTCGGGCGAGACTTGTCCGCACTATTTAGGCTTTACCGAAGATTTTGTGTTTGAGAAAGGCGGCCCGGCAAAATGTACGCCGCCGCTACGCAAACGTGAAGATATGGAAAAACTTTGGAATTATGTGGTTGACGGTACGCTTTCTTGTGTGGGTAGCGATCACTCGCCAGCCGCTGATGAAGAGAAAAATAACGAAACCCACGATATTTGGGAAGCTTGGGGCGGTTTAAATGGTATCCAATTCTTCTTACCGATGATGTTCGATATGGTGGTGCATCAACGCAAATTAAGCCCAAGCCTGATTGCAAAAGTAATGGGCGTGAATCCGGCAAAATTATTCGGCTTATACGGTCGTAAAGGGGCATTTGAAATTGGTTTTGATGCGGATATCGTGATTGTCGATCCGGAAAAACCGTGGAAAGTGGAGCAAGAAAAACTCTTTACCAAAGGTCACGTGACCTGTTTCAACGGCTTAGAGGGCAAAGGTGCGGCAACCCATACCTTCATTCGTGGTCGTTTAGTGGCAGAAAACGGTATGTACAAACAAGATGCGATGGGTTACGGCGAATTTATTCGTCCGGTTAAGCGATAAATTAAATGCGGTCAGTTTTTATTGATGTAAAAATTGACCGCATTTTTATTATGATAAATATAAATGCTAATTACAGGAGCAGAAGATGTCTGAAAAAACCAACTTACTTCCGATTCCGGAAAATAAACGGATTATGGATTTATTGTCTTATCTTTTCTTATGGCTTGGTGGCTGTGTATCTATTGGTACGTTTGCTTTAGGTTCTGGGCAATTAGAAAAAGGATTAAACTTAACCCAAGCATTCGTAGCGATGTTATTAGGTTCGATTTTATTAATCATTTGTTTATGTTTAAATGACCAAATGAGCTATAAAAGTGGCGTGCCTTATGCTGTTCAATTAAAAAGTGCATTTGGTACGAAAGGTGGCATTTTACCTGCTATGTTACGTGGTGTGCCAGCGATAGTTTGGTATGGTGTACAAAGTTGGTTAGGTGGTTCTGCGATTAACCAAATCTCTATTTTATTATTTGGTTATGATAATTTAGTGCTTTATTTCTTATTATTCCAAGCCTTACAAATTTGGATTTCTACTACAGGTTTCCACGGCTTAAAATGGCTAGAGAACATTGGGGCAGTAGTAATTATTGCATCTCTTGCTTATATGTTCTATGTGTGTATGACTAAATTTGGGGGCCGTATTGAAGAAAACCTCATTAATAAAGAGGGTACTTGGGGTTTACCATTTGTGAGTGCGATTGTGGCATTCTTCGGTGTGAATGTTTTAGTAATGCTGAATGTAGGCGACTATGTGCGTGAGTTAAAAGCTGGCTATTCAACACCAAAACGTGGCATAGTTTACTTTTTAGCAATGGTGCCAACAACGGTATTTATGGGAATTATCGGCTTAATGATCTCTTCTGCAACAGGTATTGCTAACCCAATTAATGCGTTTGCACAAGCTGCAGATAATAAATTTTTAGTGGTTATTACCTTAATCTTTATTTTATTTGCACAGATGACAACAAATCTTGCCAGTAACGTTGTACCACCTGCTTATGCCTTAATGGACGCTTTTAAAATTAAGCACAAAACGTCGGTAATTCTTATTGGTTTATTAGCTATTGCAACCTGTCCTTGGTTAATTACTTCAGACTCTTCATCAAAAGGTGTAGATATTTTCGTATTAACTTACACGGTATTCTTTGGCCCTATTTTTGCGGTGTTATTAGTAGATTACTATATCTTACGCAAACGCAAAGTAGATATTGCTGAACTTTATGACGAAAATGGCAATCGTAGAGGTGTAAACTGGGCAGCTATTTTAGCAATTTCTGTAGGTGCGGTAATTGGTTTATTTAATGCTGATATTTCATTCCTTACCGCAACCATTCCAACAGCGTTAGTCTATTATTTCGGTATGAAACATATGGCATCAAGTGCTCGATTCAGAAAAGGGACGATTTTGGAAAAATAATAACAACCCCATACGAGATGTATGGGGTTGAATAAGCCGAGCCACTTTGTGGCTCTGCGAAAGTCCCAGAGGGACTTGGATTATTTAACCTAGCACGGCTCGTGCTAGGTGTTTTGAATAAAGTTTATAGTTGCTTGAATTAATTCCCACGTATCTTTCGATTGTTCATCTCGGTCGAAATCGTGTAATTCGGCGGCGATGACAAATTTGGTTGGATTGAATTTTTCGCACAAGGCTTGAAACTCTGCAAAGGGCACATCAGGGTCGTTTGTAGCGTGAGCTGCGAAAATCGGTAAATTCAATTCCGCCAAACGTAAGCTGTAATCAATGTAGAAAAATTTATCTCTGCCTTGATAAATCAAAGATTTCCACTTACCACTTTGGCGAGCGTAAATATAGCAGCTAAAGTGAGTTTTTAAATCAGCTTCTTGACTTGGAGTTGCTATTAGTGATTGAAAGGTGCTTTCACTGACTAATGGTAATTTTAAATAGTGTGGGCTTGGGCTTTCAAACCAACCATCAGTTAAAAATCCGTAACCGTAATAGAAAATTACACCTTGTGGCTTTTTAATATCGGTTTGTTGGTTTAGTTTAGAAGCAGTTAATAATGCAAGATAAGCTCCTGCAGAGCGTCCGAATAGAAAATAGGGAAGTTCTGCAAAACTTGGTTGGCTGTGTAGTTGTTCAATCGAACTCAATATTGAATTAACAATATCTTCAATCTGAGCCTGTGGTGCAAGCGGGTAATTTATCGCAAAAATTTGCAAACCAGCTTGGCTAAAGGTGTCAAGATGAAGCTGAGGTAAATCCTCTTTTGTGCCATAAAGTAAACCACCGCCGTGTAGATAAATAAGATTAGCCTTTGGTGCGATTTCATCATCTTGATAGAGCATTGCCTCAATAGTTAGAAGCGAGTCTTGAATTTGGACTGTATTTAATGTGATTTGTGTTGCTTTTAACATAATAAACCTCGATTTTTTATAAATTATAGTACAAATTAATTCAACTTATCATACTCACATAAAGAAGGAGAATATTATGGGATATTTGAATGGTCAAACAGGTTATCGAAAAGGATTACTGGAAACGCGTTCGGTAATTCGTAAGAATAACTTTGTGATTTTGGAAACTGATGGATTAGTGAAAAACAGTATTCCAAATTACCATAATTGTGATATTAGTATTTTATCTTCGCCTGCATTGGGTGCATCTTTTGCCGATTATATTGCAACTGTTCATCCAAATGGCGGCTGCACACAATTAGGCGGTAATGGTATTGAGGTGTTCGTTTATTCGGTAAGTGGTCAGCTAACCGTTAAAAATGGTGATACTGAAGTTACGCTTGAAAGTGGTGGTTATATTTTTTCTCCTGCTGACCAAGTGTTGAGTTTTGTGAATAAGTCTGAACAATCAACTAAAATTTATATTCATCGCCGTCGTTATACGATATTAGAAGGGCATCAAGCAACCACTTATGTGGGCAATGTAAATGAAATTGACTACGTTGAATATGAAGGTATGAAAACCTGTTTGATTAAAGATTTATTACCTTCAGCAACAGATTTTGGTTTTGATATGAATATGCATATCTTGCTATTTAAGCCTGGAGCTTCGCATGGTTATATCGAAACCCATTTCCAAGAACACGGAATGTTATTCCTTTCAGGTAAAGGAATGTATCGTTTAGATGATGAATGGATTCCAGTGAAAAAAGATGATTATGTATTTATGGATTCCTACTGTCCACAAGCTTGTTATGCAGTAGGTGATGAAGATTTCGTGTATATTTACTCGAAAGAATGCAACCGTGATGTAGAACTATAAGAGCAATTTACGTTTTATAAAAGGAACAAACTATGAAATTATCAAGAGATGAATTAAAAGGCTTAATGAAAGCTAAATTGATGAAAGCAGGCTTAAACGATCAACACGCAGATATTACAGCAGAAATTTTGACGTGGTCTGACGAACGTGGTTACCACTCTCATGGTGCGGTGCGTATGGAATATTACTGCGAGCGTATTTTTAAAGGTGGTATTACCCACGATCCGAAATTTGAATGGAAAGAAACAGGCCCAGCATCAGCGATCTTTGAAGGCGATAACGGCTGTGGTTATGTAGCGGCGACTTTCGCAATGGAAAAAGCAATTGAAATGGCAAAAAAATCAGGCATTGCGATTGTCGGTATTCGTAACATTTCTCATAGCGGTGCGATTGGCTACTATACAGAAATGGCAGCTAAAGAAGGATTACTCTCTATTTCATTTTGTCAATCAGACCCAATGGCTGTGCCTTATGGCGGTTCTGAACCTTATTACGGCACAAACCCAATTTCTTTTGCTGCCCCTGCTGATGAAGACAGAAATGTGGTATTTGATATGGCAACCACTGTTCAGGCTTGGGGTAAAATTTTAGACAAACGCTCTCGTGGTGAATCTATTCCACCAGATTGGGCTGTAGATGTGGATGGTAATCCAGTAACCGACCCAAACAAAGTCAATGCGTTAGTGCCAATTTCGGGTGCGAAAGGCTATGGCTTAATGATGATGGTTGATATTTTCTCTGGTATCTTATTAGGCGTGCCATTCGGCAAACACGTTTCTTCAATGTACCACGATTTATCGGAAGGTCGCCGTTTAGGTCAAATGCACATTGTGATTGATCCGGATCGTTTCTGCGGTGCGGAGCAATTCCGTGAGAATATGGCTCAGTCATTAAATGAATTAACCTCTATGCAACCAGCATCTGATTTCGACCGTGTTTATTATCCGGGAGAGCGAGCAGAATTGCGCCGCGATAAATATTATGCAACGGGTGGTATTGAAATTGTGGATAAAGTCTATGAATATTTAATTAGTGATGATATCCATTTTGACCGCTACGATCATAAAAATCGTTTTGCAGATTAATAAATTAGTTGCGTATTGTTAGACTAAATAACCCCATACGCTTTGTATGGGGTAATACAATTAATTAGGGAAGTAAAAATATGTTAAAAACCGTTGTTAAAAAAGGCAGCTACCAAGATTCGGTAGTGTTAATGTTATTAACCAACGCCATTTCTGGCTTAGAAGGCGTGAATAAAGTTTCTGTAATGATGGCAACGCCTGCGAACAAAGATATTTTCGCTCAAAGTGGCTTAGACACACCTGAATTATTAGAAGCGACCGCAAACGATATGGTGGTGGTAGCAGACGTTGAGCAAGAAGATGTGATTAACTTGGTAATGGAAAAAGTTGAAGAGTTTTTAAAACAGAAATCACAAGCCAATTCAGCTCAAAGCGGTACGGAAGTTGTAAAATCTTGGAATAAAGCGACCGCTTGTTTGCCTGATGCTAACCTAGCGGTGATCTCCATTCCGGGGGCTTATGCGGCACTAGAAGCGAACCGTGCATTAGATGAAGGCTTAAACGTCTTTATGTTCAGCGATAACGTGAGCATTGAAGATGAAAAAGCATTAAAAGAGAAAGCTCACAGCAAAGGCCTAGTGGTAATGGGACCGGACTGCGGAACAGGAATTATTCAAGGCGTGCCGGTGGCATTCACTAACAGCGTGACCCCGGGTTCAATCGGTATTATCGGAGCATCGGGTACAGGTATCCAAGAATTAACCACCATCATTGACCGTTTAGGCGAAGGCGTAGAAAATGCGATTGGTACGGGCGGTCGTGACCTTTACGAAGACATCGGCGGTATCACAATGTTAGACACCATCGAAGCGATGGAACAAAACGATAAAGTGAAAGTGTTGATCGTGATTTCCAAACCACCTGCAAAAGCGGTGCGTGAGAAAATTTTTGCACGTTTAAGCCGTTACACCAAACCAGTTATTACACTATTCTTAGGTGAAAAACCAGAGTTCCACGAAGAGAATTTCTACCACGCTTATACCTTAGACGAGGCGGCTCGTTTGGCTGTGGCATTAGTGCGTAACGAGCCGATTCCAACATTTGCAAAAAATCCGGTAAATTCAACCGCTTGCGGTAAAACTTTAAAAGCCTACTATTCAGGCGGTACGCTTGCTGGCGAAGCAGCAATGTTGCTGAAAGATGCGTTACGCATTGAGGGCAGCGGCTCAAAAGAAGATGGCTTTATGTTCAAGCAAGACGGCCACATCGTGGTGGATTTAGGCGATGACGTTTATACCCAAGGCAAACCGCACCCGATGATCGATCCGGCAAAACGTATTGAATCAATGCGTGAAGCGGTTGATGATGCAAGCACCGGCGTGATTCTATTTGACATCGTGTTAGGCTACGGCTCGCACGAAGATATGGCATCTGCTTTAATTCCAACTATTCAAGAATTACAACAAAAAGCCAAAGCTCAAAGCCGTGATGTTGCTTTTGTAGCAACTGTGTGCGGAACTTGCAGCGACTACCAAGGCTATGACGAAACCGTACGTAAATTGGTGGAAGCTGGCGTTGAAGTGTGTGAAACCAACAAAAGTGCGGTGGAAAAATCCCTTGCTTTATTAGGCTTACAATTTGACGAACCAACTAAACCAATCCAGCCGAAAACCGTGGTACAAGGCGAAAATAGCCCAGCCTCTGAGCAGCTATTACGCTTATTGTCTGAAAAACCGAAAATTATCAATATCGGTCTGAAAAGTTTTGCGGACGTGGCAGAAAAATTTGGCTGCCAAGTGGTGCAATTCAACTGGCAACCACCGGCAGGCGGCAACATTCAGCTGATTAAAGCCTTGAATTTCTTAAACGAATACGAAGCGGTGGATATTGATGAAGCCAACCGCAAGGTGATTGCGAAAGTGGTTGCGGCGGCTCCGATTATTCGTGATAACGTGTTGGCGAAAACCGTAATCAAAGAGTTAAACGAAGGCAAAGTGATCTTACACGCCGGCCCACCAATTCAATACAAAGATATGCCTAACACGGTGCAAGGCTCTTGCGTTGGGGCGGTGTTATTTGAAAAATGGGCGGCAGACGAAGCCTCAGCCCGTGCCTTATTAGAAAGCGGTGAAATCAAATTTATCCCTTGCCACCACGTGAATGCGGTTGGCCCGATGGGCGGTATCACCACGGCAAATATGCCGGTTTGGGTGGTAGAAAACGCCACAGACGGCAACTTCGCTTACTGTACAATGAACGAAGGTATCGGCAAGGTGTTACGTTTCGGTGCTTACTCTGATGAAGTAGTAAAACGCTTAGAGTGGATGCGTGATGTGTTAGGCCCAACGCTTGGCAAAGCGATCCGTGCAATGGAAAACGGCTTGGCGGTAAATCCGTTAGTGGCGAAAGCCATTGCAATGGGCGATGAATTCCACCAACGTAATATCGCAGCATCAATGTCATTCTTCAAAGAAGTGGCTCCACGCATTACTGCAATGAGCGATTTGGCAGACAACGACAAATATGATGTGATCAAATTCTTAGCCGACACGGATCAATTCTTCTTGAACATTATGATGGCAAGCTGTAAAGCGATTATGGATGGCGCAAGAACTATTACTGATGGTACAGTTGTTACTGCAATGTGCCGCAACGGTGTGCATTTTGGTATCCGCATTGCCGGTATGGGTGATGAATGGTTCGTAGGGCCGGTTAATACGCCGCAAGGCTTATACTTCACCGGCTATGACGGCGAAGATGCTTGTCCGGACATCGGTGACTCCGCAATTACTGAAACCCTTGGTGTCGGTGGCTTAGCGATGATCGCAGCCCCAGCGGTAACCCGTTTCGTAGGAGCTGGCGGCTACGAAGATGCTCTTCGCACCAGCAACGATATGATGGAAATCTGTATCGACCGCAACCCGAACTATGTTGTGCCGAATTGGAACTTCCAAGGAGCTTGCTTAGGTGTGGATGCTCGCTTAGTGGTTGAAAAGGGTATTACGCCTGTTATCAACACCGGTATCGCCCACAAAATCGCAGGCTTTGGACAAATCGGTGCGGGTACGGTTCGCCCACCGCTAGCTTGCTTTGAAAAAGCCGTGCTTGCGTATGCGAGAAAATTAGGATTTAACGGCTAGTCATCTGTAGGGGCAAATTGCAATTTGCCCCTACTATCGTACCTATTTGAATAGGGCGTACGTAGTACGCCCCTACAGCCTATAAAAGGATAAATAATGTCAAAACAAACCATCGTGTTAGCCTTGGGCGGTAATGCTCTTGGCAATAATTTAAAAGAACAGCGCGAAGCGGTTGCAAAAACAGCAAAAGTGATTGTAGATATTTTGCAACAGGGTAAAAACATTGTGATTACGCACGGCAACGGCCCTCAAGTGGGTATGATCCAACGAGCAATGGACGATTTTGCGAAAAGCTCCGGTGATGAAATTCCACTGCCGACCAGTGTGGCAATGAGCCAAGGCTATATCGGCATTGATTTACAAAATGCGATTAAATATGAATTGGTGGCTCGTGGTATCGACCAAAAAGTCAGCACCATTTTGTCGCAAATTGAAGTGGATCCAAAAGACCCAGCCTTTGAAAATCCGGATAAACCAATTGGTCGTTTCTTAACTGAAGCAGAAGCTCAAGAGCTGGAAGCTAAAGGCATTCGTACAATGGAAGATGCAGGGCGTGGCTATCGCATCGTGGTTCCGTCACCAAAACCACAACGCATTCGTGAGCTAGAAACTATCAAAACTTTAGTGGAAGCAGGGCATATTGTGATCACCTGCGGCGGTGGCGGTATTCCGGTGGTGGCTGACGAACAAGGTCGTTTGGTTGGCGTGAATGCGGTGATCGACAAAGATAACGCTAGCTCATTACTCGCTCAAAAATTAAATGCCGATTATTTGGTGATTTTAACAGCGGTAGAAAAAGTGGCGATCAACTGGGGCAAATCTAACCAAGAGTGGTTGGCAGATTTAAGCACCGAACAGGCTCGCCAATACATCGCCGAAGAGCAATTTGCGAAAGGCTCAATGCTACCAAAAGTAGAGGCAGCTCTGAAATTTGCTGAAAGCGGAGCTGGTCGCCGAGCGCTAATCACCTTATTAGACAAAGCTGCAGAAGGTATTGCAGGCGAAACCGGTACGGTGATTTATTCGTAAGATTGAGCGTATCTGTAGGGGCAAATTGCAATTTGCCCCTACAAAAATAATGACAAGCGATCATCTTTTTTCATTTTTTTGCAATTAGGTTGTATTAACAAAAATGGATATTCCAGTGAATTTTTTTATGTGGTTTATGGCGTTGTTGCCGATAATCACATTGGTTATTTTAATGGTGAAATTCCAATGGGGAGCGACAGAAGCCGCACCGGTTGGGCTTTTGATCACCATTTTTAGTGGTATTTTTCTTTATCAAGCCGATGTCGCTTTGATTGCGATTGAATCGGCGAAAGGCATTTGGAATGCCTTGGTGATTTTACTTATCGTCTGGACTGCGGTGCTGATGTACCAAGTGAGCGATGGTGCGAAAGCCTTTTTAGTAATTCGTGCCGGAATGAGCAAATTGTTCCCGAATGAACTCTTGCTTGTGATGACGATGGGCTGGATTTTTGAAAGTTTCCTACAAGGTATCACCGGCTTTGGTGTGCCGGTAGCGGTAGGAGCTCCGTTGCTTATCGGGATTGGGGTTCGTCCGTTGTGGGCGGTGGTATTGCCATTGCTTGGTCAGGCGTGGGGGAATACCTTCGGTACGCTTGCCGCAGCCTGGGACGCCTTAGCGGTTTCTGCAGGCTTAGAGTTAGGTAGCGATGACTATTTCTTAACCGCACTTTGGTCTGCCGCTTTCTTGTGGTTCTGGATTGTGATTACAGGTTTGGCGATTTCTTGGTTCTACGGCAAAGGCAAAGCCCTGAAAAAAGGTTTAGTGGCAACGCTGATCATTGCGACTATTCAAGGGGGCGGAGAATTGGTATTAAGCCAAGTGAATACCACCATTTCGGCGTTTATTCCTGCCTGCTTGTCGATTTTAGCAATCGTGTTTATCAGCAAGATGTCGATGTATAAAGACCCTTGGCGTGTGGAAGATAGCCCGATTATGGACAGAACCAAAACCACCGAAACGGAAGAAGCATTGCCGAATATGAACCTGTTGCAGGCCTTTATTCCGTATATTGTGCTGTCGGTGATGACGCTTGCAATCCTTGTGATTACGCCAATCAACCAATTCTTATCGCAATTTAAGTTCGGCTTTGCTTTCCCTGAAACGGTAACTGGCTACGGCTTTGTGAATAAGGCGTACGAATCTTACTCGCCGATTACGATTTTCACTCACGCAAGCATGTTCTTGTTCGCCTCTTCAATTATCGGCTTGATCTACTACCAACGCAAAGGTTGGATTGCCAAAGGTGGCACGAAAACCATTTTTGCGAAATCGATCTCAATGACGATGCCATCAGGCATTGCAGTGGTAGGCCTTGTGATTATGTCGAAAATTATGGGCGGCACAGGGCAAACTGCAGTGTTGGCTCAAGGAATGGCGGCGGTGCTAGGGAAATCTTATGTGATTTTATCGCCGTTTATCGGCTTGCTCGGCACCTTTATGACCGGCAGTAATATGAGTTCAAACATCTTGTTTGGCGATTTCCAAATGACGACCTCAAAATTACTCAATGCGAACTCGGCAGCGATTCTCGGGGCTCAAACCACAGGTGGAGCAATCGGTAGTGCGATCAGCCCAAGTAAAATTATTTTAGGCACAACAACCGCCAACATTCTCGGCAAAGAGGGCGATGTGATGAAAACCATTATTTGGATCACCTTATTGCCAACCTTGTTGATTGGCGTGGTTGCTTATTTTGCCTCGTTATAGAAAGGAGTGAAAATGGAAACCTCGTTTTTTAAAACCAAAGCAGGCAAAATGACCTTGGCGTTTATTGTCACAATGTTGGCTTTTGCTCTGATTATGCTCGGCATTGCTCAAATGAATAACAGTTTTATTCATATCGGATTTGTACTAATGGTTGCGGCAATGGTATATTCGCCGATAGATGTATTTATCCTAAACCGCAAGAAATAAACGTAGGGGCGAAACATTTTTCGCCCATCTAAGAGGAATAAAAAATGGAACAAATCACCCAGCGTATTACGCAAAATTTAGAAACGCTCAAACAATTTACCGCTACACTGGGTAACGGTTGCACTCGTTTACCTTTTTCTCCAGAAGCTAGAAATGCAGTGAATTATTTAAGAGATTTGATGGTGGAAGCCGGCCTGCGTGTTCGTGAAGACGAAGCCGGCAATATTTTCGGTGTGCTTGAGGGAGAACAGCCGGATTTGCCTTGCGTAATGTCTGGCTCGCACTACGACAGCGTGCTACACGGTGGTGATTATGACGGTATTGCCGGCGTGATCACCGCTCTTGAAACTGCTCGTTTATTAAAAGAAAGCGGCAAAAAATTCAAACGCAATTTCGTGGTAGTCGGTTTTAACGATGAAGAAGGAATGCGTTTTGGCACGGGCTACTTCGGCTCAGGGGCGATGCTTGGCTTGCGTGATGCAGACTATTGCAAAAAATTCTTAGACAAAGACGGCATTTCTATTTACGAAGCAATGCGTAATTACGGATTAGATCCGGAAAAAGTGCAGAATGCGAAATGGGAAGAGGGTTCAATCGGGCATTTTATCGAAACTCACATTGAGCAAGGTCCGGTGCTGGAAAATCAAGGACTTGAAATTGGCTTAGTGACCGGTATTGTTGGCTTGCACCGCCATATGTTTACTGTTCACGGACGTGCAGATCACGCAGGTACAACGCCGATGGATATGCGTTTAGATGCCGTAGATGCTGCCACCAAAGTAATTGCCAAAATTGCGGACTGGGCGAGAGAGAAAAATGACGGCACAGTGGCAACGGTCGGTTATATGAGCGTATTGCCGGGCGGTATTAACATCGTGGCGGAAAAAGTGGTATTCAGCGTAGATATTCGTTCGTTAAATATGGCGAATATTGAAGATATTACGGCGAAAATCGAGCAGGAATTAGCGGAAGAAACTGCAAAAATCGGCTCGACTTTTGAAAAAGATACCAAGTTGATTATTCAGCCGGTTAAACTTTCTGAAAAAATGTTAGGTATTTTAGAAGAATCCACTAAAGCCCACGGTTTCAGCTACAAACGCTTACCAAGCGGAGCAGGGCACGATTCATTAGAAATCGGGCAAAAAATCCCAACCGTGATGCTCTTCGTGCCAAGTAAAGAGGGCAGGAGTCATACCCCAGTGGAATTTACTGAATACCACTACTTCGCCAAAGCTGCCGTGTTACAACAAGAGTTGGCGGAAAAACTATTAGACGAATAATGTTGTGAAACAGGAACAAGTTGCAAAATTTTATAAAAAATTGACCGCTTGTTCCTGTTTAACGAGCTTAGAATTTTACTAAAACCATAACTACAAGGAGTATTCGACTATGTATGATCTCGTTCTTAAAAATGGGAAGATAGTCTTATCCGATGCCGTATTTGACGGCAATATTGCGGTCAAAGCAGGGAAAATTGCCGCGATTTTGGAAAACGGCACTGTACCTGAAGCCAAGGAAGTGATTGATGTGAAAGGCAACCTTGTTTTTCCGGGGGCGATTGATACCCACGCTCACTTAAACGATCCGGGCTATGAATGGCGTGAAGATTACGCACACGGCACGGCAGCGGCGGCAGTTGGCGGTTACACCACCATTATTGATATGCCGTTACAAAATGAGCCAGCCTTAACCGATGGCAAAATTTTTGATGCGAAAATCGCTAAAGTATCGCCAAATGCTTATGTTGATTACTGTTTCTGGGGCGGTTTAGTACCAAGTAATTTTGAACATTTAAGCGAATTAAACGATAAAGGTTGTGTGGCATTAAAATCTTTTATCGGTCCGGTTTCCCCTGATTACGCCTCGCTTAACTATGGTCAAACTTATGAAGCAATGGAAATTATCCAAAAATTCGGTGGTCGTGCAGGCTTCCATTGTGAAGATTTCTCCGCTATCAAATGGCAAGAGCAGCGAATGAAAAAAGAAGGTCGTTTAGACTGGAGAGCATTCCTCGATTCCCGCCCACTTATCGCTGAAATGTTGGCAACCATCAACATTATCGAAATTGCGAAAGCCACCGGCTGTAAAGCCCATATCTGCCACGTTAGCCACCCTGATGTTGCTCAAAAAATCAAAGAAGCTCAACAAGAAGGCTATGATATTACCGCCGAAACTTGTGCTCACTATCTCTGTTTTAGCGAAGATGATGTGATCGAAAAAGGAGCGTTATTCAAATGTGCACCGCCTTTACGTTCTAAATCTGATGTTGATCGTTTATGGGATTATGTGGTTGATGGTACCTTTAGCGGTATAGGCAGCGACCATTCCCCTTGCTCTTATGACGAAAAATTCAACGAAATTCTCGGTCAAAAAATCGAAAACGTCTTCGATGTTTGGGGCGGTATCAGCGGTATTCAAAGCTGCGTACAAGTGGCGTTCTATGAAGGCTGCATAAAACGTGGCGTATCACCAACCGTGCTTGCTAACGCAATGGCGAAATTGCCTGCGAAAGCGTTCGGTATTTACGGTCAGAAAGGTGATATCCAAGTAGGTTTTGATGCTGATTTCACCATTATCGACCCAAACAAAGAGTGGGAAATCAAAGCGGAAGATCTGCAATATGTGAATAAAATCTCCGCTTATGTCGGTAAAAAAGGCAAAGGCTTACCGGTTTGCACTATCGTGCGTGGTAAGGTGATTGCCAAAGACGGCAAACTCACTGATAGCAAAGGTTTCGGCAAATTTATTACTAAAACAAAATAAGGAGCATAACAATGCAACACAACACACAACTCAACCCTGAGTTGGCAAAAGAAGTCAATGTTGACTTACAGCCGACCAAAGAACGCATTATGGATAACTTTTCCTACTGGGCAAGTTTCCTTGGTGGCTGTGTCTCCATTGGGACATTCTCAATGGGGGCAAGCCTCATCGGTGCGTTAACCGTCACCCAAGCAATTTTAGCTATGGCTATCGGCTGTATCGTGATTGCGATTGGCTTAGTGCTCATCGGTAATGGCGGTCACAAATACGGTATTCCGTTCCCAGTTCAATTACGTAGCTCTTTTGGTACAACAGGTGTGAAAATTCCGGGCATTTTACGTGGCGTGCCAGCAATTGTTTGGTTCGGTTTCCAAAGTTGGGTGGGGGCAGGTGCAATCAATATGTGTTTAAAACTGTTATTTGGTTTTGATAACCTCCCAGTAGTGTATGTGGCATTTACAGCATTACAAGTGGCGTTATCAATCAACGGTTTCAAAGGCATCAAATGGCTAGAAAACGTTTCTTGTGTGTTCTTAATTGGTATTCTTGCTTATATGCTTTATGTGGTGAACACCAAATTCTCGGTAGAAATTGGTGATCGTTTTGCGAACATTGAAGGCACTTGGGGAATGCCATTTTGGGCAGCAACTACCGCTTTCTTAGGGATTTACTCAACAATGATCCTCAATGCGTCTGACTATTCACGCCACGTTAAAAAAGGCACAAGTTCAGCTACAACAGGTGTGATTTATGTATTATCAATTTTACCTGTAACCTTATTTATGGGCTTAATCGGCTTATTAGTAACGGCGGCAACTGGCAACAGTGACCCAATCGAAGTGTTCGCCACCGCAATGGATAACAAATTCTTAACCGTTATCACCTTATTATTCATCGCCTTTGCTCAGGTCACCACCAACGTATTAAACAACATCGTGCCACCGGCATACATTTTAATGGATTCATTCAAAATGAAATGGTCGCACGCTACGATTTTAGTGGGCGTATTATCAATGTGTATGATGCCTTGGAAATTAGTAACCGCAGAATCAGCAGATGGATTATCACTATTCATCAAAATTTATTCTGCGTTTTTAGGTCCAATTTTCGCCGTAATGGTTGTTGATTACTACATCTTAAGAAAACGTACTTTAAATGTGAATGATTTATACAATAAAGAAGGTGTTTTTAAAGGGATTAACTGGGCAGCGATTATAGCTATTGCTATTGGTTCACTTTGCTCGTTAATCGTGGTGGATCTTTCTTGGTATGTGAGTTTAATTCCTTCAGGTTTAAGCTACTACATTTTGATGAAATCACTGAAATCTTCCGAGTCTTTCCGTAAAGGAACGATTTTAGAAAATCAATAAAAAACACAAGCGGTAAAATTTGATAAAAATTTTACCGCTTTTTTATATCTTCATTATTAACTAAAAGAGGAAGCAATTATGCAAATAAAAAACAACACAACCTTGCAAATATTCTTATCAATGATCTTGGGAATAGTTGCTGGACTGATATTGCCCAAATTAATGGTTGAGCTGAAATTTATTGGAGATATATTCCTCCGTCTAATTCAAATGGGGATTATTTTATTAGTGATGGGGTCTGTTATTGAGGCAATAGGATCGCTTAAACGAAAAGAGATAGGCAATTTAGGCATAAAAGCCCTGATCGGATTTGCGACCACCACTATTATTGCCGCAATCGTTGGGATCATTATTGCGAATATTATTCAGCCCGGTACGGGAATTAATTACACGCAAGAGTTGGTTACATCGGTTAAAGGAACGGATAAAACCGTAGCTCAAATTATTACAGATTTCTTCCCAAGTAATGTCATTGCTTCCATCAGTTCAGGTAGCACCATTCAAGTGATTGTATTTGCAATTTTAGCTGGGCTTGCGATAAGTATTATTTCTGAAACGAACCCCAACAATACGTTTTTAAATAATATTAAAAGCCTGAATGAAGTATTATTACAGATCATTAAATTAGTAATGAAAATTGCCCCTTTAGGTATTTTCTGCCTACTAGGCTGGGTGATTGGCTATTATGGCATTGAAGTGATTTTCCCACTCTTTAAGTTTTTACTCGCTTTTGCGATTGGAATGGTGCTTATCTTAGCGGTATTTGTTTCTATCACCGCAACTGTTGTAAAAGTCAGTCCTTTTAAACTTTTGAAAAAGCTACTAAGAATGGGGGTAATGGCATTTACTACCACCTCATCAGCCATCACTTTACCGACTAAAATGGAAGATGCTGAAGAGCGTATCGGTGTGAGCAAACGTGTTTCACGCTTGATTAACCCATTAGGAATGTCGCTAAATAGTGACGGTTTGGCAATTTATCTTGCTCTAGCATGCTTAACTACCGCTCAATTTTTTGGTATTGAAATGTCAATTCAGCAGCAATTTATTGTCGTGATCATGGCAACGCTTGCCACATTAGGCACAGTGACAGTGCCGGGCGGCGGGTTAGTCGCATTAGCAATAGTGCTTCCCGCGGTGGGATTGCCGATTGAAGGTGTAGCTCTGTTAGCTGGAATAGACTGGTTTTCAGGCATGTTTAGAACGGTATTAAATGTGATTGATGATGTGTTAGTCGCGCTACTCGTGGCGCATTCTGAAAACGAATTTGACAGAGAGATTTTTGATAATACGCCTTAATCAAATCAGCAATACAAGCGGTAAAATTTTCTAAAAAATTTACCGCTTGTATAGTGATGCCATGCAGAAAAGAAAAACGGTCGGCAATGCCAACCGTTTTTTGTTTATGAACTGAAGCTTATTTCTCAGCGTCTTTATACACTGCTAATGCCGCAGCGACAGCATCGCCTGAAGGCACTTTCACTTTGTGGCTTAATAACACCGCTTCTAACGCACCTAAAGTTAATAACACGTTACGTTTTTGGCTTGAGTAGCCCATATTCCCCACACGAATCACTTTGCCGTCTAACGGGCCGAATGAAGTGGCAAGTTCAATGCCGAAGTGATTTAAAATATCGCTACGTAGAGCTGGACCGGTAATGCCTTCTGGAATATGGAAAGCGGTTACCACCGGAGCTTTGTGTTTGCGATCACCGAAGATCTTCAAGCCCATCGCTTCTAAACCAGCACATAATGCTTTGTCGTTTAAAATATGGCGAGCAAAACGAGCTTCTAAGCCTTCTTGTAAGATAATGCGTAATGCTTCGTGAATGCCGTATTGAGCAGAAGTCGCCTCAGTATGGTGGTTCAAGCGGCGTGGACTCCAGTAGTCTTGTAACTGAGCTAAGTCTAAGTAGTTACTTGGAATTGGTGGAAGGTTACCATCAACGTCAGAATCAACACGAATGCCTTTTTCTACACGTTTACGTTTTGCAATGATCTCTTCAATGCGTTTGTTGTAAGTGATTAACGCCGTACCAGACGGAGCAGAAATGCATTTTTGTGTGCCGCCGATACACGCATCAATACCCCATTCATCCACACGAATATCCACACCACCTAATGTTGCCACGGTGTCCACAATTAACATTGCATCATATTGTTTACAGATTTTACCGATCTCTTCTAACGGCTGCATCATTGAGGTTGAGGTTTCACCGTGGATAATTGCAACTGCTTTATAGCCGCCTTTTTTCAATTCTGCTTCAATTTCTTCAGGCTCGAACACCGTACCCCATTCTCTTTCGATGATAGTGATGTCTGCACCGCTACGGGCTAAAATTTCGTTTAATAAGTAACCGAAACGACCGAATGCAGGGATCAATACTTTATCACCCGGGCAAATAGCTGCTGTTAAAATCGTTTCTAAACCACCACGAGAGGTTGAGTTCACCACATAAGTTTGTTCATTTTTGGTTTGGAATACACGGCGCTCCATTTCCATTGTTTCGTTCATTAATGAGGTAAATTCAGGGTCGAACTGACCTAAAATAGGAGCAGACATCGCACGCAAAACACGTGGATCAGCATCTGTTGGGCCGGGGCACATTAATAAACGTGGAGAAGGGTTAATTTCTCTAAATTCCATAAATCATTTCCTTATTGTGTTAAATTAAAAAAACTTATGGATTCTACAATAAAAATTTGTGGTTACTCAATATTTTTTTCGATAAAAAGAGCGTTTTCGCTCGATTATATTGATTACAAGCGGTAATTTTTTAGAAAAATTTTGCAGATGAGAAAGAAAAGCCCTGAGCAAGCTCAGGGCGATTTTAATTAAGCTAATAATCTTTCGACTAAAGCCGTGTAGATATTCACACCAGTTAATAATTGCTCTTCATCAAAATCAAATTCAGCTTGATGATGTTCTGCAGTGCGATTTGCACCTATGATAAAGTAAATTGCTTTGCCGCCGTTATCTTGCACGCGGCGTCCGAGGATAGTAGCATCTTCGCTGGCGTTAAAGGCGTAATCTTGATCGCTACTGTGAACTTGTGGCTGGGTAATCGCAATTTCTTTGATTAACTCTACCAATTCGGCATCATTTACCATATCCACCGCTTCACCCATAATTTCAGTTTCGTACGTTACCCCAAAACTTGTGGCAACACCTTGGGCGATTTGCATTACTTGATCTGCCATATATTGATTGATCGCTTTGTTTTCTCCCCGTACTTCAAGCTTGATTTCCGCCTCAGATGGAATAACATTCCGCCCTGAGCCTGCTTTCAGTACTCCGACATTAATTCTGGTCATTCCTTCTCCATGGCGGGAAATACCATGCAGTTGGGTTACGGCGTGGGCGGCAGCTAGTAGAGCATTCTGCCCCAAATGCGGAGCTGCCCCTGCGTGGGCAGATTTGCCTTTATAGCGAATATCAACTTTGGTGGTGGAGAGGAAATTTCTCGGATTGGCTAACACCGTGCCGCTATTGGCACAAAAACTGATGTGTGAGCCGGCAAAGTAATTGGCGTCATCAATGATACCGCTTGCAGCAATCGCAGCCGCTCCTCGCACGCCTTCTTCTGCTGGTTGGAACACAATTTTGACTTTGCCAGTCAATTTATCTTTGTGTTCCATTAACCAATGGGCTACGCCCAAGCCGATCGTAATATGCCCATCGTGTCCACAGGCATGCATTTCGCCCTCGTTTAATGAAGCAAAGCCGAGTTGATTGGCTCGATGGTTCGGATCTTTGGTTTCCGCCACATCTACGCAGTCAATATCAAACCGTAAAGCGACTGTTTTGCCGGTCTTGCCGGAATCAAACACTGCCACACAGCCGGTGTAGCCTTCCATTTTTTCGAGCCACTTAGGATTTGCTCCGTATTCTTTGGCTCGTTTTATCCCTTTCTCGACCACAGCTTGACTGCGACCACGTACGAAATCAGGATTGATGATTTGTTTACCAAGTAAAATTTCAAAGCCAATTTCTGAAAGATAATCAGCAATTTTACTGGTTGTCCAAAATTCACTCCAGCCTGTTTCAGGGAATTGATGAAATTCACGACGCCATTGAATAAGTTTTTCTAATGAAATACTCATAGTTCCTCCTTATAGCAATTACTTTCCGCGTTTATCACAAAGGGCAGCTGGGTTATAGCATAAATAATGCTAGGAATAATGTTGCGAGCACCATACCTGGTGCAGTTCGTTTAATCATTTCAACTGGGTTTACACCTGCAATACCAGCACATACAATCACTACACCTGCAATAGGTGAGGCTGTACGACCGATTGCCCCTGCAATAGCAGCCGCCATACCTAAATTAACGTGGGTATAACCTAATTCTGCTGCGTGTGGGGTTACGGCAGTGTTAAATGCGATTGCTGCAGCGTCGCCAGA
This sequence comes from Mannheimia varigena, assembly GCF_013377235.1. Taxonomy (NCBI): domain Bacteria; kingdom Pseudomonadati; phylum Pseudomonadota; class Gammaproteobacteria; order Pasteurellales; family Pasteurellaceae; genus Mannheimia; species Mannheimia varigena. Next base: position 534,263 of record NZ_CP016226.1, on the reverse strand, counting down.
GCCTGTTACTAAGCCCATTAAGAAAGGACCGATAGTAGCTCCCCAGCGTACAAATTCATTTGAGTGTTTTAAGAATTCAATCGCTGTATCAATTGCACCTGTAGCTTTCAAACCAGCCACGAAGACACCCGCAGCAATGATAATGCCTAATACATTCGCATAAGCACTCCCCATTCCGTTAAAGAATTCATTAGTGATTTTTGCAGGCGAGATACGAGTTACAATTAAGCCATAAATTGCCCCAATTAACATTGCTTGTGGTACGCCCATTTTTGTCCAATTTAGCCAAGAGATTTCTTGTAATGAAGTTCCCCCAATCACTAAGATAACTAATGGTACTAACGGTGCAATAGCATATAGAATATTGGTATTAGTTGTTTCCGTTTGAGTTTGTTCGGCAGTTTGTAAATAAGCATCACGATGTTCTTTGCCATAGTCTTTAAATATGACAGCAAGAATAGTAAGAGTAATAGCTCCAATTGCCCCTGCAATCATCGTGTAAGGTGCGTGGGAAAGATTGACTTCGGTAATGGTTAAGCCTGACATTTCACTAATCATTGCCGAATGGGAAGAACCAGGGCTCATCATTGAACCAAATGTACCAGCCAGAATCGCAGCACCCGCCATCGCTGGGCGAACACCTGATGATTTTAATACAGGAATTAGCGTTGCCCCTACCGCTGCAGCACAACCAGCAGCTGATGGAATGGCAATATTGATAAAAAAGGTAATGATGGTTGCAATTGGAATTAAGAAAAACTTTAATCCACTTAACGGTTTCGTTAAGAGTTGTACTAAGTGATTATCACAACCTGTTGATTTCATCACATAGGCAAAACCCATACTAGAACAGATTGCCATAATCAGGCCGCTTGAAGTCATACTTTTAGCAAAGGCATCAAGGGCTGCCATTGGCTGAAGGGTGAGTAATGCCATCATCAGACCGACAGCAATTAACACCGTTCGAGTTTCATGCTTTTTTATCAGTAAATAGATTGTTGCGATGATCCCAATAATGGCAATCGCAAGGTTAAATGTTTGCATAGATATCTCCTTAAAAAGTAAAAATTGAATTTGGCTCAAAAGTATTTAACTGCATATTTCGGCTAAATTGCAAAATGGCGGTTTCGCCAAGCGCGGTTGCTTGATTATCTTGAATGTGTAATGCGGTGCCTTCCGGTAAGGCATAAACCAACGCATTTGGATTGACAGTCAGAAATTCGCTTAAACGTTCTTCTCGGCTCTCGCCATTATGGCCTTGAATTTTGCCAGAGATAAAATGAGGATTAATTTGATGAGGAAATAAATTTAAGGCGTTAAAGGAAGGCGGATAAGTAATCGGCATATCGTTTGTGGTCATAATTGAACCGCCAGCCACATTTGCCCCTGCACTCCAACCAAAATAAGGTGTGCCGTTTTCTACTTTTTCACGAATGCTCTCTAACACCTGATTTTCATACATCTGATTTAACAAACAAAATGTATTACCTCCCCCAATTGCAATCATATCAGCTTGTTCAATAATTTTAGTGTGTTTTTTAGCTCGATGGACGGAAACGATCTCTAATTCCAACTCTGCTAACTTTTCTTGTACTGTTTGCTCATATTCATCATAGCTTCTACTCACACCTGCATAGGGTAAAAATGCAACTTTCTTCCCTTTATAATCAGCTAAAAATTCTTTCAACCACGGAATAGTGTGAGTCAGATATTCAGTGCATTTATATTTAGAGCCACTCATTAGTAACATATTTTTCATTATTGCCTCCTTAATTAATAAAATATTATTTGATCAAAACAGCTATTACATCTTTTAGGATTGTATATAATTTTATCTGTTTTAGGTTAAAAAAAGAGGTAGTTTATGTCAATAAATATGCAAAGAATTCAACAAATTTTTTCAGATTTAGCAACACTTACATCAATTGATGGCGAATTAACTCGACTTGCATTTTCCGAACAGGATATTAAAGCAAGAGATTATGTGATTAATTTGTGCAAGCGATATGATCTCTCGGTAAAGATCGATCCTATTGGTAATGTGTTTATCCGAAAACAAGGGCAAGATAACAACCTTCCTGCCGTTGCGTTTGGCTCGCATATTGATACGGTAGTGAATGCCGGCAAATTTGACGGCACTTTAGGCACTATCGCTGGGCTGGAAACCCTTTTTCAACTTTGTGAACAGAATATCCAAACCCGTTATCCGCTCGAATTGATTATTTTTGCTTGTGAAGAATCAAGTCGGTTTAACTATGCTACCTTAGGTAGTAAAGTAATGTGCGGTGTTGCTGACCAAGCATCATTAAGTCATCTGAGAGATAAGCAAGGATTAGGGCTAGAACAAGCTCTAGCGGCTATTGGCTTGGATTTTAACAAAATAAATCAAGCTAAACGTAAAAGTGAAGACTTTCAGTGCTTTTTAGAACTACATATTGAGCAAGGCCCAAGACTAGAAAATGAACATAAAACTATCGGCATTGTAACGGGTATTGCAGCGCCTATCCGTTGCATTGTGAAAATACAAGGTCAAGCCGATCATTCAGGGGCAACTGCGATGCACTATCGGCGTGATGCGTTGCTTGGTGCAGCGGAATTAGCTTTGGAATTAGAACAAGCAGCCATTCAAGCAGGGCATTCAACGGTTGCAACCGCAGGCAATTTAACCGCAAAACCTGGTGTGATGAACGTTGTTCCAGGATATGCGGAATTATTGGTCGATATTCGTGGCACGCATACTGAGGCAAGGGAGTCCGTTTTTGGAGCGTTACAAGCTAAAATCCAAGAAGTAGAGCAAAAACGAGGAGTGAGTATTGAGCTACAACTTATCTCAAAAGATAAACCTATCGTTTTAGATACGCAACTTGTGGAACATTTAACCCAAGTAACCGAAAAACTCGGCTACAGCTATGAAATTATGCCAAGTGGAGCAGGGCACGATGCTATGCATATGGCAACCTTTTGCCCAACGGGAATGCTGTTTGTGCCGTCACATTTAGGAGTCAGCCACAACCCGCTTGAGTTCACCGAATGGAAAGATATTGAAGCAGGTATTCGAGTACTGCAGCAAGCTATCTTAGAACAAGCTGAAGTTATCTGATTTTTTACATTTTTAGCAAGCGGTTATTTTTTCCAAGAAATTTGTAAATTTTTAGGAAAAAGTAACCGCTTGTCGCTATTTGTTTCTCTTTGCAAAACCGTGCATTTCAAGTACAATTCCCCGATTAATTTTTTGATAAACATACAACAAAACAGGACATTAACTGCCCGATGAAAATGCAAAATATCCGTAACTTTTCGATTATTGCCCATATTGACCACGGTAAATCGACTTTATCAGACCGCTTAATCCAAACGTGTGGCGGCTTATCAGACCGTGAAATGGAAGCTCAGGTGTTGGATTCAATGGATCTTGAGCGTGAGCGTGGAATTACCATTAAAGCCCAAAGTGTAACCTTAAATTATAAAGCGAACGATGGTGAAACTTACCAGCTCAACTTTATCGACACTCCGGGGCACGTGGATTTCTCCTACGAAGTTTCTCGCTCGCTGGCGGCTTGTGAAGGGGCATTGTTGGTGGTGGATGCAGGGCAGGGCGTGGAAGCTCAAACCTTGGCGAACTGTTATACCGCAATCGAAATGGATCTTGAGGTTGTGCCGATTTTAAACAAAATCGACCTACCAGCTGCTGAACCTGAGCGTGTTGCAGAAGAGATCGAAGATATTGTCGGCATTGATGCGATTGATGCGGTGCGTTGTTCGGCAAAAACCGGTTTAGGCATTGATTTGGTGTTGGAAGAAATCGTGAAGAAAATCCCTGCACCGGAGGGCGATCCTGAAGCTCCGTTACAAGCCTTGATTATCGACTCTTGGTTCGATAACTACTTGGGCGTTGTTTCTTTAGTGCGTGTAAAAAACGGCGTGCTGAAAAAAGGCGATAAAATCAAAGTGATGAGCACGGGGCAGTCTTACAATGTGGATCGCTTAGGTATTTTCACACCAAAACAGGTGGATACCACAGAATTAAAAACCGGCGAAGTGGGCTGGGTGGTTTGTGCGATCAAAGACATTTTAGGGGCGCCGGTGGGCGATACTTTAACTCACCACCACAATTCAGCCACCGAAGTGTTACCGGGCTTTAAGAAAGTAAAACCGCAGGTTTATGCAGGTTTATTCCCGATTTCATCAGATGATTACGAAGCTTTCCGTGATGCCTTAGGTAAATTAAGTCTAAACGATGCTTCGTTATTCTACGAACCGGAAACTTCTAGTGCGTTAGGCTTCGGCTTCCGTTGCGGCTTCTTAGGCTTGTTGCATATGGAGATCATTCAAGAGCGTTTAGAACGTGAATACGACTTGGATTTGATCACCACCGCTCCAACCGTAGTGTATGAAGTCGTGCAAACCAACGGCGAAACCATTTATGTGGACAGCCCGTCTAAACTCCCTGCAATCAACAATATTGCAGAAATTCGTGAGCCGATTGCTGAGTGTAATATGCTTGTGCCGCAAGAGTTCTTGGGTAACGTGATTACCCTTTGTGTGGAAAAACGTGGCGTGCAAACCAATATGGTGTACCACGGCAACCAAATCGCTTTAACTTATGAAATCCCGATGGGCGAAGTGGTGTTAGACTTCTTCGACCGTTTGAAATCAACCTCTCGTGGTTACGCTTCATTGGATTACGGCTTCAAACGCTTCCAAACTGCCGATATGGTGCGTGTGGATATTATGATCAACGGCGAGCGTGTTGATGCCTTGGCGATCATTGTTCACCGTGCAAATGCAGCTTATCGTGGGCGTGAGTTGGTAGAAAAAATGCGAGAGCTAATTCCTCGCCAACAATTTGATATCGCAATCCAAGCTGCTATCGGCAACCACGTAATCGCTCGTTCAACGGTTAAACAGTTGCGTAAAAACGTATTGGCGAAATGTTACGGTGGTGACGTCAGCCGTAAGAAGAAACTTCTCCAAAAACAAAAAGAGGGTAAAAAACGAATGAAATCCCTCGGTAACGTAGAAGTGCCACAAGAAGCGTTCTTAGCGATTTTACACGTTGGCAAAGAGTAATTTGCAAAATTAATGCGGAATCAAACCGCTTGCAAGCGGTCATATTTTCAGGATTTTTTGCAAAAAATGTAGGGGCGAATTGCAATTCGCCCCCCAAACAAAAGAGGAAATCAAATGGCACAATTTATGCCGATTATTTTTCTAGGCATTATTTACGGTATTTGGAAATGGCTGGATTCAATGCAACTGCCGAATACCATTTCGATCATTTTAGTGGCGTTGGTATTGATTTGCGGCGGTTTTTGGGCATTCTACAAATTCAGTGCCGATCCAAGACGCAAACAGGCTATTGCCGAACAACAAAAGCGTTTAGGCAGAGAATTAACCGCAGAAGAAATGGCGGAAATTCAGCCAAAATCAGCGGTAGGTGAATTTTTTGCCTCGTTGTTCGGCGTGTTATTCTTTGTGACCGTATTGCGTTCATTCTTATTTGAGCCGTTCCAAATCCCAAGTGGCTCAATGGAGCCAACCTTGCGTGTGGGCGATTTTTTAGTGGTGAACAAATTTAACTACGGCATTAAAGATCCGATTTGGCAAAACACGCTGATTGAAACCGGCAAGCCGGAACGTGGCGATATTGTGGTGTTCAAAGCTCCAGCTCAACCACACGTGGATTACATTAAACGTGTTGTGGGCGTGGGCGGTGATAAAATCAAATACGATTTTGCTTATCAACAGCTTACCGTAACCAAAGCCAATGGCGAGGTGCAAGCATTTGAATATAGCGAAGGCAAGCCGAATGCGGATTTCTTCTACCACGGTGAAATGCAAATTGAACGCACCGAAAAAGGCGATGTAACCCACCAAATTTTAAATAACCCGATGGCGTTTAACTATGCTCCTTACTTCTTCAAACAAGCAGGGCAAGCTGACGGCGAATGGGTTGTGCCGGAAGGACATTACTTTGTAATGGGCGACAACCGCGATAACAGCGAAGACAGCCGATTCTGGGGCTTCGTGCCGGAGCAAAATATTGTCGGCAAAGCCACCTTTATCTGGCTGAGTTTAGACAAAAAAGCGAATGAATTTCCAACCGGACTTCGTTTCTCTAGAATGTTTACCGCTATTCAATAATGTCGTGTAGGGGCGAATTGCAATTCGCCCCTAAGTTATTATTAATAAACAAAGAATTTATGCACTTAGAACGATTACAGAAAAAATTAGGTTATCAATTCCATAACCTTGATTACCTCACCCAAGCCTTAACCCACCGCAGTGCGGCGGCAAAAAATAACGAACGCCTTGAGTTTTTGGGCGATTCGATCTTGAACTTCACCATCGGCAAAGCGTTATACGACAAATTCCCGAAAGCAAACGAGGGCGAACTCAGCCGTATGCGTGCCACCCTTGTGCGTGAACAAACCTTAGCGATCATTGCCCGCCAATTCGATTTAGGTGAATATCTAAAATTAGGTCCGGGCGAACTCAAAAGTGGCGGACACCGTCGAGAGTCCATTCTTTCCGACTGCGTAGAAGCCATTATTGCGGCGATCTCGTTAGATCAAGATATGGCAACCGCAATGGCAAAAGTGCAGGATTGGTATGCAGACTTATTGAAAAACATCAGCCCTGATGACTCGCAAAAAGACCCGAAAACCCGTCTGCAAGAATTTTTACAGGGCAGAAAATTGCCGCTGCCGGAATATGATGTGTTAGATATTAAAGGCGAAGCCCACAACCAAACTTTCCGTGTTACTTGCAAGGTGATTAACGTGGAGGAAGTTTTTATCGGCACCGGCACCAGCCGCCGCAAGGCAGAGCAGAATGCGGCTGAGAAAGTGTTGGCTATGATCAAAACAAAGAAATAGTTACTCCCCTCTTTAGCAAAGAGGGGCAGGGGGAGATTTGGCAGAATAAATATTACGCTCATATGAAATATTGATATCGTAATCAAATCTCCCCTAACCCCTCTTTTCTTAAAGAGGGGAATTAAATGAAAGGAAAACAAAAATGACAGAACAAACAGCCAAAACCTACTGCGGTTTTATTGCCATCGTAGGTCGCCCGAATGTCGGGAAATCAACGCTACTGAACAAAATTTTAGGACAAAAAATCTCCATCACCTCACGCAAAGCCCAAACCACTCGCCACCGTATTGTCGGCATTCACACCGAAGATCAATACCAAGCGATTTATGTGGACACCCCAGGGCTTCATATTGAAGAAAAGCGTGCGATCAACCGCTTAATGAACCGTGCGGCAAGCTCGGCGATTGGCGATGTGGATTTAATCATCTTCGTAGTGGAAGGCACAAAATGGACGGAAGATGATGAAATGGTGCTAAATAAACTCCGTTCGGCAAAAGCTCCGGTGCTGTTGGCGATCAACAAAATCGACAACATCAAAGAAAAAGAAGAGCTACTTCCGCATATTACTGAGCTTTCACAAAAATTCGATTTTGCGGAAATTCTCCCGATTTCGGCTCAGCGTGGCAAAAACGTCCATATTTTACAAAAATTCGTGCGTGAATCTCTCCGTCCGGGTGAGCACCATTTCCCTGAAGAATATGTCACAGACCGCTCCCAACGTTTTATGGCGTCAGAAATTATCCGTGAAAAACTGATGCGTTTCACCGGCGAAGAGCTACCTTATTCGGTTACAGTAGAAATTGAGCAGTTCAAAATGAACGAACGTGGTGTGTATGAAATCAACGGTTTGATTTTAGTAGAACGTGACGGACAGAAAAAAATGGTCATCGGAGCCGGTGGCCAAAAAATTAAAACCATCGGCATCGAAGCCCGAAAAGATATGGAACGCCTATTCGATAACCAAGTCCACCTTGAACTCTGGGTGAAAGTTAAGGCCGGCTGGGCAGACGACGAACGAGCGTTGAGAAGTTTGGGGTATATGGACGAGTGATGATATTGTCACTTTTCTTTGCTTGTGCAAAGAAAAGTAACCAAAAGAAAGCACACCCTGCTTCGTTGCTGTTCCTCACTTTGTTGAAATTTTCTTAACGAAAAATAACCCTGATGTTCGCTTCGCTCTCGTTCGGGTTATTTTCCTAAAAATTTCAAGTCGTTCGGGCAACTCAGAAGGGAACCCGATCCGCCATTACAAGCGGTTGCTTTTTTGACGATTTTTGTAAAATAACGCTCGAATAAGTTCCCTTCTGAACCACCTGAGCGACTTTGAATTTGTAGGAAAAATTTAGTGTTTGAGCTTGCGAAGCAAGCTTGTTATAAATTTTTCCGTTAAGCAAATTCAAACTAAGCGAAGATCAGCGGTGAAGTAGGGGCGCCTTTCTTTGGTTACTTTCTTTATTCGCTACGCTCACACTTCGTGCCGTTGGCAAAGCCAACGTTCAAAACATAAATGTTTTGTGGCGAAGCAAAGAAAGTAACAATAAGGATTTATGACAACAGACCAATGGCACCGTGCTTTCGTGTTGCACCGCCGTGAATACAGCGAAAGCAGTTTATTAGTGGAGTTCTTCACCGAACACCACGGGCGGATTACCTTGCTGGCGAAAGGGGCGAGGCGGGCTCGTTCGCCGTTGAAAGCAGTGCTTCAGCCGTTTACGCCGTTATTGATCCGTTGGACTGGCAAGGGGGATCTAAAAACGCTTACCAAAGCAGAGCCGGCGGCATTGACGTTGCCGATGAATACGTTGTCGCTTTATAGCGGTTTTTATATTAACGAGGTGCTTGCAAGAGTGTTGGAAAATCAGACCGCTTATCCAGAACTGTTTCAGCATTATTTAGTGTGTGTCACACAACTCGCCACGCAATCTGAGATTGAGCCGATTTTACGCACCTTTGAATTTCATACTTTAAAAGCGTTGGGCTATGGTGTGGATTTCACCCATTGTACCGCCACAGGCTTGCCGGTTGAGCCCGAAATGAGCTACCAATTTAGCGAAAACGAGGGCTTTATCGCCTCGTTATTACAAAACAACAATCGTTTTCTTGGGCGTGATTTACTCGCTTTCGCCGAGTTGGATTTTTCCGAAAAATCAACCCAACAGGCAGCAAAACGCTTTACTCGCATTGCACTCAAACCCTATTTAGGATCACAACCGTTAAAAAGCCGTGAACTTTTTCAATCTATCTTGCCTAACAAACTTAAAAGCGGTTGAATTTATTAAACTTTTTGCAAATTTTGAGTAGAATATAACCGCTTGCAGAAATAACGATTATTCCAAGGAAATATTATGTCAAATCATCTTACTGAACATCGTTTCATTGATTTCCCGATTCACGCCAATGTTCTCAATGCGTTGGACAGCAAGGGCTTTGAATTTTGCACTCCAATTCAAGCCAAAACTTTCCCCATTACGCTTTATGGAAATGATATTGCAGGGCAAGCTCAAACAGGAACGGGGAAAACGCTGGCATTTTTGGTGGCGACTTTCAACCATTTACTGAATAACGAAGTTGAAACAGCGAAAAATCAGCCAAGAGCGTTAATTTTAGCCCCAACTCGTGAATTGGCGGTGCAAATCGGGGCTGATGCTCAGCTCTTTTTACAGCATTCTGATCTGAAACTCGCCCTTGCCTACGGCGGTGATGGCTACGATAAACAGCTACAAGAAATCGAAAAAGGCGTGGATATTTTAGTCGGCACAACAGGTCGGGTGATTGATTATGTGAAACAAGGCATTATCAATTTGGATAAAGTTCAAGTGGTAGTGCTTGATGAGGCGGATCGAATGTTCGATCTTGGCTTCATTAAGGATATTCGTTACTTAATGCGTAAATGTCCGAAGCCGCAAGATCGCTTAACGCTACTGTTTTCCGCCACCCTTTCGCCAAAAGTGCGTGAGCTGGCTTACGAAGATATGGACAATGCCGAATATATCGAAATTGAGCCGTTGCAACGCACTGGCCATCGTATTAAAGAGGAGCTTTTCTACCCGTCTAATGAAGATAAAATGGCGTTATTGCTGACGTTGTTGGAAGAAGAGTGGCCGGATCGCTGTATGATTTTCGCTAACACTAAACATAAATGCGAGGAAATTTGGCAATATTTGTTAGCGGACGGGCATCGGGTCGGAATGCTGACCGGTGATATTCCGCAGAAAAAACGCCTTTCATTGCTGGATAATTTCACCAAAGGCAATTTGGATATTTTAGTCGTTACGGATGTCGCAGCTCGTGGTTTGCATATTCCGGATGTAACGCACGTTTTTAATTACGATTTGCCTGATGATAAAGAAGATTACGTCCATCGTATTGGTAGAACAGGGCGAGCAGGGGAGAGCGGGCATTCCATCAGTTTTGCTTGTGAGCGTTACGCGGTGAATTTACCGGCTATCGAAGAGTATATCGGGCATCAAATTCCGGTTAGCCAATATGATAAAGAATCTTTACTTGATGTGCCGAAAGTAAATCGTCCAAGAGGTAAAAATCCTTTTGTGGCGAAGAAAAATAATCGTAATGGTGTTAATAAATAGAGCTCTGAAGACGATGAAGTTTGTTAAATATCTATGTTGCTTAGTATTGCTGACTGGCTGTAAGAACTTAGAACAGTTTGAGGAAGATTGGTTATCTTCTGCAGAATCGGTTAATCGCCATTCATCAGCTAAGATTACAACGAAAAAAGAGCGTAATATAACATTAAATCCGACAGTTAAAGCTAGTCAAAATAAATTACCTATAGTTAATCAAACAGTTGTAAATAAACGAATAAATACGACCGCTTGTAAAGATAGCGATGATTGGTATTTAGATGGCTATCGTGTTGGAAAATCATTCCGTGCACAGAAAAACCAAATGCTAGAACAACGAAGCAGATATTGTGGCTATAATGTAAAAGATCTACCTTCCCATTATTATAATAATTGGGAAAGAGGTTTCCGCATTGGCATTAAAAGTTAATTTTAGACAAAAGAGAATCAAATATGGGGTTATATAATATTGCTCAAACAGAATCGGGCAAAGTCATCTCACTTAACGCAAAAATGGCGAACCGACACGGTTTAGTGGCGGGGGCAACCGGTACAGGTAAAACGGTTACTTTACGAAAATTAGCGGAAGCTTTTAGTGATGATGGAGTGCCGGTGTTTTTAGTGGATGTCAAAGGCGATCTTTCAGGCTTGGTACAAGCGGGCAGTTTTTCCGGAAAAATTGCAGAACGTATTGAGATGTTCAACTTAGGTGGCGAGGATTACTTAAGCGGTTATCCTGTCTCATTTTGGGACGTGTTTGGTGAATCCGGTATTCCACTTCGTACTACGATTTCAGAAATGGGACCGATGCTACTTTCCCGTTTACTTAACTTAAACGATACGCAAGAAGGCTTATTAAATCTTGTTTTCCGTGTAGCAGATGATCGTGGATTGTTGTTGATTGATTTAAAAGATTTGCGTGCCTTACTTAAATTTGTAGCAGGTAATGCGAAAGAATTCCAAGTAGAATACGGCAATGTATCAGCAGCAAGTGTAGGAGCTATTCAACGTGCATTATTAAGACTTGAAAACGAAGGGGCGGATAATTTATTTGGCGAACCTGCACTAGATTTACACGATTGGATGCAAACCCGCAATGGGCGTGGCGTAATCAATATTTTAAATTCGGAAAAATTAATTAATTCGCCAAGAATGTACGGTGCATTCTTACTGTGGTTTATGGCAGAACTGTTTGAAAATTTACCTGAAGTTGGCGATCCTGAAAAACCAAAATTTGTGCTTTTCTTTGATGAAGCTCATCTATTATTTGATGATGCCCCTAAAGCATTAGTAGATAAAATTGAACAGGTGGTTCGCTTAATTCGTTCTAAAGGCGTTGGGGTTTATTTTGTTACGCAAAACCCACTCGACTTGCCCGATTCTGTGCTAGGGCAGCTCGGTAATCGTATTCAACACGCCTTGCGAGCTTTCACACCTCGTGATCAAAAAGCAGTGAAATCAGCGGCGGAGACCTTCCGTGCCAATAAAGAGGTAAATGTAGTAGAAGCTATTACTCAACTTGGTGTGGGGCAAGCGTTGGTTTCGGTGTTAGATGAAAAAGGTATGCCAACCCCTGTTGAAATTGCTTATATTTATCCACCGAAAAGCCAGTTAGCTTCATTGGCGACAGGCGAACGTGATGCTTTAGTTAAGCAAGATGATCTGTATCATCACTACAGTCAGTATGTAGATAATGAATCTGCGTTTGAATTGCTTAATGCTAAAGCTGAACAAGTGAAAGCCGAGCAAGCTGCAGCGGAAGAAGAAAATAATGATTTCTTAGGTGGCATTATCTCTTCAATTTTTGGTTCGAAGAAGAAAAAAGATCAATCTATTACCGAGCAAGTGGTTAGTCAAGTAGCTCATTCTGTCGGCAGAAATTTACGCAACCAAGTAACCAAGCAAATTATGCGTGGCATTTTAGGGGCGATTACTAAAAAGTAATTTGCAGATTTTGAAAAGAAAAAGACCGCTTGTTATTCGTTACAAGCGGTCTTTTTTCAGATTATTTTTGCAATGCTTGTTTGATGGCATTGAGCAACACTTCTGGTGGTTGAGCTCCTGATACGCCGAGTTTTTCATCAATCACGAAAAATGGCACGCTGTGAATACCATATTTATGAGCCACACGTTCATCTTCTCGCACTTCATGCCCGAAATCATCGCCCGTAAGCAGTTGAGCCACTTCATCACGATCTAAGCCGATCTCTAAGGTTAAACCAATCAGCTCGGTGCGTTTAGCTAAAATGGTGTTATCGGTAAAATAGGCTCTGAATAAACGTTCAATCATTGCTTTACCCAAACCTTTAGTTTCAGCAAATTTTGCCAAGCGATGAGCCTCAAAGGTGCGAGTGTATTGGGTAGTTCGGTAACGCAAATCTAATCCTGCCTGCTTTCCAGCTTCTTCCACATAGCTAATCATTTCATCAGCCTGTTCAACTGTTTTTTGATATTTCTGCATTAAACGTTGCTGAATATCACCCTCTGGTTCCCCATTTGCGTGTGGGTCAAGCTCAAAGGCTCGGAAAACCACTTCAACTTCGCCCTCAAATTGGGCTAATGCCTGCTCTAAATGACGTTTACCGATGTAGCAAAACGGGCAAGCGTAATCTGACCAAACTTCAATTTTCATATTATCTCCTTAAAATAGGATAAACTCTCTTACTTGGAAGCCTACTTCCACCTGCTCGCCAATTTTGAGTTCTTGAGACTGGTAAGTGACTATTTCAATCCCTTTAATTTCAACCTGATAGCGGTAATATAAGCCTAAAAATAGTTTACCTACCACAGTGCCTAAACCAAGCTCGTTTGGTTTTAAGATGATCTGCTCTGGGCGAAGCAGCCAGCGATAGCGTCCTTTTTGGACTTCCATTTCAGGGAAAAGACGAAACTCGCCAATTGGGCTACACAGCACTTTGTCTTCCGTTACATTACAGTTCAGGTAGTTTGTGCCACCTAAAAAATCTGCCACAAATGGATTAACTGGAGAATGATATAGCTCGTTTGGCTTACCAAATTGAACAATTTTCCCTTGATCCATCACGGCAATTTTATCAGCAAAGGCAAAGGCTTCTTCTTTGCTATGTGTGACAAAAATAGCTGGCACATTTTGGCTTTTTAAGATCTGTTTGATCTCTTGAATCATCGTATAGCGAGTTTGGCTGTCAATGTTGGAAAATGGCTCGTCTAACAATAACAACTCAGGCTGGCACGCCAACGCTCGGGCAATTGCCACCCGTTGTTGTTGCCCGCCTGAAAGCTCGTGTGGAAAACGGTTCTCAAAACCTTGTAAATGCACAACGGAAAGCATTTTTTCTGTAATGGTTTTTTGCTGATCTTTTGGTAGTTTAGATAATCCAAACTGAATGTTATCCGCCACCGTTAAATGTGGAAATAGAGCGTAATCTTGGAAAATTAGCCCGATTTTACGTTCTTCCACCGCTTTGCTTTTTAAGCATTGCCCCGCAAGATGAATATCGCCTTGTTCAATCGGCAACAAGCCTGCAATCGCTTTCAGTAAAGTAGTTTTACCGCAGCCGCTGGCACCAAGCAGACAGATAATTTCATTTTGGTTTACAGCTAGATGGAGATTTTTTAAAACTGTTGTGCTGCCGAAATTAAGATTTAGATTATTGATAGTTAAAACAGACATAAAATTCCTTTATCTTTCCTTTTCCGACTGCGAAATAAGCGATCTAGTCAGCCAAATAACAGGTAATAACCCAACTAATACTAGCACAATCGCTGGAAGTGCTGCACGCTCAAGTTGTTCGTCTGATGTAAAGGTAAACACGTAGGTTGCGAGTGTATCAAAGTTAAACGGGCGGAGTAGTAGAGAAGCGTTTAGCTCTTTCATACTCTCAATAAAAACCATCAATCCGGCAGTAAGAATACCTTTATAAATCAATGGGATATGGATTTTTGCTAACATTGCGATGCCGTTTTTACCCAGCGTTTGGCTTGCCATATCCAGTGAGGGCGAAATTTTATTTAGTGAGGTTTCAAGGCTGCCAATTGCCATTGCTAAAAATCGGATGGTATAAGCCAATACTAATGCAAAGAGTGAGCCTGAAAAAATCAATCCAACAGGTGATAATTCAAGGCTTTTTAGCCAAGCGTGGAGTTGATGATCGGCAAATGTTAAAGGAGAAAGTAATCCAATTGCCAATACTGTTCCCGGCACCGCATAGCCAAGTGAGGCTAATTGTAATGACAAGCGGTTATTTTTGACTAAAATTTTGCGAGTATTTAAGCGTTTAGCAAAATGGAGCAACAGAGCAATGAATACCGTTATCACGGAGGCGATAATTGAGACTTTTAAGCTATTAAGCGAAAATTGAATAAAGTCTAAATTCCATGCTTGTTCGAAATAGTCGTATGCCCAATAGAGCAATCTGCCAAACGGAATGAAAAAGGCTAACGCTAATAAGCCCCAGCACCAAGTCAGGGCTAATGTTAATTTCCAGCCGGTTAAAGATTTAAATGCGGATTTTTTCTCATAGCCGCGTTGATAACTTTTTTGCTTGCGGCGGCTGTATTGTTCCAAACTTAAAAAGAGGAAAATCATCAGCAACATAAAGATTGCAATTTGGCTAGCTGTGCCGAGATCATGGTAGCCTAGCCAAGAATCATAAATTGCGGTAGTTAGCGTTGGCACAGCAAAATAGGCAACAGTACCAAAATCGCCCAACGTTTCCATTGCGACTAATGCCATACCTACGGCGATAGAAGGACGAATTAATGGCAGAGTAATACGGCGAAAGAGTTGGGCAGGAGATGCCCCTAACATTTTTGCACTATGAGTTAAGTTTTCAGATTGCTCTAATAATGCCACTCGTACTAATAAGAAAATGTACGGATACAGCACTAATGCCAGCACAAAGCACGCTCCATACAGCGTACGAATTTGAGGAAACCAATAATCTTGTGGTCTAGTCCAGCCAAACAGGCTACGCAACCAGCCTTGAAAAGCCCCTGAGTAATCTAATAAATCAGTGTATAAATAGGCGATTAAATAAGCAGGCATTGCAAGAGGCAAGCAAAGTAGCCATTGCAAAGTTCTTCGCCCCCAAAAGCGATAATTAGCCACAATCCAAGCGGTAGGCAGAGCAAAAATTAAGGCGAGAAATACCGTTCCTAAAACTAATAATGTTGAATTTTTCAGATAGATTGGCAACATTGTTTGCCAAAGATGGGAAAGGTTTTCACTGTCTCCTTGCAATGCGTGATAGCCAATAGCGAGAAGTGGAAGTAAAACAATAAAAGTGCTGAGAGCTGCAATACTTTTCCAGCAAAGTTGTGATCGCATTTTCTTTAAGCCTGTTATTCCATAAAAATAAAAGGACGCAAAATGCGTCCTTTCGCAAGCGGTCGTATTTTAGCAAAATTTTGCAAATTTTTGTGGAAAAATGACCGCTTGTTGGTTGATTATTTTTTCTCAGAGAAATCGTCAAATTTCACTTCATCAACCAATTTTAATGCCGCTTCATAGTGTTTCGCGATATCTTCAAGTTTGATTGTATCAGTTGTGAATGTTCCCCAACCTTTCACGATAGCAGATGGCTCAATACCTTCTTTTACTGGGTATTCGTGATTAAGCTCAGCATATAAACCTTGTGCTTTTTCACCACTGAGGTATTCGATTAATTTCACCGCATTTGCTTTGTTCGGCGAGTGTTTCGCAATGACTACGCCGCTGATGTTTTTGTGTGTGCCGTACTCACCGCTAGGGAAGTTAATTACCGCCGCTTCAGCCCACGATTTTTGTTTTTCATCATCTAACATTTTACCGTAGTAGTAGCTGTTACCGATAGAGTAATCACAGAGCCCTTCTTTGATTGCTTTTACTTGATCACGGTCGCCACCTTGCGGTTTTTGGGCAAGGTTTGCTTTTAAACCTTCTAAGAATGCTTTGGTTTTCTCGATGCCGTAGTGTTCAATCATCGCCGCAAAGAGGGATACATTGTAAGAGTTTTTACCCGAACGAACGCAAACTTTGCCTTTATATTCAGGTTTTGCTAAATCTAAGTAATCAAAACCGGCAGGTAATTTGCCTACACGATCTTTTGAGGTGTAGATTACACGAGCACGTGTGGTTAAACCAAACCATTGGTCGTTAGAATCACGGAATTGTGCAGGGATATTTTTCTCTAATACCTCAGAGTCAATTTTTTGAGCAAGACCCGCATTCACAATTTCCATTACACGAGCGATATCCACGGTTAAAAGCACATCAGCAGGGCTTAATTCGCCTTCTTGTTTCACACGATCGACTAAACCTTTGTCAGCGAAGATCACATTCACTTTAATGCCGGTGTCTCTTTCAAAGTTTTTCAGCATTGGCTCAATTAAGTAGGGTTGGCGGTATGAATAAACATTGACCTCATCAGCCGCAAGTGCAGAAGTTGAAGCAAATGTAGCAACAGCAATGGCAAGTGCAGAAAGTGTTTTTTTCATTGAGAGTCTCCTTTGATTATTGACTTTGCATAGTAATGTTGGCAATTCTAAAGGCACTTATTTTTTTAGTCAATAATGAGAACGGTTTTTGTTTAGTGTGATTTATTAATTCTCAAATCAAAGAAGAAAGTCATTGGCAAATTGTTTGTTTTTTGGCATAATACTTGCCGTTTTTTGTCTATGAAGATAGAAAACGTAAACATTTATTATTTTTTAACACTAAAACACACACATATCATAAGCTAGAAATTGGGGTGTCTTTGAATGAAGATCGATTTTCTAGGATATGTGGAGGCTAAACCCCGTTTTGCCGTTCATAAGTGGCAAAACAAACAACTTTGAAGGAAAATTCTTATGGCACAAGTTTCTATGCGCGATATGCTTAACGCAGGCGTTCACTACGGTCACCAAACTCGTTACTGGAACCCAAAAATGAAACCATTCATTTTCGGTGCTCGTAATGGTGTTCACGTTATCAACTTAGAAAAAACCTTACCATTATTCAACGAAGCATTGGCGGAATTAACTCGCATTGCATCTAACAACGGTAAAATTTTATTCGTTGGTACAAAACGTGCAGCGTCAGAAGCAGTTAAGGCAGCGGCAGTAGAGAGCCAACAATTCTACGTTAACCACCGTTGGTTAGGTGGTATGTTGACTAACTGGAAAACAGTACGTCAATCAATCAAACGTTTAAAAGATTTAGAAACTCAAACTCAAGACGGCACTTTTGACAAAATCACTAAAAAAGAAGCGTTAATGCGTACTCGTGAGTTAGAGAAATTAGAGTTAAGCTTAGGCGGTATTAAAGATATGAACGGCTTACCAGATGCAATTTTTGTTATCGGTGCTGATCACGAACATATCGCAATCAAAGAAGCAAACAACTTAGGTATTCCAGTATTTGCGATTGTTGATACTAACTCAACTCCAGATGGCGTTAATTACATCATTCCAGGTAACGATGACGCAACACGTGCGATCCAACTTTACTTAGATTCAGCAGTTGCTGCAATCAAAGAAGGTCGTGGCGTTGAAGCGAAAGAAGTTGAAGCTGAAGAAGCTGCAGCAGAGTAATCGTACTAGGCAAACGATAAGGCATAGCCCTTAATCATTTGATTATCATTTGAGAGCAGGGGTGAAAACCTCTGCTTTTATCGTATTAAAAATCATCTTAGAGGAATAGTAAAATGGCTGAAATTACAGCATCATTAGTTAAAGAACTTCGTGAACGTACCGGCGCTGGTATGATGGAATGTAAAAAAGCATTAGTAGAAGCGAACGGTGATATTGAATTAGCGATCGACAATATGCGTAAATCTGGTCAAGCTAAAGCAGCTAAAAAAGCAGGTCGTGTAGCTGCTGAAGGTGTAATCCTTGCTCGTATTGCATCAGGTTTCGGCGTATTAGTTGAAATGAACTGTGAAACTGACTTCGTAGCAAAAGATGCTGGTTTCTTAGAATTAGCAAACGAAGTTGCAGATTTTGCAGCAGCAAATAAAGGTACAAATATCGAAGCATTACAAGCACAATTTGAAGAAAAACGTGCGGCATTAGTTGCGAAAATCGGCGAAAATATGAATATTCGTCGTGTTCAATACTTAGAAGGCGAAGTAATTGCTCAATACTTACACGGTGCGAAAATTGGTGTATTAGTAGCAGGTACAGGTTCTGAAGATGAACTTAAGAAAGTTGCAATGCACGTTGCTGCAAGCAAACCTGAATTCGTAAACCCGGAAGATGTTTCTGCTGATGTAGTTGCTAAAGAACGTGAAATCCAAATTGAGATCGCAATGAACTCTGGTAAACCAAAAGAAATCGCAGAGAAAATGGTTGAGGGTCGTATGGCGAAATTCACTGGCGAAGTTTCATTAACTGGTCAGCCATTTGTAATGGATCCATCACAATCTGTAGGTGCATACTTAAAATCAGTAGGCGCTTCTGTTTCTAACTTCATTCGTTTAGAAGTGGGTGAGGGTATTGAAAAAGTAGAAGAAGATTTTGCTGCAGAAGTAGCTAAAATTACTGGCGGTAACGCTTAATCTTCATCATTAGATGTATAAAAAGCAGGCTAAAGCCTGCTTTTTTATTTTGTTGATTTATATAAATGACTTTTAGGAATTAGTACTGCAGGGTCATCAATACTACCATCAGCTTCAATCATTTTCTTCAATCCATAATCACTTGGATCATACTTATTATTAAAGAGATCAAGCTCTTTATCTAATAATGGATTTTCAATGCCAATCCAATTTGCAATACCATTAGTAAAATTCAGCCCCGATTTAAAGGTTTTATACATATTCCTTTTGATATCATCACTTGAGATTTTAAATAGTGGAATATCGTAGTGTAATTTACTTCTATCTTTACCGTTTTGAATCACAATATTATCTTTAGATATTTCGTGGGATAAACCGTGATCAGATAAATAAATCATTGAAAAAGAGCGTTGATTTGTTTCATAATTTTTCACTAGCAGATCATATACACGTTTTAGCAATTCATCTGTTTTTTTAATGGAAGAAATATAGCAATTCACATTAAAATATCGTTTAGGTAACTTTCCATCATCAAATATTTTTGGATAATCAATTAAGCGATCACAGGTAATCGGGTGTGAGCCGTATAAATGTAAGAAAATAAAACGTTTGCCTTGTGTCGGTTCTTCAATAACTTGTCCAAAATGTGGGAGTAGCTCAAAATCGCTCACATTAGTATTTAAGGAACTGCCCGATTTAGTAAAAATTTTCACATCACTTTTATTTCCAATAGAAGAAATAGGCGTATCATAATTACCTAAGTAACCTTGATTAGAAATCCAATAAGTTTTAATACCCGCCGATTTAATTAAATCAACCAGTGTTAGCCCATAATTCGCTTCCCATTTTTCCGTATCAGGTTTAGTTAGCATTAAACGTAGTGAGGCAATCGTATTTGTACCACCAGAGGTTAAACCATCAACAAGTGTACCATTTGCCGAGCTCATAAAAGGCGTGTTAGGAATAGGGTAGCCGTAGGCATGGTGATAATCCTTCCTCGCACTTTCACCCATAATTAGCACGTAATCATCATATTTTGCGTTTTCACCAAGCTTGGATTCTCCCCATTGGGATTCTAAGGTTAAATTATTTAATTGCTCCAACTCTTTTGCGACTTTGGTGCCTGAACTGACAAACTCTTGGAAAAATTTAAATGGAGCAAGTTGAACTAACATTAAAAGAGAAGCAACTATGACGAAAGTTTTATTTTTCAAAAAATGGATCTGATAAGTATTGGTAATTTTTTTGAAAAAAAAGACCGCTAGCACAATCACTATTCCTGCGAAAATATGCAAGATGGAAAGTTGAGAGAGAAACTCTTTACTCTCCATCATATCGGTTGCGAATACAGAAGCAATATATTCATAGGTCGGCTTGCCAAAATTAAGCCCAATAGGCGTGTAAAAGGCATAAGCAATACTAATTGGTAGTAGTAAAGCATAATAAGTCCATCTGGAACTGGCTAGGATAATAATTAGGAATACCCCGAACAGAATTTCAAAAAGGGTAGGTGTAGGAAAAAAGCCTGAGCCAATAAGCATTAAATAACTCGCAATAATGGCGAGTAAAAGTGCAATAATGATGCCAAAAATTTGTTTTTTTCTCATTTTTGTTAAAATTTTTCGGTTTATCGTTGGAATGGATTGTTCTATAATAACGTAATTTTGTGTTTAGTCCATACAGTTAAGAGGCAAAAAAATGAGCAAACCTATTTACAAGCGAATTCTACTCAAATTAAGCGGCGAAGCCTTACAAGGCAATGAAGGTTTTGGTATCGACCCATCGATTTTAGATCGTATGGCACTAGAAATTAAAGAGTTGCTTGAAGAAGGCGTTGAAGTCGGTGTTGTACTTGGCGGCGGTAACTTATTTCGTGGGGCGAAATTAGCAAAAGCGGGTATGAACCGTGTAGTAGGCGATCATATGGGAATGCTGGCAACCGTGATGAATGGCTTAGCAATGCGTGATGCTCTACATCGTGCAGAGGTGAATGCAAAATTAATGTCTGCATTCCAATTAAACGGAATTTGCGATACTTACAACTGGTCTGAAGCAATCAAAATGTTGCGTGAAAAACGTGTTGTGATCTTCTCAGCGGGTACTGGTAGCCCATTCTTTACCACGGATTCAGCGGCTTGTTTGCGTGGTATTGAAATTGAAGCAGATGTAGTGTTAAAAGCAACAAAAGTAGATGGTGTTTACGACAAAGATCCGGCAAAATTTGAAGATGCTAAACTGTTTAATCAATTAACCTATGCTGAAGTTATCGAGCAAGAATTACAAGTAATGGACTTAGCTGCATTTACTCTTGCTCGCGATCATGGAATGCCAATCCGTGTATTCAATATGGGAAAACCAGGTGCATTGCGTAAAGTGGTATTCGGCACCGAAGAAGGCACAACTATTTCTGAATAATTTATTTCCCCATTTTAACTCTGTTTTAAATAAAAGGATAAACAATCAATGATTAATGAAATCAAAAAAGATACACAAGATCGTATGGAAAAAAGCCTTGAAGCATTAAAAGGTCATATTGCTAAAATTCGTACAGGTCGTGCTCAGCCGTCTTTATTAGATGCTATTCAGGTAGAATATTACGGTTCTGCAACGCCATTACGTCAAGTTGCTAATGTAGTAGCAGAAGATGCTCGTACTCTTGCGGTAAATGTATTCGACAAATCATTAATTTCTGCGGTAGAAAAAGCAATTTTAACCTCAGATTTAGGCTTAAATCCATCATCTGCCGGCACAACTATCCGTGTTCCACTTCCACCATTAACGGAAGAACGTCGCCGTGATTTAATTAAAATTGTGAAAGCAGAAGGCGAGCAAGGCAAGGTTGCAATCCGTAACGTACGCCGTGATGCAAACGACCAAATTAAAGCGTTGTTAAAAGATAAAGAAATCAGCGAAAACGAACAGCACAAAGCGGAAGAAGACATCCAAAAAATTACTGATACTTACATCAAAAAAGTGGATGAAGTATTAGCTGCAAAAGAGAAAGAGTTGTTAGATTTCTAATTTGTAAAATTTCCCCAAAAAATAACCGCTTGTATCACTACAAGCGGTTATTTTTTATCAAAACTTTACAAATTATAAGTAACGTTTGCTGATCACTTTTAAGTTGTCATCCAGTTCGTACACTAACGGTTGACCGGTTGGGATTTCTAAATCCATAATGTCCGCATCAGAAATACCTTCGATATGTTTTGCTAACGCACGAAGTGAGTTACCGTGTGCAGTTACTAATACGGTTTTACCTGAAATTAACGCCGGAGCAATTTGGTCTTCCCAGAATGGTAATACACGCTCAAGGGTGATTTTTAGGTTTTCTGCATTTGGAATTAAATCTTTCGGTAAGTTTGCATAACGTCGGTCGTTATGAGCAGAATTTGGATCTTGTGGGTCTAAGTCCGGAGGAGAAATATCGTAAGAACGACGCCAGATGTGAACTTGCTCATCACCGTATTTTTCCGCAGTTTCTTTTTTATCTAAACCTTGTAATGCACCGTAGTGACGTTCATTTAAACGCCAGTTTTTGATTTGTGGAACCCATAATTGGTTAGATTCTTCTAACACTATGTTACAGGTTTTGATCGCACGAGTTAAAACAGAAGTGAATGCGATGTCAAATTCAAAACCTGCTTCTTTTAATTTTTGCCCGGCAGATTTTGCTTCTTCAATGCCACGTTCTGTTAAATTTACATCACGCCAGCCTGTAAATAAATTTTTTGCATTCCATTCACTAAAACCGTGACGGATAAAAACTAATTTCATAACAACTCCTTATTTTGAGTAAAAAAGTAATGGATTAAACTGCGTTATTTATAACAAAATTTGCTTCATTTTTAAATAGATAGTTAATTTCTTTCACTAAAAAGCTGATCTTAAGCAAATAACCGATTAGAATATAGCCTTATTGATGTTTTGGATTAAAAGGTATGTTTGTGAAACGCATAAATTCTTACGCTTGGGCGGTCATTTTCGGTGGAGTGATAGGCTCTGCCGTGCCACTTTCTTTTGCGAATAATCTCAACCAGATTCAGCAAAAAATTCAACAACAAACCTCAAAAATTAACGAGCAGAAACAAAAACGTAAAGAGCTGCAATCCACTCTTAAAACGCAAGAAGTTGAGATGGGCAAAGTGTTAGATAAACTACAAAAAACGGAAATGTCGTTAAGTGAGGTGCGTCAAACTATCAAAAATACTGAAGCTGAAATTACTCGACTTGAAAAACAAGAAACAGAACAAAAAGAACGGTTAAAAGAGCAGTTAGACTCTGCTTATCGTTCGGGCGTAAATCCATCAGTGTTAGAGCGTTTAATGTCGGAAGATGCCAAGAATGCAGAAAGAATGGCGGCATATTATGAGCATATGAATAATGTGCGACTTGATGCCATTAATGAAATTAGGAAAACACAGGATGAATTGAAGGCAAGACGTAGTGAATTAAAAGGTCAGCAAAAAGATCACCAATCTCAACTGAATGAGCAGAAAAAACAAGAGAAAGATTTAAAGAAAGTACAAAGTCAACGTGAAAGTACTTTACGTTCACTAAATAAAACCCTTGAGCAAGACGAAAGTCGTTTAGAAAATTTACGCAATAACGAAGCAGCGTTAAAACAACAATTAGAAAAAGCGCAAAGAGAAGCCTTACAAGCGGAAAAGCGAGAGCAGCAGCGTGAGAAAACATCAGGTGCTAATAAAACGCAAAAAGTTGATCGTACGCCTATTAATGCAGGTAAATATATGATGCCTGTTTCAGGTAATATCATTACTAAATTTGGTAATAACTGGCACGGTGTAGTGATTGGGGCTGCGGCTGGAACGTCAGTAAAAGCAATGGCTAGTGGACGTGTGATTATGGCACAATGGCTAGCAGGTTATGGCAATATGGTGGCGATTGATCACGGCAATGGAGATATTTCCCTATACGGTTATAACCAGTCTATTTTGGTGAGTAAAGGTAATCGTGTTATAGGTGGGCAGGCGATTGCAAAAGTGGGGAATACAGGTGGACAAAGTCGCCCGGCCCTCTATTTTGGCGTAACTCGCAAAGGTACACCAGTTAATCCGTTAAATTTGGTGAAATAGATGCTAAAACAAATTTACAAGCGGTTAAATTTTACGACTTTTTTGCAAATTACGCTGATTTTGCAACTCTTTCTGCTTTTTGCACCACTTGCACAAGCTGCAAAAATCGCTATTGTTATTGATGATGTTGGGTATCGGGTAAAAGAAGATCGGGAAATTTTATCGCTGCCTAAAGAAGTGAGTGTGGCAATTATTCCTGATGCTCCTTATGCGACAGAAAGGGCCAGAGAGTCTTATGCACAAAAGCGTGATATTCTAATTCATTTGCCGATGGAGCCTAAATCCAGACAGTTTATTGAGAAAAATAGTATCAAGATTGGTGATGGTGAAGAAAAAATTAGGAAACTTATTGGAGACTCTCGTGGTCAAGTACCTTATGCGATTGGTTTAAATAATCACACAGGGAGTGGGGCAACTGCGGATGTTGCTACTATGCAACCTTTAATGAAGGTATTGAAAGAACAGTCACTTTTCTTTTTAGATAGTAAAACGATTGGTAATAGTATAGCAGCTAAAACTGCACGTGAATTTGGCATACCAACATTAGAGCGAAATATTTTCCTTGATGACAGTGATGAGTTAGCTGATGTAAAAAAGCAATTTTCACAATCTATTCAGTATGCGAGAAGAAATGGTGTTGCGGTGGTGATTGGTCACCCTCGCAAAAATACCATTGCCATCTTGAAGCAACATTTAGCTACTTTACCTGCTGATATTGAATTAATTGGTATAGGTACTTTATGGCGTAATGAAAAAGTAGTGCCGGAAAAACCGCTTATTATGCTGTTTGAGCAAGAACCTGCATTAAGTTCTATTCCCCCTTATGAAAGTATTCCGTTATTACGTGGTATTCCAAGATAAAAGGCGATTATGAAAACAAAACTACATTTTTTAACTATTTGTTGCTTAGTGGCGTTTGCATCTATGGCTCAGGCTGAACAACCACAAACTAACGAACAAGCTCAGAATAATCAACAAGATAGAATTACTGATGTTGATCAAGAAAGAATTGGTGAATTGGAAGATACACTCTCAGACGATCTTGATGATGAAGAAAAACTGGAAGCCTTAGTAGATTTAGAAGTCAAAGGCATTCACGATAAAGAAGCAAAGAAAAATGTTGATTTGTATTTAGCCCAAATTTCGAATGAATATGCTGATGGGTCAGAACGCCATCAATATTTAGTACAGACAACAGTGGATAAAGCCCTGCGTGCGTTGGGTTATTATAATAGCCAATATCAATTTGTGCAGCTGCCGAGAAGTGGCAAGAAGCCTTTATTGGTACTGAATGTAGAGCTAGATAAAGAGACTGTCAAAATTGATGAAACCGACATTGTGTTACAAGGCGAGGCGAAAAATGATGAGGATTTTATGGCTCTTATCAAAAAAGCCCCCAAGCAAGGCTCTCGTTTAAATCATAAAACCTATGAAAACTTTAAAGGTAATATTGAAAGTAATGCCTTCAGCAAAGGTTATTTTGACGGGCATTGGCTCTATCATCGTTTAGAGGTTTACCCAACTGATCATAAAGCCGACTGGCGTTTAGGCTATGATAGTGGCATTCGCTATCGCTACGGGCAAATTAATTTTGTAGATAGCCAAATTAAGGAGGAATATTTACGCAATATTCTGAAGATTAATTCAGGAGAGCATTACTTTGCCAATGATCTTTCAAACTTAACCCAAGATTATTTATCCAGTAACTGGTTTTCATCGGTAATGGTTGAACCACATCTCAATGAACAAGATAAAACGGTAGATTTAAACGTGCTGTTCCAACCGAAAAAGAAAAATGAGGTTGAAATTGGTATCGGTTACGAAACTGAGGTAGGGCCTCGTCTTCAATTTAACTGGAAAAAACCGTGGCGAAATAAAAGGGGGCATAGTATTGATACCCGAACTTATATTTCCGCCCCTGAGCAGAGATTTGAATTCGGTTACAACATTCCACTAAAAAAAGATCCGCTTCACTATTACTATCAAATATCAGGTACGGTTGAAAATGAAGATCAGAAGGATACTAAATCAACAGCAGCAAGCTTTTCTTTACAACGTTTTTGGACTCGAACAACAGGTTGGTCATTCTCTGCTGGTGTAAGAGCTCGTTATGATTCCTTTACGCAAGCGAATGATAAATTTAAAACCTTATTAGTTTATCCAACCGCCTCATTAAACCGTACTCGTACTGATGGTAAGCCTTATCCGCTTTGGGGGGATAGTCAAAAACTTACTGTAAATTGGGGCAGCAAAATATTTGGCTCTGATGTTAACTTTTATAGCTATAAAGCCTCTACTTCGTTTGTGAGAACTTATGCAGGTAATCATCGTTTCTACTTAAGAGCAGAATTAGGTTATTTGAAAGCAAACCAATTTGAACGCATACCGCCTGCCTTACGCTTTTTTGCGGGGGGCGATATGAGTGTACGTGGTTTTGGCTATAAAGATATTTCACCAAGAGATCCGGCAAATGGAAAGCGTGTGGGTGGCTCTCATTTAGCTACTGGTACTCTTGAATACCAATACCAAGTTTACCCGAACTGGTGGGGAGCGGCATTTTATGATGTGGGCTTAGCAGCTAATAAATTTGAGACAAAGCAACTACATCACGGGACAGGTTTAGGTGTTCGCTGGGCTTCGCCTATTGGTGCAATTAAATTTGACGTGGGTATGCCTGTAAAATCGCCAGATAATAAACGTGGTTTCCAAATTTACATTGGTTTAGGCTCAGATATTTAATGCAAGCGGTACGATTTTACTAAAATTTTACCAATGATGATTTTATTACGCAGTAAATATTCAAAATGATGAATGAAAAAAAAGAAATAATAGATAGTCAAGAAATTCAAGCTCAACAAGAAAAAACTCACAAGAAACTTAAATCAAAATGGCGTTTCTTGAAATGGGGTATTTGCATTTTTTCAATACTGCTCTTGGTACTTATTTTATTTTTGTGCACAGGCGTTGGGCAGCGTAAAACCGTTCAATGGGTTGATCAATTCGTTGAACCTTTGCAAATTGGAAAAGTTGAAGGCAGCATTCAAGATGGTTTACAACTTTTTGATACGCAATTCATTACTGATGGCGTTAATATGCAAGTCGGCAAGGCAGACTTACACATTGATTTTAATTGTTTGATTAAGTACGAGGTTTGCCTAAACCATTTTAATGTGAAGGATACCAAAGTTGTTATTGATACAAGGAAGCTTCCGCCTTCTCAAGAAAAAGAAGATAACACACCTTTTACTGAGCTAAATTTACCGCTCGGCATTTCTGCGAAAAATATCACATTAGAGAATATTGATGTCAGCGTTGATGATATGGATATTCATCTCAATCATTTTACTACTTCAATTTCTGGCAAAGGGCGCGAGGTTATTGTTAATCCTACCACCTTAGATGGCTTAAAGCTGCTATTAGCTTTAAAAGTGGAGGAAGAGCTAGAACCACAAGCGGTCGATTCTGATGCAGAAAATGCAAAAGTGGCAGTAACGAGAAATCCGGCTAATGCACAAGAAGCTGTGGATCAGGTTGTCCAAGAAGCGGTAGAAAAAACCGCTGAAAAAGTGGTGGAAGAATTTCATCAATTACAAGGCAAAACCACCGCAGAAGCCGAGCAACAGCCGCATAATAAAGTGGATTGGGCAGAAATTAAAGCTCAGTTAGAGCAACCGATCTTAAATAAAGATATCCGCCTTTCTTTACCCTTAGATTTAACCATTGAGCAGATTGATATTGCCAATGTTTCAGTTGCTCAAAAAGCACAAGATGAAAAAGGCAACTTAGTTGAGCCGATTTCACTCATTAACGTCAATGCTTTACAGCTTCAAGCACAGGCGAAAGATGAGCTAGTAACTTTGCAACGCTTGGATTTTAAAAGTGATCAAGGCGATCTCACTGCAACAGGTACACTTTCCCTTAAAGATAATTATCCATTAAATTGGCAGTTAGAAGGCGTTGAGGTAAAAGATGCTAAAGTGAAATTACCCTTTAGCCATATTGATGCTACGCTTTCAGGCGAGTTGTATAATAAGACAATGCTCAATGTAAAAACTGAAGGAGCAATTAAAGCGACCTTAGATGGTCACATTGAACTTGCAACGCCAAAGGTTCCTTTTGATCTGATGCTGAAAAGTGAATCAGCGAAGTATCCTTTCGCTCCACAAGCAGGTGATGATGTTTTAACTTTAGAGAATATTGATATTCACTTAAATGGTAGTCCACTTGCTTACAATTTAGCTGCAAAAGTTAGCGCTAAAGGAATGGGCATTCCGTTAAGCGCTGCGGATTTAAAAGGTAATGGCGAATTAACGCATTTTAATATCCATGATTTATTGCTAAATACGTTGGAAGGAAATGCTCAACTGGCGGGTCTAATTGATTGGACAGAAGGGGTTGAATGGAATTCAAGATTTAAGCTAAACAATATTAATACTAAAGCCTTGGTAGCAGATTGGGCTGCGGTATTATCAGGCTCTCTTTCTACTCAAGGTTATGCGGGGCGTGGTAACACGGGGGCAGATTGGAAGGCAGATGTTTCAAATATTGATATTAAAGGCTCACTGCACAAAAAAAATCTGCAATTAACAGGGAATTTAAACGCTAACAATCAACAACTTTTAGATGTGCCAGGGTTATCGCTGGTTTATGGCGAAAATAAAATTGATCTAAAAGGGCTTTTAGGCGAAAAATCAGACTTTTATGCCGACATCAAAGCCCCAAATTTACAAGGTTTAGTGCCGAATTTAAAAGCGGGTATAAATGGTAATGTGAAATTATCAGGTAAACTTGCTGAGCCCAATGTGGATTTAGATTTAGTTGCTTCCAATGTGAGCTATGAACAATTCAAACTCCAACATTTAACCGCAAAAGGCAAAATTACGACCGAGCAGACCATTCAAGGTGATGTGGAATTAGGGCTACGCCAATTTGCCTATAATGACATTAAAGTAGAAAGTGCTACCTTATTGGCAAAAGGAAATGAAGCAAACCATAGCTTGAAATTAACCTCAAAAGGTAATCCGGCTGGAGCAGATTTGCAAATTTCCGGAAAATTTGACCGCTTGCAACAGATTTGGGAAGGGCAGTTAAGCCAAGTGGCGATTCAATCCACCGAGTTTGGCAGATTCAAAACGAACAAAGCTGTTAATGTGAAATATGACAACAAGGCGATTAATGCCAATGTATCTGCCCACTGCTGGCAAAATCCGAAAGTTCATCTCTGCTTCCCAGCGGCATTTAATGCAGGGCAAGAAGGGAAAGTCCCTTTCGATATTCACAATTTTAACTTAGCAGTGTTGCAAGATTATCTTGATAATACCAGCCAGATTTCAGGGATTGTGAATGCCAAAGGCGATGCGGCATGGTTTAAAAATAAACAGTCACAGGTTAATTTGGATCTAACTTCCAATTCCATCAAATTTGTGCAGAAAATGGGAGGCGGAAAAACCTTTCCGCTTACGGTTTCGCCGTTAAAAATTAATTTGAAAATGTCAGATAACAATTTAGCCCTTAAATCGAATTTAAGAGTTGAAAATAATGGCACACTAACTACCGATATTGTGATGCGAGATTTAAATAATGCGAGAACGCTATCGGGTAATATTAATATTGACCAATTAACCTTAAAGCTCATTCACCCACTGCTTGAGCGAGGTGATGTTGTTGATGGCAGAATTAATGCTCGTTTAACGGTAAGTGGTCAAGCAACCTCGCCATTGTTACACGGAACCTTGAATTTAACAGGCTTAAAAGCACGTTCTGTTACGATGCCATTTGATGTAACAGGTGGTAATTTAGCGATGAACTTTCACGGCGCAACTTCTACACTAAACGGTAAGCTTCAAACAAAAGAGAGTGAGCTACGCTTAGAAGGTGACGCTGACTGGCGAAATATTAATGCGTGGAAAACCAGAGTTCACGCTCAAGCAAATCGTTTCAGAGTGGATATCCCGAACTTAGCGAGAGTAGAAATTAGTCCTGATATTCAAGTTGTGGCAACCTCTACACTTTTAACCTTGAGCGGTAATATTGATGTGCCGTGGGCAAGAATTGAGGTAGAACAATTACCAGAACAAGCGGTGAGCGTAAGTGGCGATGAAGTGATTATGGATGGCTCTGCAAGAAATAAAGTGCCATTTAATCAGAGAAATATTCCAACTCAAACAGCAGGCGGAATGGCAATTGATGCGGATATTAAAATTAACATTGGCAACGATGTTAAGCTCAAAGCATACGGTTTGAATAGTAATCTAAATGGATTGCTTTCGGTACGTCAAGGAAAACAGGGGCTAGGGCTTTACGGGCAGGTTCGCTTAGATGAAGGGCGTTTTGCCGCTTATGGGCAAGACTTATTGATCCGTAAAGGTAATATCAGCTTCGCAGGCTCGCCTTCACAGCCATATTTAGACATTGAAGCAGTGAGAAACCCAGATGCCATGGAAGATCCAACTATTACCGCAGGAGTACGAGTAACAGGCTTGGCTGATGCACCAAACGTGAAAGTGTTCTCAGATCCTGCGATGTCGCAAAATGAAGCTCTCTCTTATATCTTAACAGGACGATCTCTTGAAAGCAGTGGTGATGCAGGTTCGAGCAATGCGGTGGCTGCTGCCTTGTTGAGCATGAGCTTATCAAAAAGTAGTAAGTTAGTGGGTGATGTTGGCAGTGCCTTTGGCCTAAAGGATTTAAGCGTGAGTACCGCAGGTATTGGTGATAACACTAAAGTGGAATTTAGTGCTAGTCTATCACCTCGTTTCCGAGTGAAATATGGTGTAGGCGTATTCGCCCCTTTAACCGAACTCACATTGCGATACAATTTAACCCCAAGACTCTATTTACAATGGGTTTCCAACGTAAACCAAGCGGTAGATTTAATGTACCGCTTCCAGTTTGATAAACTATTCTAATTCAAAAGGTTGTTAATCAGAGCGTTAACAACCTTTTTGCTTTATAGTAGAATGGCTACTTTCATTTACAAGCGGTCAGAAACGTCAAAAAATTTACAAATTATGGAAAAACAACGCCAACGGGAACTACAAAAATGGCTTAAAAGTCAGCAGAAGGTCATCAAAAAATATATGCATTTAAATGTTCTGCTGGGGCTGATTGGTAGCCTCGCGATGATTGCTCAAATGTGGCTGCTGGCGACAATGTTGCATAAAATGATTGTGCAGAAACAAAGCCCGAGCATGTTTCTGACGGAAATCGGGTTGCTATTCCTCTGTTTTGCTATTCGTGCTTGTGTAATTTTTATGCGTGAACGGGTTGGTTTCAAAGCAGGGCAAACGTTGCGTTTACATTTGCGTGAGCAGATTTTAGCGAAAATGGAAGCAGTCGGGCCAATGACGATTCAGCAAAAACCAGCTGGTAGTTGGGCTGCGTTGATGTTAGAACAGGTGGAAAATCTACACAATTTCTATGCTCGCTATTTGCCACAGCAGTTTTTATCGTTACTTGTGCCGTTGGTTATTCTCTGTTTTGTTTTCCCAACTAACTGGGCGGCAGGATTGATTTTATTGGCAACAATGCCTTTATTACCACTATTTATGATTTTAGCCGGGCTGAAAGCGGTGGAGGCTAATCAACGCAATATCGGTATTCTTTCCCGTATCAGCGGACAATTCTTAGATAAGTTGAAAGGCTTGGAAACTATTCGTTTGTTTGGACAGGCGGAAAAGCAAACCGAGCAAATTTACCAAAGCACGGAAGATTTCCGCACCAGTACGATGGATGTGTTGAAAATGGCGTTTTTGTCGTCTGCGGTGTTAGAGTTTTTTACTTCTGTATCCATTGCGGTGATGGCGGTGTATTTCGGCTTTATCTTTTTAGGTGAGCTGGATTTCGGCTATTACGGCACCGGCGTTTCACTGTTTATTGGCTTTTTCTGCTTAATGCTTGCTCCGGAATTTTATCAGCCGATGCGAGAGCTTGGCGTGTTTTATCACGACAAAGCGGCGGCGATTGGGGCGGCGGACAGCATCGAAAAATTTTTAAACGAAGAGGTTAAAACGCAACGCAGCCATTTGCAAAAATCAATGGAAAATCAACCGCTTGTGATTGAAGCTAATGCGTGTGTGATCCTTTCTCCGCAAGGCAAAGCCCTTACTCAACCGTTGAATTTCAAGCTAAATGCCAATCAACATATTGCTTTGGTGGGGCAGAGCGGGGCTGGCAAAACTTCATTAATGAATATGTTACTCGGCTTTTTGCCGTATGAAGGCTCGGTTAAAATTAACGGTGTGGAATTGCGTGAGCTGAATTTAACCGAATGGCGAGCCAAATTGGCGTGGGTAGGGCAAAATCCGCAGTTAATGCGTGGCAGCCTCAAAGAGAATATTTTGCTGGGCAACGCAACGGCTACTGAAGCCGAAATTGCTGAAGCCTTACGTTTATCAAAAGCGGACGAATTTGTGAGCCGCTTAGGTTTAGAACACCAAGTGCAAGACAGCAATATCGGCATTTCGGGCGGGCAGGCTCAGCGAATTGCGATTGCCCGTGCGTTGTTACGCCGTTATGAATTGTTGCTGCTTGATGAGCCGACTGCCAGCCTCGATATGGAATCCGAACAGCAAGTATTGGAAGCCTTGCACCATTTAAGCCGTGAGCAAACCACCTTGATGATCACCCACCGCGTGGAAGATTTAGCCAAATGCGATGAAATTTGGGTGATGAAACAGGGGCAGATTATTCAGCAGGGTAGCTTCGCCGAGCTGGAGCACACAGGCTTTTTCGCCGAATTATTACGTAATGAATTAGTACATCAGGGAGAAATCTAATGAAATCGCTGTTCCCATTCTTTTCTCTCTACCAAACGCATTTCGGGCGTTTGTTATTAGGTATTGTACTGGCAATTTTAGGCTTGGCTGCCAGCATTGGCTTGTTGAGTTTATCCGGCTGGTTCTTAGCGGCTTCCTTTTTAGCCGCCAATGCGATCATTTTTAACTTTTTCTACCCAGCAGGTGGCGTAAGGGGCTTGGCGATTTTCCGCACCGCTTCACGCTATTTTGAAAAATTGGTTACGCACGATGCCACCTTCCGAGTGTTGGCGAACTTGCGTGTGACGGTATTTAAAAAACTGATTCCACTTAGCCCAAGCGGTCTAAATCGTTTCAGAAATAGTGAATTGTTGAACCGTTTAGTGGCAGATGTAGACACGCTCGATACCCTTTATCTTAACCTGATTTCTCCTTTTGTCAGTGCGGTGATGATCATCACTTTTATGGCAATCGGGTTGTCGTTTGTTTCTGTACCGTTAATGCTGATTATTTGTGGCACGCTGTTGGCGTTGCTGCTGATTATTCCTGCGGTTTTTTATCGACTAGGGCTGAAGCTCGGCAAAAAGGCGGTGCAAAGTCGAGCCAATTACCGCAGCCAATTTATTGAGTGGGTGCAACTGAATGCGGAATTTTTGCTGTTCGGCAATTTACGCCAAGCGGCTGAGAAATTACAACATACCGAGCGAGAGTGGCTGAATGCACAAGGTCAGGAAAGCCGACTTTCCGGACTTTCAAGCGGCTTATTAATGCTTTCAAACGGTATTTTAACTTGTGTTGTGATCTATTTAGCTTCCACTGCAATTAATGTACCAACAGCGAAATATCCTGAAGCCTTAATAGCGTTAGTGGTTTTCTGTGTAATGGCATCGGCTGAAATACTTACGCCAATCGGCATTGCGTTTTTACATTTAGGGCAAGTGATTACTGCGGCAGAACGTATTAATGAAATAACTGAACAGCAGCCCAATGTGCAATTTAACGGTTCGGCAAAATGGCAAACTTTGAGCCAAAATCAACCGCTTGTACGTTTTGAAAATGTGGATTTTGCGTATTTGAATGGTGAGCAGCAGGTATTAAATAATCTCTCTTTTGAAGTATTAAAAGGGCAAAAGGTTGCGATTTTGGGTAAAACAGGGAGCGGAAAATCAACCATTTTCCAATTATTAAACCGCAATTATGACCCAGCAAGCGGTCAAATTTGGTTAAATAATTGCAAAATTGAAGATTTTCCGGAACAAACGTTACGCTCAAAATTAGTTACACTTAGTCAACGAGTGCATATTTTTAGCCAAACACTCAAAGATAATTTATTAATGGGCAATGCAACTGCGACCGATGAACAGATGATCGACGTCGTTCAAAAAGTGGGTTTAGGTTACTTACTCGAAATCGAAGGATTAAAACTTTGGCTCGGCGAAGGCGGAAGACCGCTTTCCGGCGGTGAACAACGCCGTTTAGGGCTTGCCCGTTTGCTATTAAGTTCAGCCGAATTAGTGTTACTAGATGAACCAACCGAAGGGCTAGATCGTGAAACCGAGCAGCAGATCTTAAATCTCATTCTAACCCACTGTGCAGAAAGAACATTGCTGATGATTACCCACAGGCAAAGCGGCTTAGATAAATTTGATGTATTTTATCGAATGGATAGTGGAAGGTTGTTGAATTAAGTTAAGCCCAAAAGCATTTATCTTTTTTCTCTCGATAAATGCCTTTTAGCATTCAAAACAGTGCTAAAAAATGCTATATTTCCCTTCAATTTCGAAATAAAGACTGATTTTATAAAATGGCAGATTATCACGATATTACCATTGCGTATGCAGGCGTATGCCAAGCGGCGAATTTAGTACAGCAATTTGCACATAAAGGCACGGCTGATAGAAATGCGTTTAGACAATCTATCCGTAGCTTATTAGTTACTCAGCCTGAATCCACGCTAAGTGTATTTGGCGATGACCTTTCCCATATCCAAATGGGGTTGGAAACGGCGTTATCTCAAACAGGTGGTGGCAATGGTAAGTTAGATACTGAAGTCGGGCGTTATTGGATAAGCCTGATTGCCCTCAGCCAAAAATTAGATAAAAATCCAGAAGCCAAGCAGCAACTGGCTCAACGTTTGCAACAAATTGAACGCCAATTGCCATTATATGAAGATGATGTTTTAGCTGATCAGATGATTGCCAATTTAGCCGCAATTTACAGCGATATTATCAGCCCATTAGGCACGAAAATTCACGTGATGGGAATGCAAGATTACTTGGTTCGCCCTGATATTCAACATAAAATTAGAGCTTCCTTGCTTGCCGGTATTCGGGCGGCAATTTTATGGCAACAAGTGGGTGGTAGTCGTTGGCAGTTTTTATTTTCACGCAAGAAAATTTTCAACCAAGCTCAACAGCTTTATCGTCAAATTTAATCGAACATTTATTATTTTGGAGAACATTAAACAATGGAACTTACTGCTTTAACTGCGTTATCCCCAATTGATGGACGTTATCAAGACAAAGTGTCTAGCCTTCGTCCGGTTTTCAGTGAATTCGGATTATTAAAATTCCGTGTAGAGGTTGAGGTTCGTTGGTTACAAAAATTGGCATCTCACGCACAAATTAAGGAAGTTCCAGCTTTTTCAGAAAAAGCAAACGATTACCTAAATCAAATTGTGGCTAATTTCTCGTTAGAAGATGCCAATTGTATTAAAACGATTGAGCGCACTACCAACCACGATGTGAAAGCAGTGGAATATTTCCTAAAAGAAAAATGTGAAGCCTTGCCAGAACTACAAGCGGTGAGCGAATTTATCCATTTTGCGTGTACTTCGGAAGACATCAATAATACTTCGCACGCCTTAATGCTAAAAACGGCTCGTGCAGAAGTGCTATTACCTGAATGGAAAAAATTGATTGATGCGATTGTGGAATTAGCGAAACGCTACCAAAGCATTCCGTTACTTTCTCGCACCCATGGTCAGCCGGCAAGCCCAACAACCATCGGTAAAGAGATGGCAAACGTTGCCTACCGTTTACAACGTCAATATAAACAGTTAGAAAATTTAGAGATTTTAGCCAAAATCAACGGAGCAGTGGGCAACTACAACGCCCATTTATCGGCATATCCTGAAATTGATTGGCACACTTTCAGCCAAGAATTTGTGGAATCTTTAGGTGTTACTTGGAATCCGTACACTACGCAAATTGAACCGCACGACTATATCGCTGAATTCTTTGATTGTGTGGCACGTTTCAATACAATCATCATCGACTTTGACCGTGATATGTGGGGCTACATTGCGTTAAATCACTTCAAACAACGTACAGTTGCCGGCGAAATCGGCTCAAGCACAATGCCGCACAAAGTGAACCCGATTGACTTTGAAAACTCAGAAGGTAACTTAGGCTTGGCGAATGCGGTAATGGCTCACTTAGGGCAAAAATTGCCGATTTCCCGTTGGCAGCGTGATCTAACAGACTCCACTGTATTGCGTAATTTAGGCGTAGGTTTAGGCTATGCGTTAATTGCTTATACCTCAACCTTGAAAGGCATTAGCAAATTAGAGGTGAACGAGCAGCATTTACGTGATGAACTCAACCAAAACTGGGAAGTGCTTGCTGAGCCAATTCAAACGGTGATGCGTCGTTACGGTATCGAAAAACCGTACGAAAAATTGAAAGAATTAACGCGTGGCAAACGAGTAGATGAAGCCGCAATGCGTGAGTTTATCGAGAAGCTCGACATTCCAGAGCACGAAAAAGCTCGCTTAAAAGAGATGGCTCCGGCAACCTATATCGGTTATGCTGTCGAGCTCGTTGATAAATTGTAAAATTTAATTAAAAAAAGACCGCTTGTAAGCGGTCTTTTTCTGATCGTTTTTTGCAAAGGAAATAATATGAAACAGGCAAATAGACATAAAAGGATTATTGATCTTGTTAATCTGCTAGGTTATGTCAGCACGGAAGAGCTAGTAGCTCAAATGAATGTTAGCCCACAAACAATTCGTCGTGATTTAAATGAGATGGCAGAGAATAATCTCATTCGTCGTCATCACGGTGGTGCAGCAGCTCCCTCTAATACTGAAAATAGTGATTATACGCATCGCAAACAGTTTTTCTCTCAAGAAAAAAATGCAATTGCTCAACAAGTCGCAAAGCTTATTCCAAACGGAGCATCTTTATTTTTAGATATTGGTACAACATCAGAAGCGGTTGCATTGGCACTACTTTCGCATAAAAATTTAATAGTAGTAACGAATAATTTGAATGCAGCACATATTTTAATGAAAAATCCGGATTGTCAAATTACCGTTGCAGGGGGGCATTTACGAAGCGATGGCGGATTAATTGGCGAAGAAACAGTACGTTTTATCAATCAATTCCGTTTAGATTTTGGTATTTTAGGTATCAGCGCAGTGGATTTAGATGGATCAATGTTGGATTATGATTATCACGAAGTTCAAGTGAAAAGAGCCTTAATGGAGTGTTCTAGACAGGTTCTATTGGTTACTGACCACTCAAAATTCAGCCGTAATGCGATTGTGCGCTTAGGAAATGTTAAAGAAGTAAATTATTTGTTTACAGATACTGATTTGCCGTTAGAATTACAAACTCATTTAAGTCAATCAGACGTTATCGTTAAAATTTGTAATGAATAAAGGCAGTTTTTTCTCTAAACAAAAATGGACGGCATACGCTCAATTAATGCGCTTCGATAAGCCCATTGGCACACTATTATTGCTTCATCCAACGTTATGGGCGTTATTTGTGGCGGCCGACGGAATGCCTCCGGTTTCTATTTTGCTGATTTTTACACTTGGCGTAATTGTAATGCGTGCAGCAGGTTGTGTAATTAATGATTATGCCGATAGAGAGATTGACGGACACGTTAAACGCACATCACAACGCCCACTTGCAACTGGCAGGGTAACTACGACAGAGGCAAAAATTATTTTTGCTGTGTTGCTGCTGTTCGCCTTTTTGCTTGATTTAATGTTAAATCGATATGCCTTTTTGTTGTCGTTTGTTGCAGTATTTTTAGCGGTGATTTATCCCTTTATGAAACGCTTTACTCATTTGCCACAAGTGGTTTTAGGAATGGCGTTTGGTTGGTCAATTCCAATGGCATTTGGTGCGGTAAGTGAAGCTCTTCCATTCGAATGCTGGTTACTCTTTTTGGCTAACCTTGCATGGACGGTCGCTTATGATACCCAATATGCAATGGTCGATCGTGATGATGATTTGCGAATTGGGGTAAAATCTACCGCGATTTTATTCGCTCAATATGATAATAAAATCATCGCACTCTTACAGTTTATTACCTTGATATTATTGAGCTTAGTTGGTGTTGTACAAGAATATAATATTGGCTATTTCATTGTATTAGCACTAAGTGCAACACTGTTTATCTATCAATGTTGGCTTACCAAGAAACGAGAGCGCAGCGAGTGCTTTAAAGCCTTTTTAAATAACCACTATTTTGGCTTAGGCGTATTTATTGCGATTTTAGTTGGGATTTATTTCTGATACAGTAGAGGCTAAAGCTTTTAGCCCTGATTTATTCTCTACAAGCGGTTAAATTTAAGAGGAAGTTTGCAAATCTCCACTGAAATTTAACCGCTTGTTTTACGATACTTTCTCGCATTTTTCTGCTATAATCGGCATAATTTTTTTGATTTTAAATTAGTAGGAATAACAATGTCTGAACAAACTCAACTAACCAGTTATGATTCTTCCAGTATTAAGGTGTTACGAGGCTTAGATGCGGTACGTAAACGCCCGGGGATGTACATCGGTGACACCGATGACGGCACGGGTTTGCACCATATGGTATTTGAGGTGGTGGATAATGCGATTGACGAAGCATTAGCCGGACATTGTAAAGACATTATTGTTACCATTCATTCGGATAACTCGGTTTCCGTGCAAGATGACGGACGTGGAATTCCGGTCGGCATTCACCCTGAAGAGGGCGTTTCTGCGGCTGAAGTAATTATGACCGTTCTTCACGCCGGCGGTAAATTTGACGATAACTCTTATAAAGTATCGGGCGGTTTACACGGTGTGGGTGTGTCGGTTGTAAACGCACTTTCCTCTAAATTGCAGTTGACCATTCGCCGAGAAGGCCACGTGCACGAGCAGTTCTATAGCCTTGGCGAAGCTGACGCTCCATTAGCGGTGATTGGTGACACGCAAAAAACCGGAACCTCGGTTCGCTTCTGGCCAAGTTTAGACATCTTCAAAAACAAAACTGAATTTGAATACAAAATCCTTTCAAAACGCTTGCGTGAGTTGTCATTCTTAAACTCCGGCGTATCGATCAAATTAATTGACGAGCGTGACGGCAAAGAAGAGCATTTTAAATACGAGGGCGGTATTAAAGCCTACGTGGAATATTTAAACGAAGGCAAAACTCACATTCACAACACGCCATTCTATCTTTCGACCGAGAAAGACGGCATTGGGGTGGAAATTTCATTGCAATGGAACGACAGCTACAACGAAAACGTGTACTGCTTCACTAACAACATTCCACAACGTGATGGCGGCACGCACTTGGCTGGTTTCCGTGGGGCATTAACTCGTGCCTTGAAAAACTATATGGATAACAGCGGTGTGCTGAAAAAAGCTGACGCCAACATTGATGCTTCAGGCGATGATGCTCGTGAGGGCTTGGTAGCTGTGATTTCGGTGAAAGTGCCGGATCCAAAATTTTCATCACAAACTAAAGATAAACTGGTTTCTTCTGAAGTGCGTGGGGCAGTGGAAAGTTCAATGAACGAAGCCTTAGCGGATTACTTGGCGGAAAACCCGGACGATGCAAAAAATATTGTGACCAAAATTATTGATGCCGCTCGTGCCAGAGAAGCGGCTCGCAAAGCCCGTGAAATGACACGCCGCAAAGGGGCGTTAGATTTAGGCGGCTTGCCGGGTAAATTAGCGGATTGTCAGGAAAAAGATCCGGCATTATCTGAGCTTTACTTAGTGGAGGGTGACTCTGCGGGTGGCTCGGCGAAGCAAGGTCGTGACCGTAAAAACCAAGCGATTTTACCGTTAAAAGGGAAAATCTTGAACGTAGAGAAAGCGCGTTTCGACAAAATGCTCTCTTCGCAAGAAGTGGCAACGCTCATCACCGCACTTGGCACAGGCATTGGGCGTGATGATTACAATATCGAAAAATTGCGTTATCACAAAATCATTATTATGACCGATGCGGACGTGGACGGTGCTCACATTCGTACGTTGCTATTGACTTTCTTCTATCGTCAAATGCCAGAGTTGATCGAAAACGGCTACATTTATATCGCTCAACCGCCGCTTTACAAAGTGAAAAAAGGCAAACAAGAGCGTTATATTCAAGATAACGATGAAATGTCGCAATATGAAATCGACATTGCGTTAGAAGGGGCAGGATTATACGTCAGCGAAGATGCACCTGCGTTGAGCGGCGTAGCGTTAGAGAACCTGATTTCGCAATACAACAACGTGCAAAAATTGATTGAACGTTTAAATCGTCGTTACCCAACGTTATTGTTGAATGAATTGATTTACTCCAAACCGCTTTCGGTGGAATTTGCAAAAAATGAAGCAAATGTCACCGTTTGGAGCGAGGCATTTGTAGCGAAATTAATGGAAAAAGAAGTGAGTGGCAGTTTCTACCGTGCAAGCGTTGAATTTAACACCGAACGTCAAATTTACGAGCCGGAAATTGTGGTAACTACGCACGGAATGGACACCACTTACCGCATCGATTATAACTTTATCAGCAGCAATGAATACGCTCGCATTGTGGCACTTGGCAACGAGTTGAACGACTTACTCACTGATTCTGCCTACGTTGTGCGTGGTGAACGCCGTCAAGAAATCAGCAGCTTTGCCGAAGCCTTGGATTGGTTGGTGAAAGAGTCTCGCAAAGGCTTAACCATTCAACGCTATAAAGGATTAGGCGAGATGAATCCGGAGCAATTATGGGAAACCACAATGGATCCGGTTGCTCGCAAAATGTTGCAGGTAAACATTACCGATGCTATCGCTGCCGACAAACTTTTCAGCACCTTAATGGGCGATGAAGTTGAACCACGCCGTGATTTCATCGAGACTAATGCGTTATATGCCCAGATTGATGTGTAGTTTAAAATTGAGATCCTCTATTGAGAAATAGAGGATTTTTTATGAAAATTATCTAAGTATCCTACAAACACTATTGTAATATATGGGTTCGCTAACCTATAGTTCTCATTAAAATTGTAGTAGGTTAGCGATTTTACTTATTCTTTTATAATCAATATGTTATAAATTTCACCTTAAATAATTCTGATTCTGTTATACTAGAGCAACTCGTTGTATAAGAGCTTAGCGAAAATGGTACTAATAGGCCTTGTAGCACAATGATTTCTTATATAGGGAGCAGCTACCTTCGCGTAGCTGTGAGTTGAAACCCCTAATGAGGACGACGATATACGTCACCACGCGTTGCAGCTACCTTCGCGTAGCTGTGAGTTGAAACCGCGGCTGGCAAGTTCCGGAAAACGAAAATCCATGCAGCTACCTTCGCGTAGCTGTGAGTTGAAACAAAGGTGAGTTCGTGGAAGACCTTAGTAAGACCGGCAGCTACCTTCGCGTAGCTGTGAGTTGAAACTCCGCATCCGTGCCGCCGACAATCTCACGCAATGGCAGCTACCTTCGCGTAGCTGTGAGTTGAAACAACCTCAATTTGAGAGCTGAAATCTATACTTTCGAGCAGCTACCTTCGCGTAGCTGTGAGTTGAAACAAACTAGACAAACTGTTGATATGGGCGGCACAAAGCAGCTACCTTCGTGTAGCTGTGAGTTGAAACTACGCAAATGCACAAATGCGATCTTTACAAGCTGCAGCTACCTTCGTGCAGCTGTGAGTTGAAACGATGACTTTTGCCTCTTTTGCGGTAACCGGACGGGCAGCTACCTTAGTGTAGCTGTGAGTTGAAACATCATAAAATGGCTGGCAAAAGTATGGCGTAAAACGCAGCTACCTTCGTGTAGCTGTGAGTTGAAACACTTTAAGTAAAGAGAGACCGGAGCAAGATTTTGCAGCTACCTTCGCGTAGCTGTAACTTAAAATTTCCTATTTCTACCCCTTCTAAAATAAAACAAGGATTTTTGTTTTTCTATCCAAAATGTTACACTTCATTGAAATGAATCACTAAGGATTTTCAAAATGAGTAGTACAGAATTATTAGTCAATGTTACTCCAAGTGAAACAAGGGTTGCGTTGGTTGAAAATGGGCTATTAAAAGAGTTGCATATTGAGCGTGAGGCCAAACGTGGCATTGTGGGGAATATTTACAAAGGGCGTGTAACTCGAGTATTGCCCGGAATGCAATCTGCTTTTGTGGATATTGGTTTAGAAAAAGCGGCTTTTTTGCACGCCTCCGATATTGTTTCTCATACTGAATGTGTTGATGAAAATGAGAAAAAGCAGTTTGTAGTAAAAGATATTTCAGAGTTAGTGCGTGAAGGGCAAGACATTGTTGTTCAAGTGGTAAAAGATCCGATTGGCACAAAAGGTGCGAGGCTAACTACTGATATCACCTTGCCTTCTCGTTATTTGGTTTTTATGCCTGAAAATAGCCACGTTGGCGTTTCACAGCGTATTGAAAGTGAGACGGAACGTGAACGTCTGAAAGCATTGGTTGAGCCTTATTGTGATGAGCTCGGGGGCTTTATAGTTCGTACTGCAGCGGAAGAGGCACATGAAGAAAGTTTAAAGCAAGATGTAGCATTTTTAAAACGTTTATGGCGTAAAGTGTTGGAACGTAAGACGAAGTATCCTGCTAAATCAATGCTTTATGGTGAATTGGCATTGGCTCAACGGGTGTTAAGAGATTTTATCGGTACACATATAAATGCAGTTTGGATAGATTCAAAAATAACCTGTGAGCAAGTCAAAGAGTTTTTAACTGAGTTTATGCCAGAGCTCACAAACTCTGTGAGTTTATACACCGGAGCAAAAACCTTATTTGATGCTTATGGCGTAGAAGAATCCATTCAGAAAGCACTCAATAAGCGAGTAAATTTAAAATCCGGCGGTTATCTGATTATTGAACAGACTGAAGCGATGACAACGATTGACATCAATACAGGGGCTTTTGTTGGGCATCGAAACCTTGCTCATACCATTTTTAATACGAATATTGAAGCAACGCAGGTAATTGCGCATCAGCTACAATTGCGTAATTTAGGTGGCATTATCATTATCGATTTTATTGATATGCAAGAGGAAGAACATCGCAATTTGGTGTTACAGTCGTTACAAAACGCATTAAAAGGCGACCGAGTTAAAACTAATGTAAACGGCTTTACCCAACTTGGTTTAGTTGAAATGACACGTAAGCGTACGCGTGAAAGTTTAGAACGCATTCTTTGCTGTGATTGTCCTGAGTGTCAAGGGCGTGGCACGGTGAAAACGGTTGAAACAGTCAGCTATGAAATTATGCGTGAGATTGTGCGAGTTCATCATCTATTCAAAGCAGAGAAAATGCATGTTTATGCATCTAAAGAGGTAGCGGATTACTTAATTAATGAAGAAAGCCACGCAATGTTAGCAGAACTTCAAGCCTTTATTGGGGCAAAAATTGAGATAAAAGTTGAGCCGTATTATCATCAAGAACAATTTGATGTAGTGGTAATGTAATGAACAGTAAGATTGAGAGTATTTAACCTCAATCTTTTTTTGCAAAATTTATCAAAAATATGACCGCTTGTTTCCTACCAAAATTGCCTAAAATAACGTATAATCGCTCAGTTTTATTTATCCAAATTTTGAAATCTAAGGTAATTCAATGTCTGCAGTAGAAAATCAAGAATTAGATCTTAATGGGGAAATGTTAGCCCGTCGTGAAAAATTAACTAAAATTCGTGAGCAGGGTAACGCTTTTCCAAATACCTTCCGCCGTAATGCGTTAGCAAAAGATTTGCATGCTCAATATGATGAAGTAGAAGGCGAAGCATTAAAAGAACAAAATATTCAAGTGAAAGTTGCTGGCCGTATTATGCTAAAACGAGTGATGGGCAAAGCTTCTTTCTTTACTATTCAAGATGTCAGTGGTGCTATTCAGCTTTACGTGGCTCGTGATAATTTGGCGGAAAGCGTTTATGAAGAAAAAGTGAGCCTTTGGGATTTGGGCGATATTATCGGCGTGGAAGGCACATTATTCAAAACCAAAACTGGTGAATTAACCGTTCGTTGTTCTGAAGTTCAGCTTTTAACTAAAGCGTTGCGTCCATTGCCGGATAAACACCACGGCTTAACCGACCTAGAAACTCGCTATCGTCAGCGTTATTTAGATTTAATTTCTAACGAAGAATCTCGCCGTACCTTTATGATTCGCTCACAAGTGGTGTCAGGCATTCGCAAATTCTTCCTAGAGAGAGATTTTATCGAAGTAGAAACCCCAATGTTACAAGTGATCCCGGGCGGTGCAGCAGCAAAACCATTCGTGACTCACCACAATGCGTTAGACGTGGATATGTATTTGCGTATCGCTCCTGAACTTTACTTAAAACGTTTGGTTGTGGGTGGTTTTGAGCGTGTGTTTGAGTTAAACCGTAACTTCCGTAATGAGGGCGTTTCTGTTCGTCACAACCCTGAATTTACGATGATCGAATACTATCAAGCCTATGCGGATTATCACGATTTAATGGATAACACCGAAGAGCTATTACGCCAGTTAGCCTTGGATATTCTTGGCACAACTGACGTGCCTTACGGTGAATACGTATTTGATTTCGGCAAGCCATTTGAGCGTATCACAATGCACGATGCGATTGTGAAATACGGCAACGGCATTAAGCGTGAAGATTTAGACAGCTTTGAAAAATCGGTGGAAATTGCGAAAGGTTTAGGCATTGAAATTCAAAAATCGTGGGGCTTAGGCTCGGTGATTAATGCGATTTTTGAAGAAGTGGCAGAACACCAGTTAATTCAGCCGACGTTCTTAATGGCACATCCTGCGGAAATTTCACCGCTTGCTCGCCGTAATGATGAAAATCCGGAAGTGACAGATCGCTTCGAGTTATTCATTGGCGGTCGTGAAATCGGTAACGGCTTCTCAGAATTAAATGATGCAGAAG
The DNA here is from genome assembly GCF_013377235.1 of Mannheimia varigena. Lineage (NCBI taxonomy): Bacteria > Pseudomonadati > Pseudomonadota > Gammaproteobacteria > Pasteurellales > Pasteurellaceae > Mannheimia > Mannheimia varigena. The sequence continues at coordinate 489,338 of NZ_CP016226.1, read as the reverse complement.
ACCAAGCGGAGCGTTTTGATGCTCAAGTGGCTGCGAAAGATGCAGGCGATGATGAAGCGATGTTTAAAGATGAAGATTTCGTGGTTGCCCTTGAACACGGCCTACCGCCAACAGCAGGTGAAGGTTTAGGGATTGACCGCTTAGCAATGATTTTTGCTAACGCTCCGTCAATTCGTGATGTGATTTTATTCCCTGCAATGCGTCAGAAATAATAAAATGTAAAATGACAAAAAGCACACTTCGGTGTGCTTTTTACAATGACAAGCGGTCGTTTTTATTGTAAAAAATGCAAATTACTTTTCCAGCCCTTTTCTAATCATTGGTTCGAAGAAATCGTAATCGACTAAAAAAGCATCATGCCCGAAATCAGAGTGAAATTCGTGAAAATCTAAATTTACTCCCGCTTGTTCTAATTTTTGTTTACTTTTATATACATCAACTTGCTTGAAAAGCTGATCGCTGGTTACCGTTATAAACACATAATTGGCTTTAATACGTTTTAACGCAGCTTCTTCATTTTCATATCCAAGTGCAGGGTCGTATAAGTCTAATGCACGCAATAAACGTAAGTAGGTATTGGCATCAAAGCGACCTAAAAATTTAGTGCCTTGATAGCTTAAGTAAGATTCCACTTGGAAATGGTCGCCCCAAATTTGCCCTTGTTGCTTGGTTTCTCGTCCAAAGGCTTTGGCTAATTGCATATCGGTACGGTAGGTTAGCATTCCTAACATTCTTGCGATTTTTAAGCCATTATCGGGTGCAATACCATCATAATAATCACCATTGTTAAAGTATGGATCGTTAATAATTGCCTGGCGCATAACGTGGTTAAAACCGATAGCTTCCGCACTTAATGTGAGTGATGAGCAAAGATTAATGATATTACGCACCTTATCAGGGTAGCTTATTCCCCATTGTGTGGCTTGCATTCCACCAAAAGAACCACCAATAACGGCGTGGAGAGTCGGAATTTCTAAGTAATCAATTAAGGCTTTTTGTACATTAACGATATCTTGAACTGTAATAATTGGAAATTGGCTGCCATAAGGTTTATTTGTTTTCGGATTAATTGAGGCAGGGCCTGTTGTGCCTTTGCACCCTCCCAAAACATTGCTGCAAATAAAGAAATATTTTTCGGTATCAAAGGCTAAACCTTTACCGATAAAATCTTGCCACCAACCTTTCTCTGTTGCGGTGTCATAATAAGGTTCTGCATCGCCAGTCAGGGCATGGCAGATTAAAACAGCATTGCTTTTATCTGCATTTAATACGCCGTAAGTTTGGTAAGCCACGTTAATAGGGGAAAGTTCGCCGCCTAATGAAAGGGATAAAGGCGTTTCCCTAAAAAGAGTGATATGCTGAGCCATAGAATCCTTATTTGCAAAAAAATCAGCTTTTTTGACCGCTTGTTATTGTTGTAATGGTTATAAATTAGCGATGTTCCTTTTAATTGTCAAGAAATTTTAGACGTCTAAACGTCTAGATTTTTAAACGGCTAAAAATAAGAAAGATTTATTGAACATTTTAGTTATTTTTCTTGTCTTTGAAGGGATAATTAGCATACATTAGAGTATGTAGAAATTTAGAAGAGAGTGAGTTATATTGTTATTATTTCAGCGTATTAATCGGATGGTTATAAAAGTATTTAAATGCCTATCTGTACTAGTATTATTACTTATTTTAGGCTTGTTAGCAGTAGATGCAATAACAAGCTATATTATTCGTGATAAAATTTATACTGATGTTAAGAAATTACCTCATCGTGAATATGCGGTTGTATTAGGTACAGCTAAATTTTATTCAAAAGATGTGATTAATAGGTATTATAAGTATCGACTGGATGCAGCAAAACAATTAGTGCAAAGTGAAAAAGTAGATTTACTTTTACTGAGTGGTGATAATAAAACTCCGTATTATAATGAACCTAAAACAATGACCAATGATTTACTGAAAATGGGGGTTCCTCAGCGACAAATTAAGCAAGATTATGCAGGCTATACCACTTTTGATTCGATTATAAGAGCAACTGAAGTTTATAAATTACCTCCTTTTACAATTGTGTCGCAGAAGTTTCATTGTGAAAGAGCATTATTTATTGCTAAATTTAAAAATATTGATGCGATTTGCTATGCAGCGAAATATCCTGAAGGGGCTTATCAAGTAAGATTGAGGGAGATTTTAGCTAGAGCGGTAATGGTATTTAATTTGTTAGTGGGTAAAACTCCTGAAACATTGGAAGATATTCCTTCTAAAGAAAAATAGCCAGTTTTAATGACTGGCTATCTGTTTTATAAAATAATCGTTTTATTTTTATATACGAAGACTTTATCAGAAAGGACTAATTCTAATGCTTGGCTGAGAACGGTTTTTTCTACATCTCGCCCTGCACGCATCATTGCTTCTGCGGTATAAGTGTGATCCACATTGATCACATTTTGCATAATGATTGGACCTTCATCTAATTCATCATTTACAAAATGAGCAGTTGCACCAATAATTTTTACTCCACGCTCATATGCACGTTGATATGGCTTAGCCCCAATAAATGCGGGTAAGAAAGAATGGTGGATATTTACAACACGATTTGGATAACGTGCTACAAATTCTGGGTTAAGTACACGCATATATTTAGCTAATACAATATAATCTGGAGCATATTCATCAATTTTATCTGCTAATAATTTATCATGTTCAACACGCGTTAGATTTTCATGGCTAACTAAGTGGAATGGTACATCAAAGCGTTCCGCTAATTCCTTTAATGTATCGTGATTACCAATTACAGCAGCAATTTCTACATCTAATCCACCGTAATAGTTTTTCATCAATAAATCACCTAAACAGTGTGCTTCTTTGGTAACTAAAATAATAATACGTTTTCTCTGTTTTGGTAATAATTTATAAATAGAACCCTCAGGCAAAGTAAATTCTAAATCAGCTAATAATGTATTGTCGTTAAAAATACCATTTAATTCTGTACGCATAAAAAAACGTTTTGTTTCGTTATCAACAAATTCAGAATTCTTAATAATATTTAATTGGTGTTTGTAACAAATATTGGTGATTTTTGCGACTAAGCCTGTATCATCAGGGCATTCAGTTAATAATATTTTATGTTCAATCATTTCATTTCCTATTATAAAAATAAGAGAACTCAATAGAGTTCTCTTATATCTCATCTCTATTTAAATAAAAATTAAATAGCAAAATCTTCTAATTTTTTACCTTTATCAAGTGCCTTTTGCAACGCCTTAGGTGTTCTGCCCTGACCAGTCCAAGTTTTCTCATTACCTTCTGCATCAACGAATTTATATTTAGCAGGGCGAGGGGCTACAGTTTTACGTGCTTTCGCCGTTTTACGACCTTTAATTACTTTATCAGCTAATAATTGAGCTAATTCATCAATAGAAAGCCCATCCTGCTTTAACATTTCAGTATATTTATTTAAACTTTCTAATTGCTTTGCTCTTTCTTGCTCTTCTTTTCTAATTTCTTCTTCTTTTTCAGCAATAATAGTATCTAATTTTTCAGCAATTGTTCTTAATTGCTCAAGAGCTAAATCTTTAGCTAATGCACGTAAGGTACGAATATTTAAAAGACTTTTTAAATCTGACATTTTCTTCTCCTAAATGGGGGTTGATAATGGATGAATTTTCTTCTTTTTTATAATATCTTAAAATATATTTAAGGTAAATAAATATAAATAAAAAGAGGGCTTTATATCTTCTAATATTCATGTTATCTTTACGTGGTCCTACAACTTGTAGAGGTGCAAATTCAATAAGTATTTTTTCTGAGTGGAAAACGATGAAGGAAAAGGAAAGGTGAATTTGCCGAAATCAATTAGGCGTCATCTTAATTGGTTGGGGTCGTTATCGAAAGAAACGACACTGTCGTAGTAAATGCTACGGAGTGCTACTGTTAGGGTGGGTTTTAAGTTTTTCATATTTCCTTCCTTCATATTTACTTTTGTAAATATCTCAGTACGTCTCTTGTTTGGCTGTTATTCTTATATATACAAATTATACAAAGTCATTTTAGAGGTTTTATGAATCTAGTTGATTATTCCACTTCACTTTGGTCTGTGTTACCAGCTTTAATTGCCTTAATTTTGGCGATTGTGACGCGTAAAGTGATAGTTTCCTTGAGCATTGGTATTGTTTTTGGCGCCTTTATGCTTACTAATAGTAGTTTTCTCGATGCTTTAACTTATATTAAAAATAGCGTTGTTTCATTAGTTTATAAAGGTTCTGAAGAGGGGTTAAATACGAATAATGTGAATATTATTCTATTCCTTATTTTATTAGGTGTATTAACTTCTTTATTAAGTATTTCAGGAAGTAACCAAGCCTTTGCGAATTGGGCTCAGAAAAGAATAAAAGGCAAGCGTGGTGCAAAATTAATGGCAGCAGGCTTAGTATTTTTTACCTTTATTGATGACTATTTCCACAGTTTAGCTGTAGGGGCTATTGCTCGACCTGTAACGGATAAATTCCACGTTTCTCGTGCAAAATTAGCTTATATTCTTGATTCAACCGCCGCGCCAATGTGCGTATTAATGCCAATTTCAAGTTGGGGCGCTTATATTATTACTTTAATTGCTGGTTTGTTAGCAACGCATTCAATTACAGATTATTCACCCCTTGGAGCATTCATGACAATGAGTGCGATGAATTTTTATGCAATTTTTGCAATGATTATGGTATTCTTTGTGGCTTATTTTTCATTTGATATTGGCCCAATGACTCGTTTTGAGCGCCAAGCTGAACATTTAGCTGAAGTAGAGGAAGAAACTATTGAGGTCAAAGGTCGTATGCGTAATTTAGTATTCCCGATTATTGCTTTAATTGTGGTTACGGTTGCGATGATGATTAAAACCGGTGCTGATGCATTAGCAGAATCAAACACACCGTTTTCAATTTTAGGGGCTTTTGAGAATACCACGGTAGGTATTTCGTTAGTGGCAGGTGGGATTGCAGCACTGATTGTTGCCACCATTTGCATTATGGCAAGCGGTCATATTTCACTAAAAAATTACGTCCGTGCCTATGGTTTAGGTGTAAAAATGATGTCTGGTGCAATTACCATTTTATTCTTTGCGTGGACAATTAATGGCGTAGTAAGCGATATGCAAACAGGTAAATATTTATCAGGCTTAGTGAGCGAGCATATTGCAGCAGGTTTCTTACCAGCAATTTTATTTGTATTAGCCGCATTTATGGCATTCTCAACAGGTACAAGTTGGGGAACGTTCGGTATCATGTTACCAATTGGTGCTGCAATGGCGGTTCATTCTGAGCCTGCATTAATCATTCCTTGCTTATCGGCAGTTATGGCAGGAGCAGTATGCGGAGACCACTGTTCGCCAGTATCAGATACTACTATCTTGTCTTCGACAGGAGCTCAATGTAACCATATGGATCACGTTATTTCACAATTACCTTATGCGTTATTGGTTGCTGCTGCCTCTATTGTTGGATACTTAGTGGTAGGTTTCACACAATCTGCTTTATTAGGATTTGTAACAACATCTGCTGTGATGGCAGCCTTAATTTTAATCTTTAAAGCAAAAAAGCAGAAAAAATAAAGGCTCATTTCTAAAAATGTGAAGGGAGTCACAGAATTAAATTTATTTATGGTATAGAATACAGCTTGAGATATGGATATCGAATGTTGTGTTATATAAATCTTAAAATAAGATCCTCCTATGTATTTAGCGTACCTTTATGGTACGCTTTTTTCGTTTATAGGCTATATTATTTCTTGCAATTTTTGAATTTTGTACTACTATAATAGTACATTTGTATTTTGGGAGAAGAAAATGAAAACAGCATTAGTGACTGGAGCAACTGCAGGCTTTGGGTTAGCCATTTGTAAATTATTGATTCAATCTGGCTATAAAGTGATTGGTACAGGCAGACGAGCAGAGCGTTTGGCGGAATTGCATTTGCAATTTGGCGAGCATTTTCGACCGCTTGCATTTGATATTCAAGACCCACAAGCTGTAAAAACTGCATTGGAAAGCCTTCCTCAAGATTGGCAACAGGTTGATTTATTAGTAAATAACGCAGGGTTGGCGTTAGGCTTAGAACCTGCCCACAAAGTGGATTTGAACGATTGGTATCAGATGATCGACACCAACATCAAAGGCTTAGTCACAATGACACGTCTTGTGCTGCCGCAAATGGTTGAACGCAATTCGGGGCATATTATTAATATTGGCTCGATTGCTGGTACTTATCCTTACCCGGGCGGCAATGTTTATGGCGGCACCAAAGCGTTTGTGAAGCAATTTAGCCTCAATTTACGCTCCGATTTAGCCGGCACCAAAGTGCGAGTTTCCAACGTTGAGCCGGGGCTATGCGGTGGCACGGAATTTTCCAACGTCCGCTTTAAAGGTGATGACGAAAAAGTGGCTAAAATCTACGAAAACGTGGAATTTGTCCGCCCTGAAGACGTGGCGAATATCGTGTTATGGCTCAATCAACAGCCTGAACACGTTAATATCAACCGAGTGGAGATAATGCCGGTGGCACAATCTTCGGCAGCCTTGAATGTGGCTAGAAATTTATAATTTAATACCCCTCTCCCACAAGGGGAGAGGGGTAAAATATAAAAGGAAATATTATGTCAGACACACTTCTCAACCCTTATTTTGGTGAATTCGGCGGAATGTACGTTCCCGAAATTTTAGTGCCGGTGCTCAAACAGCTTGAACAAGCCTTTGTAGAGGCTCAACAAGATCCTGAATTTCAGGCGGAATTTGCCGATTTACTGAAAAACTACGCCGGTCGCCCGACCGCACTGACCCTTTGCCGCAACCTGACCAAAGGCACGAAAACTAAACTTTACCTAAAGCGTGAAGATTTATTGCACGGCGGAGCCCACAAAACCAACCAAGTGTTAGGGCAGATTTTGCTTGCCAAGCGAATGGGCAAAACCCGTATTATTGCTGAAACCGGAGCAGGGCAGCACGGTGTGGCAACCTCACTGGCATGTGCAATGCTTGGAATGCCGTGCGTGGTTTATATGGGGGCGAAAGATGTGGAACGCCAATCGCCAAACGTATTCCGTATGCGTTTAATGGGGGCGGAGGTGATTCCGGTCGAAAAAGGATCTTGCTCTCTGAAAGATGCCTGCTGCGAAGCAATGCGTGATTGGGCAGCAAATTATGAAACTACCCACTATTTAATCGGCACGGCGGCAGGCCCGCACCCTTTCCCGACAATGGTGCGAGAGTTCCAAAAAATGATTGGCGAGGAAACCAAACGCCAAATTTTGGAAAAAGAAGACCGCTTGCCGGATGCTGTCATTGCAGCGGTTGGCGGTGGCTCAAATGCGATTGGAATGTTCGCTGATTTTATCGAAGAAAGTTCGGTGAAATTAATCGGCGTAGAACCGGCAGGCAAAGGCATTGAAACCGGCGAGCACGGTGCTCCGCTCAAACACGGTACAACCGGCATTTATTTCGGTATGAAATCGCCGATTATGCAAGACAAAGACGGACAAATTGAAGAGTCCTACTCCATTTCCGCAGGTTTAGATTTCCCCTCCGTTGGGCCGCAACACGCCTATTTGAACGCGACAGGCAGAGCCGATTATGTCTCGATTACCGACCAAGAAGCCTTAGACGCCTTCCAAGCGTTAGCCAAAAACGAGGGCATTATTCCGGCATTGGAATCTTCCCACGCGTTAGCCTACGCTTTAAAACTGATTGCACAAAACCCAGACAAAGAGCAGCTTTTGGTGGTGAACTTATCAGGACGTGGCGACAAAGACATTTTTACTGTTGATAAAATCTTAAATGGAGGCAACTAATGAGCCGTTTTGACACCTTATTCACCGCATTAAAAGCGAAAAACGAAGGGGCTTTCGTGCCATTTGTGACCCTATGCGATCCCGATTTTGATCGCAGTTTTGAAATTATCGAAACAATGATTGCAAACGGTGCAGACGCTTTGGAACTCGGTTTTCCGTTTTCCGATCCTTTGTTAGACGGCCCCGTGATCCAAGCAGCGAACAAACGTGCGTTAGATGCCGGTTACAGCACCGATGCGTGCTTTGAACTTATCGGTAAAATTCGGGCGAAATATCCCGATATTCCTATCGGCTTGCTCCTTTGTGCCAACCTGATTTTTGTGCCAACGGCGGAAGTATTCTTCAAGCGTTGTAAAGAGAGTGGGGTAGATGCGGTGCTGATTGCCGATCTCCCATTGCTTGCGGCGGAAGAGTTTGTGCCGATAGCGAAACAACACAGTATTCAGCCGGTGTTTATCTGCCCACCGAATGCTGACCAAAACACAATCGAACGTATTGCCAAGCTTACCGAGGGTTACACCTATTTAGTTTCCCGAGCAGGCGTCACCAGTGCGGAAAACCAAGCCCACGCCAGCAATTTAGACAATTTGGTGGAAGGCTTAAAGCGGTCAAATTCCGCTCCAATTTTGCAAGGCTTCGGCATCGCCAAACCAGAGCAAGTGAGAGAAGCCCTAGCGTTAGGCTGCGATGGGGCAATTTCAGGTTCCGCCATTGTGAAAATCATTGAGCGGAATTTAGCTAACCAAGCAAATTTACTGAAAGAACTGGGTGAGTTTGTTAAAGCAATGAAAGAAGCAAGCAGAAGAGAATAGCAAGCGGTTATAATTTCAAATAATTTTGCAATTATAATATTTATTGGGGCAGATAATCTAACTGCCCCAATATTTCTTAGAAATCTGACATCTATTTTTAAAGTTGAACAAATTCCAAAAAATGGTAATCTAAATGACAGAAATAACTATTTTTTAATATATTAAGGAAAACTATGAAATTAAGCAAAATTGCCCTTTCAGTAGTCACAGTTATCGGTGTAGTTGTAGTTGGTGGTAGTTGGTATACAGGTAAACAAGTTGAGGAGAAATATCAAGATTTAGTGGTACAAGCAAATAATCAACTTAAACAACTTAGTGGTGAATTTGGGGCAAATATTGAGCTTAAAGATGTGCAGATAGATCGCCATTTCTTTAGCTCTGATGCGAAATATCGTTTAGAGGTGGATTTTGGCGATGGCGAAAAATTAGATTTTATCGGTAATGATAAACTTCATCACGGGCCGTTACCACTTAATCGCTTAGCGAAACTTAACCTTGCACCTGTGATGATGAGTGCAGAAAGCAAACTCCAAGCCCCTGAGCCATTTAAAAAATTAATGGGCGAACATATTGGTTCTGGTGTGGCTAATATCAGCTATTCGGGCGATGTGAAAGGGCATTTTGATGTTTCTCCAATTAAATATAGTGATGAAACAGGTGTTCTTGAAACAACGCCAATTAAGATGCAATATAGCTATGACCAAAAAGCGAAAGGAATTGATAGCAGCGTTGAGTTAGATAATGTCAAAGTAACAGCAGAAGAACTTGATTTGCAAATTCAAGGTGTTTCTTATGAAATGCAAACCGAGAACAATGAAAACTATCCACATCTAACTTTAGGAAAAGGTAACGGTAAAGTTAAAGCCATTGAATTTAAGTCTAAAGAGGGCGAGTTATCGCAAATTAAAGATATTGTGGTTAAAGGCGATAGCTTATTAAAAGGTGATCGTGTAGTGTCTACGGGCGATTTAGAGGCAGCATCTTTTAACATTGAAGGTGTTGAAATGGGTAAGTTAAAAATGGATATGGCATACGATTTCGATGCTAAATTAACCAATGATATTACCCCACTATTATCTAGACCTGAAGGATTTGAAGATCCGCAAACAACAGAGCTTTTAATGCAGTTGCTGGCAAAATCGGTGAAGTTCCATCTTAATAACTTCTCGCTTGAAAATGGCAAAGGTAAAGTTGATTTAGCATTATTATTGAATATAGCACAAATTGATCCGCAAAATATCGGTAATACGCAAGAGGTATTAAAAGCACTTTCAACGAGTAAATTTACTTCAAATATCAACCGTCAATATGCGGAAGATATTATTCGCCAAATCTCAATGGTAAAAGAGAAATTAAGTGAAGAAGAGGCAAAAGCCGCTGCCAAACAACAAGTTGATGCCATTTTTCTCAATGCAGGGGCTGAACAGTATGGCTTAAGAAAAGTAGATGAAAATAACGTGAAGATTGAATTATCGATTAAGAATGAGAAATTAATCTTAAATGGTCGTGAATTAACTGAAGATGAAATCCAAATGGCATTATTTGTAATTATGATGGGAGCAGGTTCGCTCGGTCAATAAATCACGAAATATGAGTAAGGGGCTGTATGAAAATTCATACAGCCCCTTATTTTTTTAAATCGCTTGAGTTGGAATAATTGCTTTGGAAGCGTCCCAGAAATCGACTACAGGGTTGATAACAGGGGTAATAATACCTTTTCGGATAACAAAATCACCAAAGGCTTCGTTTGTTTCTCGCTCTTTTGCCCATTGCCCGATCAGTGGATCAAGTTCATTGAGTATTTCCGTAAGCGTGATATTTTCACGATACAAACGGGGAATTCTGGTACCCGCAATGTTACCGCCTAAATGAAGATTGTAACGCCCAACCGCTTTTCCAACTAAGCCAATTTCTGCCAACATCGCACGTCCACAGCCGTTCGGGCAACCTGTAATACGAGTAACGATGGTTTCATCAGACACACTGTGATCCGCTAAAATTTTATCCAGCTCATCAATAAAGGCAGGTAAAATCCGCTCTGCTTCTGCCATTGCTAACGGGCAAGTTGGGAATGCCACGCAAGACATCGCATTTTCACGCAGTTTAGTAATGTCTCGCATTAAGCCGTATTGGCGAGCGATATTTTCAATTTGGGCTTTATCTTCTTTTGCCACATTTGCAATAATGATATTTTGATTCGCTGTGATACGGAAATCCCCTTTATGCACTTTGGCAATTTCTAGCATACCCGTCATTAGTGGAAATTCAGGGGTATCAACTAAACGCCCACTTTCAACAAAACAAGTTAAGTGCCATTTATTGTCAATGCCTTTTACCCAGCCGATACGGTCGCCTCGCTCGGTAAATTCAAACGGACGGCTTGGCTCGAACTTAAAGCCCATTCGTTCTTCCACTTCGGCTCTAAAACCATCTAAGCTCATATTCTGCACAGTATAGCGAACACGGGCATTTTTACGATCAGCTCGGTTACCGAAATCACGCTGGGTTGTAACAACACATTCTGCCGCTTTAAGCGTATGTTCTACAGGTACAAAACCAAGTTCTAAAGCAATATTCGGGTAAGTTTTTGTGTTACCATGTTCAAACGAAAGCCCACCGCCAACTAACACATTAAAGCCTGCTAACTTACCGGTTTTTTCATCTTTAATGCCGACAAAGTTCATATCGTTACTGTATAAGTCTACATCATTGAGAGGTGGTAGAGCGACAGCAGTTTTATATTTTCTAGGTAAATAGGTTTTACCTAAAATTGGCTCATCTTCTTGCAGTTTTAATAGATCTTCAGAACTTTCAATTTTTTTACCATCAATCCAAACATCTAAATAGCCACGAGTACGGGGCAGTAAATGCTCGGAAATGCGTTTTGCCCATTCATACGCCTCTTGATGTAGTTCAGATTCCACCGGGTTGGAAGAGCAGAGTACATTACGGTTCATATCAGCCGCTGTTGCAATCGAGTCTAAACCTAATTTATGTAGCAAGCGATGAACATCTTGTAGTTTAGTTTTAGGAACGCCGTGATATTGGAAAGTCTGGCGGTTAGTTAAACGAATAGACTGATAGTGATTATGCTCACGAGCGAATTTATCAATCTCAATCCACTGCTCAGGTTTGATGATCCCACCTGGTAAACGGCAACGCAACATCATAAATTTGAGCGGTTCTAATTTCTGATCCAAACGCTCGGCACGAATATCTCGGTCGTCTTGCTCATACATACCGTGAAAGCGAATAAGCTGGAAATTATCGCCCGTAAAACCACCGCTGAGCTGGTCTTCTAAATCTTGTAAAATCGTTCCACGCAAGTAGTTACTTTCGGTTTTTAAGCGTTCGTTGTCAGACAATGGTTTAGCTTTCCACTCTAAGCCTTTTTGTTCTTTCTTCGTCATAGGTTACTCCGATAAAAAATTTAATAAATATCACGTTGGTAGCGTTTTGCTTCAGCTAATTCGCTCAGGTATTCTTCTGCATCATCACGGCTGAATTTGCCTTGCTGTTCAATCACATCAAGTAAGGCTTGTTCCACATCTTTTGCCATACGAGTGGCATCGCCACATACATAAACATAAGCCCCTTCTTGTAACCAAGCCCAGATAGCTTCTGCGTTTTCACGGATTTTGTCCTGCACATAGATTTTCTCTGCCTGATCACGAGACCACGCAAAACTATATTTGTGCAAGTAGCCATCTTTTTTAAACTGCTGCCATTCTGTTTGGTAAAGGAAATCTTTCGTGAAATGCTGATTGCCAAAAATCAGCCAATTTTGACCGCTTGCATCATCATTAGCACGTTGTTGAAGGAACGCTCGGTATGGGGCAATGCCTGTGCCAGAGCCAATCATAATAATCGGCTTGGTATTATCTTGCGGTAGGCGGAAATTATCGTTGTGTTCTACGAAAACACGAACTGTACCATCTTCTTCCACACGATCTGCCAAATAGCTTGATGCTGCACCTGAACGAACCTTGCCGTTATGTTCAAATCGCACGACTCCCACGCTTAAATGTACCTCATCACCCACTTCTGATTGTGATGAGGAAATTGAATATAAACGAGGTGTGAGTGGACGTAATAGACTAACTAATTGTTCTGCTTTTAGTGTTGTCGGATATTGCTCGATAATATCAATAATGGCTCGAGTTGCTATTAAATTAGCTACTTTGTCATTATCAGCTACAATGTCAGTTAATTCTGGGTTGTTGGCAAATTCAGCATAACTTTTTACAAATGGAAGCGATGCTTTGGTTAAATCTAAGTAGGTTAATAAGGCAGAGCGTAAACTTCTTGTTTGTTCTGCAACAATCACCTCTTCTTCGCCATTTAAGCCCACAGCATTTAAGAAGGCTTGCACTAATTCAGGATCGTTATCAAACCACACGCCTAATGCATCGCCTGCTTGATAGGTTAAATTTGAACCTGATAAATCAAACTCAAGATGGCGAACATCTTTCTGTGCAGTTGAATCCGTAATTCTCTGATTGGTTAATAATGTTGCAGGAAATGGATTTTCTTTCATAAATTTAGAGCTAACAACGGCTGTTTTTTGTGTACTTGATGTGATAGCAACGCTTTTCTGAGTCGATTTTTCTTTTAACACCGCTGTGATATGTTCAATCCAAGAGTCAGTGGTGGTTTGAAATTCCAAATCGGCATCGGTACGATCTAATAATCGGCTTGCACCCAATTTAGCTAATTGGCTATCAAAGTCCTTACCTGCTTGGCAGAAATTAGGATAGGAACTATCACCTAAACCAAGCACGGCAAATTGCAAGCGGTCTAATTTTGGTGCTTTTTTACCATTTAGGAATTTATATAGTACCATGCCTTCTTCTGGTGGCTCACCATCTCCTTGTGTAGAGGTAACTAAAATGACAATGTCTTCATCACTAATATTTTTAGCTTTATAGTTACTCAGTGAATGGTGTACCGCAGTAACCCCAGCGGTGTTCAATGTTTCCGTTAATTTATTGGCAACCAATTTTGCATTACCTGTTTGTGAAGCTGAAAGCACCGTAACTTTTAATGCCTTTGCTACCTCACTAGTTTGATTTTGAACAGGTACAGTAAAATCGTTACTACCATCTTTTGCTTTTGCCCAAGCATAGCCTGATAGCCAAGCTAATTGAAGGTTATCTAGCCCCTGAATTAAATGTTCTAAATCGGGTGATAACGGAATGTCAGTTGTGTTTGTCATTTAATATTCCCCACAGTAAAAACAGTTACTTTATCTAATGAAAATTAATCATTTAAAATCATACCCGCAGCCACAGTGTGATAAGTGGCTTCATCAATTAAAATAAATGAGCCTGTTGCAATGTTTTGCTCGTAACTGGTTGTGGTGATGGGCTTTTGTAATGAAATTTGTATTTTGCCAATATCGTTTAAGTTGAGTGTATCGGCTTCAGAAGAACGACTGAGCGTTTTAACGTCCAATACATAATCGATGCTGATTACTTTTGCGAACACGGTTTGGGTTGTGTGTTTTAGCAAATATTTACGAGCAAGGCTAAGCGGACGATGATCGAACCAGCAAACCGTTGCACTAAGTTGTTTGATAGCCGTAATAGCGTTATTTTGTGCAACAAGCGTATCGCCACGAGAAATATCAATATCATCAGTTAAGCTAATAGTTACTTGTTCGCCAACGGTAGCTTGTTCAACTAAACCATTCGGGGTATAAATTTGAGCAACTTGGGAAGTATGGCCATTCGGCTCAATACGAATCGTATCACCTACTTGTACTGAACCAGCTTCAATTCTTCCTTGATAGCCACGAAAATCATTGGCTTTGTCTTGGTCTAAGCGGCTGACTAACTGAACAGGGAAATGGAAATCTTCCGCTTTTTCTGAAATTTTCTCGACACTCGGTAGGTTTTCTAGAATAGTCAGCAACGGTTCGCCTTCATACCACGAAGTACGCTCGCTTTTATGCACAATGTTATCGCCTTGCAGGGCGGAAACCGGCACAAAAATTACATCATTTAAGCCGAGTTGTGTGGCGAGTTTGTTGTAAGCGGTCGTAATTGCCTGAAATTTTGCAAAATCGAAATCAAACAGATCCATTTTGTTTACTGCCACAATAATGTGAGGCGTGTTCAAATGCTTTAAAATGGCTGAATGGCGTTTGGTCTGTGGTAATAGCTCTAGCTCTGGCTGGCTAAAGTCAAGGCGAGTTGCATCAATCAATACAATCGCTGCATTCGCCGTTGAAGCTCCTGTTACCATATTGCGTGTGTATTGTTCATGTCCGGGCGTATCGGCAATAATAAATTTACGTTTTGCCGTTGAAAAATAACGGTAGGCAACGTCAATGGTAATGCCTTGTTCACGTTCAGCTTCCAAACCATCAGCAAAATTGAAAAATCAATAGTCTCATTATTATTTTTTGATTTATTTAGGCTTAATAATTGGTCGCTTAAAAGGGCTTTACTATCATAAAGTAAACGCCCGATGAGAGTGCTTTTTCCATCATCAACACTCCCTGCAGTAATAAAACGAAGTGGGGCAGATTGGTTAATATTGCTCATATCTTGTTCCTTACTTATCTTAAATTAGAAATAACCTTGTTTTTTACGTTGTTCCATTGCAGATTCAGATGTTCTGTCGTCCATTCGGGTTGCACTACGTTCTGAAATTTCCGCAACAGCGGTTTCTTTGATAATATCAGCAGGAGTAGCTGCCGTACTCGCAACAGGGCAAGTACAACTAATATCGCCTACAGTACGGAAACGCACCGAAACGAGCTTACTTTCTTCGCTTACCTGTTTTGGCGTAAGTGGTGTAACAGGCACTAATAAACCATTGCGTTCAACAACCTCACGTTCGTGAGCGTAATAAATACTCGGTAGTTCAAGATTTTCTCGTTCGATATATTGCCAAATGTCCAATTCCGTCCAGTTAGAGATTGGGAATACACGCATATTTTCGCCTTTATGCAATTTAGCATTGTAGAGAGACCACAATTCAGGGCGTTGAGCTTTAGGATCCCATTGTCCGAATTCATCACGGAATGAGAAAATTCGTTCTTTAGCTCGGGCTTTTTCTTCATCTCGTCGAGCTCCACCCATTAGGGCATCAAATCCTTGTGCTTCAATGGTTTCTAATAAAGTAACCGCTTGGGCAGCATTGCGAGAATCGGTCTCTTTACGCAAAACTACAGTGCCTTTCGCAATAGAATTTTCAACGTGTCCAACAACTAATTTTGCTTTTAATTTTGCGACTTGCTCATCACGAAATTGGATCACTTCTGGATAGTTATGACCTGTGTCAATATGCACTAATGGAAAAGGCAGCACCAATTCACGCCCTTCTAATTGGAACGCTTTACGAGCAAGGGCAAGCAATACCACAGAATCTTTACCGCCCGAAAAGAGCAGAGCAGGATTGCTGCACTCGGCTACAACTTCACGGATAATATGAATTGATTCTGCTTCAAGCCAATCTAAATGACCGTTTTCAATCTTATTGTTTACTGACATAGATTTCTTCCTTAATTTAAATGTTGAATTATTTATGTAATCCGCACTCTTTGCTGTCTTTGTTTTCCCACCACCAGCGACCGGCTCGAATATCTTCCTCTTGTTTTACAGGGCGAGTACAAGGCTCACAGCCAATACTTGGATACCCTTGTTCATATAAACTGTTATAAGGAATGCGATGTTTTAAGATATATGCCCAAACATCGATTTCGGACCAGTCAAAAATAGGGTTATATTTGGCAATACTGCGTTCTTTATCTTGTTCTTCAAAAGGCAAATAGGTTCTTGTTACCGATTGCTCTCTACGTTGCCCGGTGAGCCACGCATCTGCATCATTTAATGCGTGATTAAGTGGCTCGATTTTACGGATAAAACAACATTCACGGCGGCGTTCTATACTTTCGTAAAAACCATTACGCCCATTCTCTTGTTCATATTGTTCAACCTTTTTAGGATCAGGATAGTAGAGCTGAAAGTCTAAATGAGGGTAGTGCGTTTTAACCTTATCAACCAATGCAAGAGTTTCTGGGTTCAGACGTTGGGTTTCAAGGGTAAAGACGGCAATGTTCGCCTTTTGTTTGGCAATCACATCAGTAATTACCATATCTTCAACTGCCAAACTGCTGGCAAATTTAGCATTGTGATATTGCTGTGCAATCTGTTGAATACGTTCGATTAAAGCGGTCTCTTTTTCCGAAAGTTTTGCAAAATCACTTTCGCTTGGCTGTGGAATTTCCCACAAAGTCGGTTTAATAAAAAATGACATATTTTCCCCACTGAGCAAAGCTCATAAAATCAATGAATGTATTTATAAAGGGAAAATATAAAACTTAAAAATAATAACAACGCATATTTAATATTATTTTGGAATATATAAATTAAATAATTGGCTTTTTATGAGCTTTAAATGCTAAATGTTTATTTTTATAATTTTATGGAATGCTAAATAATATTTTATTATTTATTTAAGATAACAATAAATAAAAGAGCCTATTTATTAAAATAGGCTCTTTATACTATTTAGTTATTAAATAGATATTTAATTTATTTAGGCACATTTTTCTAATTGATTATTCCATAATGTTTCTTGGGTTGAAATAAATTGCTGGGCTTGTGAGCCGAACCACGCAAGTTGCGGTTGTAATTTTACTACCTCGCCAATCACAATGAGTGCAGGCGTTGGTGCATTCGCAGCAAGTTCTGGCAATTCACTTAACGTGCCGATTTGTGTGCTTTGATTTGGTAATGTACCGTTACTGACAATAGCGACTGGCGTGTCGGCAGGTTTGCCATATCTCTGTAATTGGCTTGCAAGCTCCGCAGCTTTAATTGTACCCATATAAACCACTAATGTTTGATTACTTTGAGCAAGGGCTTCCCATTTTAGGCTTGTGCCATCTGGCTTGATATGCCCTGTAATAAAGGTTGCATTTTGTGAATAATCACGATGAGTAAGCGGAATACCAGCGTATGCCGTCGCACCTAATGCGGCTGTAATACCAGGTACAACATTAAATGGAATATTCTCCGCTTTTAAAACTTCCAGTTCTTCGCCGCCACGTCCAAACACAAAAGGATCGCCCCCTTTTAAGCGAACAACACGCTTTCCTTTTTTCGCATATTTCACTAAAAGAGCATTGGTTTCTTCTTGTTTTACACAGTCTTTACCTGCTCGTTTGCCAACAAATACTCGGTCAGCATCACGGCGAACCAACTCTAATACGCTTTCAGACACTAACGCATCATAAAGCACGACATCAGCTTGCTGAATGGCTTGTAAGCCTTTAAGTGTTAGCAAGCCAGCATCGCCCGGCCCTGCTCCTACGAGTGAAACTTCGCCAATAATTGGGTTGTCAGCTTCTAATTCTTGTTCTAATAATGCTTCTGCTTGAGCTGTTTGGTGGGTTTCGGTTAAACGTTGAAAATGCAAATTAGTGAACAGCTTTTCCCAAAAGCGTCTGCGTTGAGTCATATGCGGGAATTTTGCTTTTACTGCATTTCGCCATCTGCCTGAAATACTTGCTATTTCGCCCACATTTTGTGGAATTAAGGCTTCTAATTTTTCACGCAATAGACGAATTAACACAGGGGCTGCACCACCGCTTGAAATCGCAATTTGAATCGGCGAACGGTCGATCACAGAAGGGAAGATATAGCTGCAATGCGGTTGGTCATCCACTACATTAACCAAACGCTGTGCGGCTTCGGCACTTTTAAATACAAAGTTGTTAAGTTCATTATCATCGGTGGCAGCAATAATGAGATAGGCTTGATTAACTTGCTCTGGCTCGAATTCTGTTGCGAACCATTCCACTTTTCCTTCCTCAAGTAGGTTATGCAAAGGGCTATCTAATTCACGAGCCACAATTTTCACGTTAGCCCCCACTTTTAATAACGCAGTAATTTTGCGAGTGGCAACGTGTCCGCCACCTACAACTAAAACAGGGCGTTTTTTTAAATCGACAAAAATAGGTAAATAACTCATTGCATATCCTTTTTAAATAAATGTAGTTTTATTGCGATTAGTTATAAATGAAATTATTGAAGGGTAGAAATAACGACATTTTATAGATTATTCCATTTAGGAATAAATTAATGAAAGAATAGGTTGTTTTATATGAGTTTTAGCTTTTTATTCTTTTAAAGAATATTAAAAAATTTTTGGTTCTTTTACCAATTTATATTTAACCGCTAGATTTTATGGCATTCATAAATAATAAGTTGGAGAAATGTTAAATGAGGTTATTTGCAAAAAATTTTATAAAAACGACCGCTTGTAAAGCAGTATTCATTGCAATGATGGGCAGTTTTATTTCGAGTAGTGCAATGGCTCAAACCTTATTAAATGTTTCTTACGATCCAACTCGTGAACTCTATAAAGAATACAACCCGTTATTTGAAAAGCATTGGCAATCTTTAACGGGAGATACTTCTCTTGCAGTTAAAACATCGCACGGTGGTTCGGGCAAACAAGCTCGTGCTGTGATTGATGGTTTGCAAGCTGATGTAGTTACTCTTGCTTTATCAAGCGATATTGATGCTTTAAACCGCAACCAGCAGCTTATTGATCCAAATTGGCAGAAGCGACTAGCAAATAACAGCTCGCCTTATACGTCTACCATTGTTTTTTTGGTTAGAAAAGGCAATCCGCATCAAATTTTGGATTGGCAAGATCTGTTGAAAGAGGGCGTGGAGGTTATCACGCCTAATCCTAAAACTTCTGGTGGGGCAAGATGGAATTTTTTTGCGGTATGGGTTTATGGCAAAACAGCTTTTGGTAGCGATGAGAAAGCTCTTGAATTTACTACCAACGTTTATCGCCAAGTACCAGTGCTAGACACTGGAGCAAGAGGGGCAACAATGAGCTTTATTCAACGTGGCTTAGGCGATGTTTTGCTTACTTGGGAAAATGAAGCGCACTTAGCTCTAAAAGAAGAAGGCGGCGAAAATGTTGAAATTGTAGTGCCTCCAACCTCTATTTTAGCTGAGCCACCTGTTGCAATGGTAGATAGCGTAGTGGACAAAAAAGGCACTCGCCAAGCAGCAGAAGCCTATGTGAAGCATCTCTATAGTGATGAAGCACAGCATATTATTGCGAAAAATCATTACCGACCAGTAAATCAAGCCATTTTAGAACAATATCGGGAGCAATTTCCTGTATTGAATTTACGCAAACTTGATGAAATTTTTGGTGAGAACAGTTCACAGATTCAAGCTCGCTTTTTTGATGATGGCGGTATTTTCGACCAAATATTAGAAAAAATTTACCAATAAAATGAATAACAAGAGAGCATAAAATGTCTGCAACAACACGCCTTATCCCGGGATTTAATTTAAGTTTAGGCTACACGGTTACTTTTTTAAGTTTGGTTGTGCTTATTCCATTAGCCAGTTTATTTGTCTATTCCGCCCAAATTTCAGCAGAGCAATTCTGGAAACTGATAACCAGTCGCCAACTTTTAACTGCATTGAAGCTATCACTTAGCACCGCATTTTTTGCGGCACTCATTAATGCTTTTATCGGCTTACTATTAGCTTGGGTATTAGTGCGATATCAATTTTGGGGAAAACGCTGGATGGATACCTTTATTGATATGCCGTTTGCTCTGCCAACTGCCGTTGCAGGCATTGCATTAACTGCGATTTACGCCCGTAACGGTGTTATAGGGCAGTTCTTTGATTTCAAAATTGCCTACAGTGCATTAGGCATTATGCTTGCTTTGCTCTTTGTTGCTTTGCCTTTTGTGGTAAGAACGCTACAGCCCGTGCTAGAGGATTTGCCAAAAGATGTGGAAGAAGCCGCTGAAATACTTGGGGCTTCAAGCTGGCAACGTTTTCGTTATGTGATTTTTCCAGCCATTCTGCCCGCTTGGATTACAGGCTTTACCTTAGCTTTTGCTAGAGGTTTAGGCGAGTATGGCTCGGTGGCCTTTATTTCGGGTAACTTGCCTTTTAGAACGGAGATTTTACCGCTCGTGATCGTCTCAAAACTTGATCAATATGATTATGTAAGTGCAGCAACCATTGGGGCGATGATGCTCATCATCTCATTTATCTTGATTTTTGTGATTAATTACATTCAACGCTATTTTGCAAAACGAACAGGGAAGTAGGAGAAAATATGCAAAAAATCATAAAAAAACGACCGCTTGCAGAATATTTTCTGATTGCTTCAGCGTTAATATTATTCGCATTGATTTTAGTGTTACCCCTTTTAACCGTGATTGCACAAGGATTTGCCAAAGGATTTATTTTCTTTTGGGAGGCGATTAGTGAGGAAGATACCCTCTCCGCCCTAAAATTAACCTTACTCGCTGTGAGCATTGCTGTGCCGTTAAATGTGATATTTGGCATTGCGGCGGCTTGGGTGGTAACAAAGTATCAATTTAGGGGCAGACAGCTACTTTTAACGCTGATTGATTTACCGTTTTCCATTTCGCCTATTGTGGCTGGTTTGATTTATGTGTTGCTATTTGGGGCGCAAAGTTGGCTCTATCCGCACTTACAAGCGGTCGATTTTCAAATAATTTATGCAATTCCGGGTATTATTTTAGCCACATTATTTATTTCTGTGCCTTTTGTGGCTCGTGAAATTATTCCTGTAATGGAGGCTCAAGGTGTGGCGGAGGAAGAGGCGGCTACTGTATTAGGGGCAAATGGCTGGCAGATTTTTTGTTATGTAACACTCCCTAACATCAAATGGGCATTATTACACGGTGTGGTGCTTTGTACCGCAAGAGCATTAGGCGAGTTTGGGGCGGTGTCGGTGGTGTCTGGGCATATTCGAGGAGTGACGAATACCTTACCGCTACAAATCGAAATTTTATATAACGAATATAACGCCGCAGCGGCATTCAGCGTGGCAATTTTACTGCTGTGCTTATCGTTAATTTTGCTCTTTTTGCGTCAATGGACAGAGCATAAATTAGTCCGTGAACTTGCTTAGGAATAAATTGGGGGAACAATGACAATCAGCATACATCATTTGAATAAACAGTTCGGGCAAACACAGGTACTGCACGATATCAACTTAACAATTAACAACGGCGAGCTTACGGCTTTGCTCGGGCCATCTGGCTGTGGTAAAACTACCTTACTACGCATTATTGCTGGGCTTGAAACCGCTAGTAGCGGCAAGATCTTGTTTGATCAAAATGAGGTCACGCAGTTATTTGCCAAAGAGAGAGATATTGGCTTCGTCTTTCAACATTATGCTCTTTTCCGCCATATGACGATTGCTGATAATATTGCCTTTGGATTAAGAATGAAACCCAAATCAGAGCGATTGAGCGAAGCGGAAATTCAAGCCAAAGTGAAGTACTTGCTAGAACTCATTCAGTTAGAACATATTGGTAAGCGTTACCCGGATCAACTTTCGGGCGGACAGCGACAACGGGTGGCATTAGCAAGATCGATTGCAACCGATCCTAAAGTCTTGTTACTTGATGAACCGTTTGGGGCGTTAGATGCAAAGGTGCGGAAAGATCTCCGTCGCTGGTTACGAGATTTCCATCACGAAATGAATGTAACAAGTTTGTTTGTAACCCACGACCAAGACGAAGCCTTAGAAGTCGCTGATAAAATTGTGTTGATGAATAAAGGAAAAGTTGAGCAGATAGGTTCGCCTGAACAAGTATATAAGCAACCAAGAACCGCTTTTGTGGCAGATTTTCTTGGCGATGTAAATTTACTGCAAGGCTATATCTTCAACGGCACGCTACATATTGATAAATTCCAACGTAAAGTGGATAGCTATTATTCAGCAGAAGATGTAGTGGTTTATGTTCGCCCACACGAAATCGCAATAAGCAAAAATAAAACAGATAATACGATTGTGGGGCGAATTCAACGAATTCATACCGCAGGTCCGACAGTAGAAATCGAAGTGTTATCAAACGTGAGCGATTTGCCTATTGATGTTTCTGTCAGCTACAACCAATTCCTTCAAGAAGGCTTCACATTAGGCGAAGAAGTGTATTTAGAACCTCAGTTACTCAATTTCTTTATTCAAAATGAGTTAATTGAATATATGATCTAATACTTTAAGCGTATTTTGGCTATGGCTGAAATACGCTTTTTTTGCCCCTTTCTTTCGCTATTCTTGTATAATACCGCCTATATTTCCCCGAATTTCAAGAGATTTTTTATGGCAACTATCGCAAAAAATCCACTGGTACTGGTGGATGGTTCATCTTATCTATATCGAGCATTTCACGCATTCCCTCCGTTAACCAATCGCAATGGTGAGCTGACAGGGGCGATGTATGGCGTGTTGAATATGCTCAAAAGCCTGATTTCGCAAGTTGAGCCGAGCCACATTGCTGTGGTGTTTGATGCGAAAGGCAAAACTTTCCGTGATGAACTTTTCGAGCAATATAAATCGCATCGCCCACCAATGCCCGATGAGCTTCGTTCGCAAATTCAGCCGCTGCACGCCATTATCAAAGCCCTCGGCATTCCGTTGATTTCGATTGAGGGCGTGGAGGCGGACGATGTGATCGGAACCCTTGCCGTGCAAGCTGCCAAAGATGGCAAAGACGTGTTAATCAGTACAGGCGATAAAGATATGGCACAACTGGTGAACGATCACATTATGTTGATTAACTCGATGAACAACACCCTACTTGACCGTGAAGGCGTTATCGAAAAATATGGCATTCCGCCTGAGTTGATTATCGATTTCTTAGCCCTAATGGGCGACTCGGCGGATAATATCCCTGGTGTCAAAGGCGTGGGCGAGAAAACGGCTTTAGCGTTATTGCAAGGGATCGGCTCGCTTAAACATATTTATGAAAATTTAGATCAGATTGCCACACTCTCATTTCGTGGTGCAAAAAACTTCGCACCGAAGTTAGAAGCAGAAAAAGAGAATGCAGATTTATCTTATCTGTTGGCAACGATTAAAACCGATGTGGAATTAGAGGTTACTCACGATCAGCTTTTAATGCAGCCACAAAATCGTGCAGAGCTTGCTACATTATTTGAGCATTATGAATTTAAGCGTTGGTTAAATGAAGTAAATAACAATGCGAACCCTGTTACACAAGCCTCTGCTGAAAAAGTGCCGAATAATTACCAAGCTACACAAGCGGTTAAAAAAGTGGAAAATCTTGCAAATATCATACAGATTGACCGTAGCAAATATGAAACTGTGGACAGCGAGCCGAAATTCAACGAATGGCTGGCGAAATTGCAAGCCGCAAAATTGATTGCGGTGGACACCGAAACTGACAGCCTTGAGGCGATGTTGGCAAATTTGGTAGGCATTTCATTCGGTTTGGAAAACGGTGAAGCGTGCTATATTCCACTGGGGCATAAGCAGAAAGCCCAGCCAAAACAAGCGGATATGTTTGGCGGCGATGATGAAACAGAAGGCGAAGCAGCAGACGAATTGGTAAAAAATCAGTTAAATTTGACCGCTTGCTTAAGCCAACTCAAGCCGATTTTAGAGAATGCGGAAATCCAAAAAATCGGACAGAACATCAAATACGATTTAACCATTTTCGCCAACCACGGTATTGAACTGCAAGGCTTGGCGTTCGATACGATGATCGAATCCTACACACTCAACAGCACCGGTCGTCATAATATGGACGATTTGGCGGATCGCTATTTAGGGCATAAAACCATTCCGTTTGAAGAGCTGGCTGGCAAGGGCAAAAATCAGCTGACTTTCGATAAAATCGAGATCGCCAAAGCGGCGGAATATGCAGCGGAAGATGCGGATGTCACAATGAAGCTCCACCAAGTGCTTTGGGAAAATTTAGCCCAAGAGCCGGAGTTGGTGAAATTATTTAATGAAATCGAGATGCCGCTTGTGGGCGTGCTTTCTCGCATTGAACGCAACGGCGTGCTGATTGACCCGAAAAAATTACTGGCTCAATCGGCAGAAATTGAACAACGTTTAGCGGAAATTGAGCAAGCTGTTCACGCTGAGGCTGGGCAGGTGTTCAATTTGGCGTCCACCAAGCAGCTGCAAGAAATTCTATTTGATAAATTAGGCTTGCCTGTGCTGAAGAAAACCCCGAAAGGAGCTCCATCAACCAATGAGGAAGTGCTAGATGAACTGGCTCAACAAGGTCATCTTGTGCCGAAATTATTAATGGAGCATCGTGGCTTAAGCAAGCTGAAATCGACTTACACGGACAAACTACCACAGCTTATTAACAAAAAAACAGGGCGAGTGCATACCTCTTACAACCAAGCAGTAACAGCAACGGGGCGGCTTTCCTCCAGCGATCCGAACTTACAGAATATTCCGATCAGGAATGAAGAGGGCAGACGCATTCGCCAAGCCTTTGTGGCTCGTGAGGGCTACAAAATTGTTGCCGCCGACTATTCGCAAATTGAGCTACGCATTATGGCTCACTTAGCCGATGACGAGGGAATGATCAAAGCGTTCGCAGAGGGCAAAGATATTCACCGAGCCACCGCTGCAGAAATTTTCGGCGTGGCGTTAGAGGACGTGACTAGCGAGCAACGCCGCAGTGCTAAGGCGATCAACTTCGGACTGATTTACGGAATGTCGTCATTCGGACTTTCCAACCAACTGGGCATTGGACGTACGGAAGCTCAAAAATATATGGATCTCTACTTCCAACGTTACCCGGCAGTACAGCAGTTTATGACGGATATTCGTGAAGTTGCCGCAGGAAAAGGCTATGTAGAAACTTTATTCGGTCGTCGTTTATATTTACCTGATATTAAATCAAGCAATGCTATTTTGCGTAAAGCGGCAGAACGAGTGGCAATTAATGCACCAATGCAAGGCACGGCGGCGGATATTATCAAAGTTGCGATGATTGGCATTGATAAAGCTATTCACGGCGATGATGAAATCAAAATGATTATGCAAGTACACGATGAATTGGTGTTTGAAGTGAAAGCAGACAAAATCGAGCATTACAGCCAGCTAATTAAAGCGGAAATGGAAAAATCGATCTCGCTCAAAGTGCCGCTCATTGCGGAAGTCGGCGTAGGTGATAACTGGGACGAAGCTCATTAATCTAACGCTATACAATTCCCTCTTTTTATTGTATTGTTGTAGCAGTTCATCAATATGAAACTTTTAACTATTTCGTTGTCAAAGAAACACAAATCTTCTTTGAACAATAAGGAAAACAGATGAAAACATTATTCAAAAAATCAGTATTCGCTTTAACATTATTAGGCTTTGCAGGCACAGCGTTTGCTGATGCACAATCAGTTGCCGAATTACAACGCCGTTTAGAGCAAGTCAGCCAATACAGTGCTGATTTCGACCAAACTGTCCGTTCAAGCAAAGGGAAAGAGATCCAAAAAGGCAAAGGTAAATTCCAAGTAAAACGCCCGAATTTATTTAGAATGGATACCAAATCGCCACAGGAAAATTTAATTGTGTCGGACGGTAAAGATTTATGGTTTTACGATCCGTTCGTTTCGCAAGTAACAGTGAATACGGTGCAAGATGCGGTGAATAATACGCCGTTTGTGCTATTAACCAGTAGCGATAAAAACCATTGGAATCAATATGATGTGACACAAAATGCGGACACTTTCGTATTAAAGCCAAAATCGAAAAAAAGCAATTTAAAACAGTTTGATGTGCGAATTGACTCAAACGGCTTACTCAAAGGCTTCAGTACGATTGAGCGTGATGGGCAGAGTAATTTATATGTATTGCGTAACATTACCACAGGCGGTGTTTCAAACGATTTATTCAAATTCAGCGTGCCAAAAGGGGCGGAATTAGACGACCAACGTGGTGGCAAGAAATCGAAAAAATAATTGAATAACAAGCGGTCTTTTTCTTGCAAATTTTTGCAAAAAATCTACCGCTTGTTTATTGAGAGGGCGTGATGAAAACACTTTATAACCAACGAGATCCAAAAGAATGGGAACAATTCTTAGATTTACTCAAACAAGCAGTAAGTGAAGATAAGTTAGAACCTCTGTTCTCTATGTTTCTGACAGCGGATGAACGAGGATCATTAGGATTACGCTTGCAGATTGTGCAGTCATTATTAAAAGGTGATGTATCCCAACGTGAGATTCAGCAAAATTTGAACACCAGTGCGGCAACTATTACTCGTGGCTCAAATATGCTCAAAACACTAGACCCGAATTTCTTGCAATGGGTGAATGCGAAACTTAACGGTATGAAGTAAATGGCAAAGCATAAGAACCGTTTTCTAAGCTCTCTTTTGAAGAAAATAGGGCTTTTTTTTATTCCTCGAAAAATAAGAACAAAATCAAGCTGGTTTTGGTTTGGTTTTAGTCGTTTATTTACTTTTTTCGGAAGTTTATTCTTGATAGGCACTTTACTTTTTTCTGTTTTGCCTGTGCCGTATTCAGCTTATATGCTACAGAAAAAAGTAGAGAATACACTAAAAGGCAATTCATATAGCATCAAGAAGAAATGGGTAAGCCTTGAGGATATTTCTTGGCAAATGCAAATGGCGGTAATTGCTTCGGAAGATCAAAATTTTGAGAGTCATTTTGGTTTAGATCTTGGTGCAATAGAAAAGGTGTTAAAATTAAATGCGAAATCAAGAAAAATACGTGGTGGCTCTACGATTTCTCAACAAACCGTAAAAAATCTTTTTCTATGGCATGGGCAGAGTTGGGTGAGAAAAGGTATTGAAGCCCCCCTGACTATTTTGGTTGAGCATATTTGGACGAAATCACGCATTCTTGAGGTGTATCTTAATATTGCAGAATTTGGGCAGGGGATTTTTGGTGTTGAAGCCGCAGCTCAACATTTTTTCAAGAAATCCGCAAAAAATTTGAACTTGCAAGAAGCTGCATTATTAGCCGCCTCCTTACCTAACCCTCTAGTCTTTAAAGTTGATAAGCCCGGTTCAAGCATGCGAAAACGGCAAGCGTGGATTATCCGACAAGTTAATTTGCTAGATGGTAAGCATTATTTAGATAAACTTTAAAAGAGCATTAATATGAAAATACAAAGCAAAGCAACACTTGACACGATATTATCTCATCGTTCTATTCGTAAATTTAGCGAACAACCTATTTCAGAAGAGATTTTCCAAACCTTAATTCATGCTGGAAAAGTGGCGTCTAGCTCGAATCACTTACAATGCGTAAGCGTTATCCGTGTCACGGATAAACAAATTCGTGAAACCTTAAGAGAGGTTTCAGGTATGCAATATGTGGTGGACTGTGCAGAGTTTTTAGTGTTTTGCATTGATTTTAATAAACACAAACAGCTTGTACCAGAATCCCAATTAGAATGGGCTGAAGTGTCGATTATTGGAGCGGTTGATACGGGAATTTTTGCTCAAAATGTACTGTTAGCAGCAGAGTCTTTAGGGTTAGGTGGTGTTTATATTGGTGCATTGCGTAATGATATTAAACGTGTATCCGAAGCATTAAATTTGCCTGAATACTGTGTACCATTAGTCGGAATGTGTTTGGGCTATCCTGCACAAGATCCTGATTTAAAACCTCGTTTACCAAACACTTTGATTTGTCATACTAATCAGTATCAGCCTTTTGATGAGCTAGAATTTGCAAAATATAACGAAAATTTGACCGCTTACTACCAAGCGAGAATTGGCGAACCTCAGCAATGGCAAGTCGCAATTCATAAAACTTTAGACAAACCCGTTCGTCCACATATTCTGCCGTTTTTTAATCAGAAAGGATTATTGAAAAAATGAGATGGCTAATGCTATGCCGTGAGCCTCGCTTATATAGTTGCAAACGAATTAAAGAAGCCTGTGTAGAAAGAGGGATCGAACTGGATATTTTAGATCCTAACAGAATGCTACTTTCTCTAAAAAATGGGACCTTTGAGATTTTTTACCAAGAAGGAGAAAGCTACGAGAAACATCGCCCAGAGCCTGTTTTATTGAAGGATTACGATGGTATTTTGCCTCGTTTTGGTACAAGTAGTACGGAAATGGGCTGTGCTGTGCTACGCCATTTTGAAGCGAAAGGTATTCCTGTTTTGAATCACTCTGAAGCATTTGCTTTAGCCCGAAACAAATGGCGATCGTTGCAAAAATTATCCGAACATACTTTACCTATACCACATACCAATTTTGCAGGGAATTTAGTTTCGGTTAAATCGCAATTAGATCATTTCTCTTTCCCTACCATTTCAAAAGTCTTGAATGGCTCTCAAGGTAATGGCGTAATGTTGTTTGAAAATAAGCCTAATGCGGAGGCTGTGCTATCAACTTTTAGGCAAGTTGGTGAGCCTTATTTATGCCAGCAATTCATCAGTGAGGCAAAAGGGAAAGATATTCGTGCTTTTGTGATTGGAGAGAGTGTGATAGCTGCAATGAATAGAAATAATGTTTCAGAAGACTTTCGAGCCAATCTTCATCAAGGTGGAATTGCACGCCGTATTGAATTAAGTGAAGAAGAAAAAGAATTAGCAGTTAAAGCGACTAAAGTTTTAGGGCTTGATGTTGCTGGTGTGGATTTTTTGCGAACAAAAAATGGTACGGTTATTTTAGAAGTCAACGCAAGCCCAGGTTTTGAGGGCATAGAGCAAGTGAATGAAGTAAATATTGCGGTAGAAATAGTGAATTATTTTATTAATCGAAATATTAAATACCTAAAGAGTATTAGTTAAACGTTCGTTTATAGCCTATTTTCTGTAGAATTTCAAAAAATGTGATCTGAATCACAAAATTTCCTAAATTTTGGAGTAAAATATTTGTTGTTTAAATTTTGTAATTAGTTTATTAAAAAATAAGGTCATAAAATGAGCGATTTAAAGCAGCAAGCGCTTGATTTCCACGAATTTCCTATCCCAGGTAAAATATCAGTCACACCAACCAAATCTTTAGATACGCAGCACGATTTAGCATTAGCTTACTCACCAGGTGTTGCAGAGCCGTGTTTAGAAATTGAAAAAGATTCGTCAGCATCTTACCGTTATACCGCACGTGGTAACTTAGTGGCAGTAATTTCTAATGGTACAGCAGTATTGGGCTTAGGAAATATTGGTGCATTGGCTAGTAAACCAGTAATGGAAGGTAAAGGCGTTCTGTTTAAAAAATTTGCTGGTATTGATGTGTTTGATATTGAGATCAATGAAACTGATCCTAAAAAATTAGTAGATATTATCGCCTCATTAGAGCCTACTTTTGGCGGGATTAACCTAGAAGATATTAAAGCTCCAGAATGTTTTTATGTGGAACAAACATTACGTGAGCGTATGGGCATTCCAGTATTCCACGATGACCAACACGGCACAGCTATTGTAAGCGGTGCGGCAGTTATTAATGGTTTAGAAATTGTTGGTAAAAATATTTCAGAGGTTCGTTTAGTGGTAAACGGTGCCGGTGCTTCAGCGATTGCTTGTACTAATTTATTGCGTTCTTTAGGAGTGAAGAAAGAAAATATTACGATGTGCGACTCAAAAGGGGTAATTTTCCAAGGTCGTGGCGATAGTATGGATGAAACCAAACAGTTCTATGCTATTGAAGATAATGGACAAAGAACGCTTGCTGATGCAATTGCTAGCGCAGATGTATTCTTAGGCTGCTCAAAAGGCGGGGCATTAACGCAAGAAATGGTAAAAACAATGGCAAAAGATCCATTAATTCTTGCCCTTGCAAATCCAACACCTGAAATTACGCCAACAGAAGCGAAAGCTGTACGTGATGATGTGATTGTTTGCACTGGTCGTTCTGATTTCAAAAACCAAGTAAATAATGTGCTTTGTTTCCCATTCTTATTCCGTGGTGCATTAGATGTAGGCGCTAAAACAATTAATGATGAGATGAAAATGGCAGCCGCTCGTGCAATTGCTGAACTTGCAAAAGAACCTGTTCCGTTTGAGGTAATTTCAACTTATGGTGAATTGTCTTTCGGCCCAGATTATGTTATTCCAACGCCATTTGATCCACGTTTAATCGTTAATGTATCTATTGGGGTAGCAAAAGCAGCGATTGAGTCTGGCGTAGCAACTCGTCCAATTACGGATTGGAACGCTTATGCAGAACAATTGAAAAAGCTTGTGGCTTAATATTTTAATTGCATTTTTTTGCAATATAAGTAGAATACACAGTCGGCATATCTATATGGTATGCCGATATTTTTTCGGAAACAGCTGGGTCGCCTGCTGTTTTTTCTATTAACGGGGAAATCCCCATTTTAATTTAAGAGAATTAAACAATGTCATTTAAATTTGAAGCTGAAATTCGTTCGGCGCAAGGTAAGGGTGCGAGCCGCCGCCTGCGTCACAATGGTCAAGTTCCTGCGATCATCTATGGTGGTAGTGCAGAGCCTGTATCAATCATCTTAAACCACGATGATGTAAACAATGCACAAGTTCATGATGCGTTCTACAACGAAGTTTTAACTATCGTTGTTGGTGGTAAAGAAGAGCAAGTTAAAGTACAAGCGATTCAACGCCACCCGACTAAACCAAAATTAGTTCACTTAGACTTTAAACGTGCGTAATCACTTGTTTGTGAATTAAAGAAAAGGATTAAGTTTTTGAAACTTAATCCTTTTTTGCATTTCTAATAGAGTGCAAGCGGTTAAATTTTTGCAAAATTTTGCGAATCTGCTATACTGCTCCCCGAGTTGGTTAGACAATCGCTGGTTTATTGAAGCCCTCAAGTGCAGTAATGCGATCTAGGGGACAAGTAAACGAGAGGAAAGTCCGAGCTACACAGGGCAGAGTGCCGGATAACATCCGGGAGGCGTGAGCCTACGACCAGTGCAACAGAGAGCAGACCGCCTGTTTCGACAGGTAAGGGTGAAAGGGTGCGGTAAGAGCGCACCGTGTGGGTGGTAACATTCCACAGCAGGGTAAACTCCACTCGTAGCAAGACCAAATAGGAGCTCAATCGGTTGCCCGCCGAGAGTTCGGGTAGGTTGCTTGAGCGTATGTGTAAATATGCGCCTAGAGGAATGATTGTCCACGACAGAACTCGGCTTATCGACCAACTCACCGAATTTTGAAATGCGAACGGGGTAACTTGTTCGCTTTTTTCTTTTATAGTGAATTGAAATATGAAATTAATTAAAACGCTTATAATGGTGTTAGCTGCTTTATTTACGAAACAGGTTTTGGCACACCCACATTCTTTTGTAGATTTAAAAAATAACGTGATTGTTGAAGGCACCATGTTGAAATCATTTCAAATGGAATGGATGCTTGATGAAATTACTTCATCTGAGCTTATTTATGAAGTAAATAATAGTAGTGATAAAGCAAAAACAGAAAAAGATATTACAGTAGAGATGGTACAATCTGCGCTACTAAATCACTATTTTAGTGTGCTGTATGATAGTAAGAATCAACCTATTACCTTTACAACACAACCCACAGATACTCGTTTTGAAATTAAAAATAACCGTGTTATTTTCTATATTACGTTTCATCTAACTAAGCCTTATGATTTAAAACAGAATAGGGTATGGTTTTCCACTTATGAACCAAGTTATTACATTGCAATGGAATACAATAAAGAGAAGGATATTTCTATTAGTAATGCGAGTTGTAAAGCAAACCTAATTCAACCTCAGGTTGATACTAAATTACGCTTATATGCCTCAAGCTTGGATAAAACCCAATCGCCAGATATGCCCGATAATGAAGATTATTCATTAGGGGCACAATTTGCACAAAAAGTGGAGATGGTATGCGATTGAAGTCAAAACAATGGGGAATACTAGCGATCGGATTTCTCGCATTTTTTGCACTTTATCAACTTTATCCGATTTTGCTCTTTAAAGTGATAGAGTGGCAAAAGATATTTAATACTCAACTGTCTGGTTCATTGAATGCACTGAGTGACAATCAGCATCAAGCTGGAATAACATTAGTCTTTATTAGTTTTTTATATGGTGTTTTTCATGCTGTTGGACCAGGTCATGGGAAGTTTATTCTGACTAGTTACCTTTCCCTTGAAAAAACGAGGCTCAATCAGGTAATGAAGATTACCTTCGCTTCAGCCATAGTACAAGGTTTAGTGGCGATTTCGCTTGTCACCGTGATTGTGGTTATTTTTACTCTCTCTCGCCAATATTTTAATTTAACATTAAAATGGGTTGAGCGTGGTAGCTTTGCGATGATGATCTTGCTTGGGCTTTATTGGTCCTACCAAGTACTCAAAGATCTAATGAAAACGAATAAGCCTAAAATTAACGCAATTCGTGTTTCGCAAAATAATCTAAAAAATCAACCGCTTGTTAAGAAAACTCATCATATTCACAATGAAAATTGCGGTTGTGGGCATCAGCATTTACCATCACAACAAGAGATGCAGCAAGCAAAAGATCTTAAAGCGCAATTAATGCTAATTCTGAGCATTGGAGCAAGGCCTTGTTCTGGAGCGATATTAGTGCTCTTTCTTTCTTATACATTAGATCTCTATATCTGGGGTGTTATTTCAGCGTTGGTAATGGCATTAGGCACTGGTACAACATTAAGCCTATTTGCTATTTTTGTGCTTACTGCACGAAATAAGGCTGTAAAGATGAGCATCTGGTATTTATCTGCCCAAATGAATAAAAATGTGGCACGTTTACTCAAGTGTATATTGGGGATTGCCTTAATTTTCTTTGGTATAACATTATTCCACAGCAGTTTTATTGAAAGTAGCCCAAGTAGTTTATTTAAACGGTAGTAGGCATAAAATTTTATTATAAATCAGATTAAAAAAACTGTTTAAAGAATGTTAAATCAGTTACAATCGCCCAGTTTTATTTTAATTTAAGAGGTCTTTATGGATTCTATTATTCTATTCTTTGAAGGTATTCTTACTTGGATTGTTAATACTATTGATGGTCCATTATGGGATGTTACCATTATATTATTACTCGGAACGGGAATGTTCTTCACGATCACAACAGGCTTTGTTCAGCTTCGTTTACTGCCACAGAGTTTACGTGAGATGTGGGGAGGGCGTTCTGCTTCAGGTCAATCTCTTACCCCATTCCAAGCCTTTACGACAGGTTTAGCAAGCCGTGTTGGGGTTGGTAACATCGGTGGTGTGGCAACCGCGATTGCACTTGGTGGACCAGGTGCAGTTTTCTGGATGTGGGTAACGGCATTAATGGGTATGAGTTCGGCTTTTGCGGAATCTTCTCTAGCACAGCTATATAAAACGAAAGATCCGAACGGAATGTTTCGTGGTGGGCCTGCTTACTACATCACTCGTGGTTTAAAACTTCCTTCATTAGCTATTGCTTTTGCAGTAACGTTAATCTTTACCTTTGGTTTTGCCTTTAATGCGGTGCAATCTAACTCTATTGTAGAAGCAACCAAAAATGCGTGGGATTGGAACCCTATTTATGTTGGTATTACTTTAGTGGTTATTACGGGCATCATCATTTCTGGTGGGGTAAAACGAATCGGTAAAGTTTCCGCTCAAGTTGTACCTATGATGGCACTTTTCTACTTAATTATTGCGGTGATTATTCTTGGAATGAATATTGAACGAGTTCCACATATTATCGGTTTAATTATTGAGAGTGCTTTTGATTTCTCAGCTGCAGCGGGTGGTATGTTCGGAGCATTAGTTTCAAAAACGATGTTAATGGGGATTAAGCGTGGTTTATTCTCAAACGAAGCGGGTATGGGTTCTGCCCCAAACTCAGCTGCAACATCAGATGCTAAACACCCGGCAAGCCAAGGTTTAATTCAAATGCTAGGTGTATTTGTCGATACTATGGTGGTTTGTACCTGTACAGCTATTATTATCTTAATGTCAGACAACTATGGTGGTGAAAGCTTAAGAGGTATTTCTCTGACTCAAAACGCATTACAATTCCACTTAGGCGAATTTGGGCTACATTTCTTAGCTTTTGTTATCCTCCTTTTCTGCTTTACCTCAATTATTGGTAACTACGCTTATGCAGAAACCAATATTCGCTATATTAAAAATAATGCGTGGTTTGTGTGGGGCTTCCGTACAGTGGTGTTATTCTTCGTGTACTTCGGTGCAGTGCGGGATGGCGGTATCGTTTGGGCGTTTGCTGACACCGTAATGGCATCAATGGCGGTAATCAACCTAGTAGCAATTTTAATTCTTGCACCTATTGTGTGGATTATTATGAAAGATTATATCCATCAGCTTAAACAAGGCAAAGAACCTGTATTTAGAATTGAAGAACATCAAGATTTAATTCACAAAGGTGTTGATCCACTCATTTGGAAATCAAAAGAGTAATTCAAATATCAAGAAATAAGCGGTCTAATTTACAAAAAAATTTACAAATTAGACCGCTTACGTATTTTAGAGTTAGCCCAAAATCTTGCGAAGAGCAGAGCCGATTTCTGCAAGGCTTCTCACGGTAGTTACACCAGCATCTTCCAGTGCTTTGAACTTCTCATCTGCTGTGCCTTTGCCGCCGCTGATAATTGCCCCAGCGTGTCCCATTCGTTTGCCTTTTGGTGCCGTTACGCCTGCGATGTAGCTTACTACCGGTTTGGTGACGTTCGCTTTGATGAAAGCTGCCGCTTCTTCTTCCGCTGAACCGCCGATTTCGCCGATCATCACAATCGCTTCGGTTTCAGGGTCTTCTTGGAATAGTTTCAGAATATCAATAAAGTTCGAGCCCGGGATTGGGTCGCCCCCGATTCCCACGCAAGTGGATTGTCCAAAACCTTCATCGGTGGTCTGTTTTACCGCTTCGTAGGTTAGGGTGCCGGAGCGGGAAACGATGCCGATGTTGCCTTTTTTGTGGATATTGCCCGGCATAATGCCGATTTTGCATTCATCAGGGGTAATCACACCTGGGCAGTTCGGGCCGATCATCCGCACGCCGGTTTGGGTTAAGCGTTGTTTCACTTCGAGCATATCCAAGGTTGGAATGCCTTCGGTGATGCAGACGATAAGCTGAATGCCGGCATCAATCGCTTCTAAAATTGCATCTTTACAGCCCGGAGCCGGTACATAAATCACAGTTGCGGTTGCCCCTGTTGCTTCCACCGCTTCACGCACGGTGTTGAACACCGGCAAGCCTAAATGGGTTGTGCCGCCTTTGTTTGGCGAAACGCCACCCACTAATTGCGTACCGTAGGCGAGAGCCTGTTCGCTATGGAATGTGCCTTGTCCGCCGGTAAAACCTTGGCAAATTACTTTTGTGTTTTTATCAATTAAAATCGACATCTTTTCCTCCTAATTTGCAGATTTTACCGCTAATTCAGCCGCTTGTGTCAGCGTGCTAGCGGCTAAAATGCTCAGTCCGCTGTTCGCTAAAATTTCACGCCCTTGCTCGGCATTCGTTCCTTCTAAACGCACAATCACCGGCACATTCACGCCCACTTCATTTACTGCAGCAATCACGCCGTCTGCGATCAAATCACAACGCACAATACCGCCGAAAATATTCACCAACACCGTTTTAACGTTCGGATCAGATAAAATCAGCTTGAATGCCGCCGCCACACGCTCTTTGGTCGCTCCGCCACCTACATCAAGGAAGTTGGCAGGTTTTCCGCCGTGCAGTTTCACGATATCCATTGTGCCCATTGCAAGCCCTGCACCGTTTACCATACAGCCGATGTTGCCGTCTAACGCCACATAGTTCAAGCTCCATTTCTCCGCTTCCGCTTCACGTTCGTCATCTTGGCTTAAGTCTTGCAATGCTTTTAAATCAGGGTGGCGATAAAGGGCGTTGCTGTCAATTGACATTTTTGCATCTAAGCAGAGTAGTTTCCCCTCTTTGGTCACGACAAGCGGATTGACTTCCAACAAGACGAGATCTTTTTCCACGAATAAACGTGCTAATTTCACGAAAATATCAGCGAATTGTTTCACTTCATCGCCTTTTAAGCCGAGTTTGAAAGCGAGTTCACGCCCTTGGTAGCCTTGCCCGCCCACAAGCGGATCAATAGCTGCTTTATGAATC
Organism: Mannheimia varigena; assembly: GCF_013377235.1. Taxonomy (NCBI): domain Bacteria; kingdom Pseudomonadati; phylum Pseudomonadota; class Gammaproteobacteria; order Pasteurellales; family Pasteurellaceae; genus Mannheimia; species Mannheimia varigena. Next base: position 452,884 of record NZ_CP016226.1, on the reverse strand, counting down.
AGTTCAGGGGTGTGTTCTGCCACCTCTTCAATGTTCATTCCACCGGCACTGGATGCCATAAACACCACTTTTTGAGCGGAACGATCCACCACGGCACCCAAATAGAGTTCACGGTCGATATTGCAGGTTTCTTCCAGATAAATGGTGTTTACCGGCTGCCCGTTAGCATCGGTTTGGAAGGTCACCAAACGCTTGCCAAGCCATTGCTCGGCAAAGGCTTTCACTTCCTCCGCAGAGTGAACTAATTTCACCCCACCGGCTTTACCACGCCCACCGGCGTGTACTTGGCATTTTGCTGCCCATTGTTCGCCTTGTAATTGCGAAATAGCGGCAACGGCTTCTTCTGCACTGGAACAGGCAATGCCTTGGCTAACCGGCAGTCCGTATTGTTTAAAGATTTGTTTTGCTTGATATTCGTGTAGGTTCATAGAAGTTCCTTCCTTGCTGTGTTTTATGTTACTTTTCTTTGCTGTGCAAAGCAAAGTAACTAAAAGAGAGCACACCCTGCTTCGTTGCTGTTCCTCACTTTATTAAAATTTTCTTAACGAAAAATAACCCTGATGTTCGCTTTGCTCTCGCTCGGGATTATTTTTCTAAAAATTTTAAGTCGTTCGGGCAACTCAGAAGGGAACCCGAAATAGGGGCAGCATATAGGTATGTAAATTTTTATTATAAATAGACCGCTTGTAGTGAAAACTACAAGCGGTCGAATTTGTTAGATTTCTAGCAATAAGCGAGTTGGGTCTTCGAGCAACTCTTTAACGGTGACTAAGAAGCCGACAGACTCTTTGCCGTCAATTAAGCGGTGGTCGTAGCTTAAGGCTAAATACATCATTGGGCGGATCACCACTTGTCCGTCAATCGCAACCGGACGGTCTTTGATAGCGTGCATTCCCAAAATCGCACTTTGTGGTGGATTGATAATCGGGGTAGACATCAATGAACCGAACACGCCGCCATTGGTGATGGTGAAGTTACCGCCGGTTAAGTCTTCCACGGTAAGTTTGCCGTCACGGCCTTTCTCCGCCAGCTCTTTAATTTTTTTCTCGATTTCCGCCATACTTAGTTTGTCACAATCACGCAACACCGGCGTGACTAAGCCACGAGGAGTGGAAACTGCAATGCTGACATCGAAGTAGTTGTGGTAAACCACGTCATCGCCGTCAATCGAGGCATTGATTTCAGGGTAACGTTTTAATGCTTCCACCACGGCTTTGATGTAGAACGACATAAAGCCTAAACGCACGCCGTGTTGTTTTTCAAACTTCTCGCCGTAGGTTTTACGCAGGTTCATAATCGGCTGCATATCCAGCTCGTTGAAAGTGGTGAGCATTGCCGTGGTGTTTTTCGCTTCAAGTAAACGTTCTGCAATGCGTTTGCGTAGGCGAGTCATCGGCACACGTTTTTCGCTGCGGCTGTTGAATGCTACGGTGCTAACGGTGTTTTGCGTTGTGGCAGACTCTTTCACTTGAGCCAGTTGCACACGCTTGGCGATCTCTTTTTCAATATCTTCACGGGTAATTCTGCCACCCACGCCGCTGCCTTGAATATCTGTTGCTCGCAGGTCGTGTTCCGCTAATAAACGACGAATTGCCGGGCCTTGATCGTCTGCATTCGCGTGACTGTTTTCAATCGCAGCGTGCTTGCGGTCTGATGGGGTAGATTCTGTTTTTTGCTCAATAGTGGCAGAGCTGATATCGCCTACTTGTGCTGTATCTAATTTACCTAAAACTTGTTTTGACACAACCGTTGCACCTTCCGATTGTGTAATTTCAGCAAGTACGCCATCACTTATAGCAGGTACTTCCAAAACTACTTTGTCTGTTTCGATCTCAACGAGGATTTCATCACGTTTTACACTGTCTCCCACTTTTTTATGCCAAGTTGCAACGCTTGCGTCAGCTACAGATTCAGGAAGGTCTGGCGTTAAAATTTCGATTGTCATTTTATTTTCCTTTTCTTGTTAGAGCGTATTTTACGTCTAGTAAATTTGTAAGATTTTGTTGAAAATTAACCGCTTGTAAGGCGTATTATCTACGTCCATTTATTGTAATTAAGCAATGGTTAAAGCATCTTCAACAAGCTGTTTCTGTTGTTTTGCGTGTAGTGATGGGTAGCCTACCGCTGGAGAAGCTGAAGCCACTCTGCCTGCGTAAGTTAATTTTGCCCCTTCCGGAATAGAAGCTTCAAAATTGTGTTTACTGCAATACCACGCCCCTTGATTTAATGGCTCTTCTTGGCACCATACAAAGTCAGTAACGTGAGCATAAGGTTCAAGAATTTGTTTCATTTCCTCAAGAGGGAATGGGTAGAGTTGTTCAATACGAATAATTGCAACATCTTTTTGATTGTTCTCACGGCGTTTTTCAATTAAGTCGTAGTAAACTTTACCCGAGCACATTACCACACGTTTAACTTGTTTCGGATCGATATTATCGATCTCGCCAATCACATTTTGGAATATACCGTTAATGAGTTCATCAAGCGATGATACCGCAAGCGGGTGGCGTAGTAGCGATTTTGGTGTAATCGCAACCAATGGACGACGCATTTTGCGAATTGCTTGGCGGCGTAGCATATGGTAAACCTGAGCAGGTGTTGATGGTACACACACTTGCATATTTTGCTGAGCACAAAGTTGCAAATAACGCTCAAGGCGTGCAGAGGAGTGTTCAGGACCTTGACCTTCATAACCGTGTGGAAGAAGCATCACTAAGCCACACATTCTGCCCCATTTTTGCTCGCCAGAGCTGATGAATTGATCGATCACAATTTGTGCTCCGTTGGCGAAGTCGCCAAATTGTGCTTCCCAAATAGTTAAGGTTTTCGGATCAGTTGTTGCAAAGCCATATTCAAAGGCAAGAACCGCTTCTTCGGAAAGTACGGAATCCCAAACTTGGAAACGGCCTTGATTTGCGTGTAACTGTGTTAGTGGTACATAGCCTGTACCATCATTTTGGTTATGAATAACGGCGTGGCGGTGGAAGAATGTACCACGTCCTGCATCTTCACCTGATAAACGAACGTGTGTACCTTCATCAAGCAAAGTTGCATATGCCATTGTTTCAGCCATACCCCAGTCAAATAATTTTTTGCCTTCGTACATTTCTTTACGATCAGCATAAATCTTCTCAACACGAGAATGAGCTTTTAGTGCTTCAGGGTATTCACAAACACGCTTAGCAATGGTTAAGAAACGATCTTCTGGGAATTTGCTCTCATAAGGTGCAGTCCAGTCATAGTTGAGATATTGCAACCAATCAACTGCTGCCATATCTAATTCACGCCATTCAGCCACTACACGTTCGCCATTATCTAAGGCATCACGATAGAGATTGAGCATTTCAATTTCTTGATCGTTGGTTAATACTCCTTCTTCAATTAAGCGGTCAGCATAAACTTTGCGTGGCGTTGGGTGTTTTTTAATGATGCTATACATCATCGGCTGAGTCGCTAACGGCTCGTCCGCCTCGTTATGACCATGACGGCGGTAAGAGATCAAATCAATGAAAATATCGCGTTTGAATTTGGTGCGATATTCCACCGCCATTCTTGCCGCAAATGCAACCGCTTCCGGATCATCACCATTGACGTGAATAATCGGTGCTTGGACCATCTTCGCAATGTCAGTACAGAATTCGGTAGAGCGAGTGTCATTCGGATTAGAGGTCGTAAAGCCGATTTGATTGTTGATGACGATACGAATCGTACCGCCCACTTTGTAGCCACGAGCATTCGCCATATTTAAGGTTTCTTGCACCACACCTTGCCCTGCAACAGCAGAGTCGCCATGAACCGTCACTGCTAACACTTTTTCGTGTTCGGTGTCACGCATACGTTCTTGTCTTGCACGTACCGAGCCGATAACTACCGGGCTTACGATCTCTAAATGCGATGGGTTGAATGCCAAAGTGAGGTGAACGTTTTTATCATCTACCGCAAAGTTTGAAGAGAAACCTTGGTGATATTTTACATCGCCTGTACGATTTTCATCAGCATGCTTGCCGGCAAATTCATCGAATAATTCCGCCGGGCGTTTACCAAATACATTTACTAACATATTTAAACGACCACGATGAGCCATACCTACAACTACATCTGTCATTCCTTGACGAGAGGAGTGGCGTATAATTTCTTTCATCATTGGAATGAACGCATCGCTACCTTCTAACGAGAAACGTTTCGCCCCTGGGAATTTCGCCCCTAAGTAACGTTCTAAACCATCTGCCGCAGTCAGTTCACTTAATAGATTGAGTTTTTCCTCTTTAGTGAAAAGCGGTTTGTGGATAACGCTTTCGATTTTAGCTTGTAGCCAGTTACGCTGTTCAATGTCTTGAACGTGCATAAATTCTAAGCCGATAGGACCTAAATAAGTTTCTTTCAATGCTGTATTGAGTTCACTTAGTTTCATTGTGTCTTTGCCGTAAACATATTTTCCAACAGAGAAAGTTTCGTTTAGATCTTCATCGGTAAAGCCGTGATATTTATAATCTAGCTCAGGTACACTGGAGGTTTTCCAGCGATAATAATTAATTGGGTCAAGTTTTGCTTCTAAATAGCCTCTAAAGCGGTGTGCATTAATCCATTGAAGTAAACGAACTTGCTTTGCTCCTGCTTCTGGATCAATAACAGTTACAGATTGAGGTTGTTGTTCGCGGGCTAATTTACGGAAATATTCACGTACTTTTGAATGGGACTGTTCAATATGAGAGGTTTTAGGGAATGAATCAAAGATGGTTCTCCAGCTTTCATCAACGCTTGCTGGATTTTCTAAATATTGTTCATAAATTTCTTCGACATAAGATTGGTTTGAACCGCCGAGAGGAGAAGAGCAAATCCAATCATCAAAATGTTTATATTGCATAAAGGCCTGACCTATTTATGGTGTTGAATCATGCTCGCATTATACTTCAAATAAAGTAAAGAAAATGTGATATAAGTCTGATTTTTACATAATTGTTTACTTACAAGCGGTTATTTTTAGCAAATTTTTTACAAATTATAAACAAAGCAAGATATTTTAATGATTACATTCACATTTTCCCGAACAAACATCACCATGTAGATTATGATGGTGGTTATGACTGTGTGAATAAAATGCTACGTTACGAGCAAATTGATCACCAAAGAAATGGATAAAACTAGGATCATTTGTAATTACTTCGGGCGTACCAGCACAACAAATGTGTTTATTTACACACAGTACTTCATCTGTATTTGCCATTACAATATTTAAGTCGTGCGAAACCATTAAAATAGCGCAGTTTAACCAAGAACGTGTTTGATTTAATAGTTGATAGAGTTCGGTTTGCCCTGTAATATCTACCCCCTGCATTGGTTCATCTAATACTAATAGTTGTGGCTTATCTAAGATAGCTCGAGCAAGCAGAACCCGTTGAAGTTCTCCACCAGATAATTTTTGCATACTGTTTTGTGCTAAATGGCGGATAGCAAATAGAGATAAAGCTTCCTCAATCATTGCCTTATTAGTATGAGGTTTGAGCCCGAGAAAATGCGTAACTGTGATTGGCATAGATGGGTCTAAATGTAGTTTTTGTGGCACATAGCCAATTTTTAACCCCTTTTGATGAATGACTTGTCCTTTAGTAGGCGTAATTAATTTTAGTAACACTTTCAGTAAAGTCGACTTACCCCCGCCATTTGGTCCAACAATGGTTGTAATAGAATTAGGGTAAATAGACATATTAATATTATGTAGGGCGTTCTGCCCATTAAAAGTTACCTCAATATTATGTAGTGAAACTAAAGGCTGATTTTGTTTTATTAATACAAATTTAGTGATGTTTGCATTAGGTATAAGTTGGTTAATTTTCATTACTATAAAAAATTTGGGGATATTGGCGCAAAAGTAGCGGATTTTTATCCGAATGACAATAGATTAAATGAATTTTTTCTTGGTAAAATAGTCTATCGAGAGGAATATGTAAATTTTAGTAAATTTTTAAAAAGATATCAGGATATATTTTGCAACATGTAATTTTAGCAAGAGATCGCAAAAGGCATAAAAAGCACTTTAAAATTGCGGTTTTTTTATTAGCCGTATTTAGCCTTTTTATTGGAATTGTGCTTGCTTTAAAAGATCAAGTATCAATAAATAATACAACATCCGTAGAGAATAATATTATTGTGTTGGATGCTCAAGATAGCTCTTATCAGGATAGTAATGTTGAAGCAAGTTTTGGAGCTGCTCAAAATCAAAGCTTTATTGGCTATATGACGGATTTGATTACACAATCTGCATTATCTGTAGAAGGTGATGAGTTTATTATTGATGATCAAACCGCAACGTCTTACGAAGATGATTTAACTGCTCAAGATGATGAAGTAGAAGAAAGTATTACTACCGCAGAGGATTTTATATTAGCAGAAACACTACCTGCTGAAGCGGAGAAAGTATTAGAAGATTTATTGGATGTTGCTGATCAAGCGTTACGAATTCAAGAACAATTTAGTTATACTGTTGCAAGGGGTGATAAATTAAAAGATGTATTAGATCAATCAGGTTTACGTTCTTCTGTTGCAAGAGATTTAATTAAACAGCATCCAGCATTAGCCCAATTAGAGGCTGGTCAGCAATTTTATTGGGTATTAGATAATGATGGTGAATTAGAATATATGAACTGGCTCGTTTCTGAGAAAGAGGAGCGAGTTTATGAGCGTACTACAAATGGAAAATTCATTTATCAAAAATTTGAGAAAAAAGGTGAATGGAAGCAAGATGTCGTTCGAGGTACTATCCAAAATAGTTTTGCATCTAGTTTGAAAGCTGTTGGTTTATCAAATCGCCAAATTAGTCAGTTAGCAGTAGGGTTACAATCACAAATTGCAACGAATAAGTTGAAAAAAGGGGATAAATTTGCAATTTTAGTCAAGCGTGAATATGTAAATGGTAAAGTGACTGATTTGGGTAACGTAGAAGGTATTCATGTGATTAGTGGCAAGAAAAGTTACTATGCGATTCAAGCCGATAACGGACGTTACTATAGTAAGCATGGTGATACTTTAAGTGGGGGATTTGCTCGCCACCCTCTTCTATATGCAGCAAGAATTACTTCTTCTTTTAACCCTGCGCGAAAACATCCTATTACACGTAGAGTGAGCCCACATAAGGGGGTTGATTATGGTATTCCTATCGGCACTCCAATTATTGCACCGAGCGATGGTGTAGTAGAGCATGTAGCATATCAGGCCCGGGGAGCAGGACGTTATATTCGTATTAAGCATGGGCATATCACCACGGTGTATATGCATTTAAGTAAGAGTTTAGTCAAACCTGGTCAGCGAGTACGAAAAGGTGAGCGTATTGCATTATCGGGTAATACGGGAGGATCAACGGGCCCGCATTTACACTATGAGTTTCATATTAATGGTCGCCCAGTAAATCCAATGACTGTAAAATTGCCAGGCTCTAACTCTGGTATGAATAACAAAGAGCGCCAAGCATTCTTGAATAGAGCGAAGAATGTAGAAGCAAAATTAAAAATGTAAGGATTCTAATGAAAAAAAATGTTATTACGTTAGGTTTGATGTTTGTATCAACCATTGTCGCTGCATCAGATGTAAAATTAAAAAATCAACTTGAAAATATGGGGGCTACGGATGTGACTATTTCAGATTCTCCATTATCAGGTTTTAAAATGGCAACTTCTAATGAAGGGATAGTGTATATTAGCCAAGATGGGCAGTATGTGATTCAAGGTAAAATTTTTGAATTAAAAAATGGTAAAGCGATTGATATTACTAATCAAGGTTTAATGGCAGAGCTAAATTCTTATGCGAATGAAATGATTATTTATCCTGCTAAAAATGAAAAGCACGCGGTTACGGTATTTATGGATATTACTTGCCACTATTGCCATTTATTGCACGAAAGAATTAAAGAATATAATGATTTAGGTATTACTATTCGTTATTTAGCATTTCCTCGTGGTGGTATGAATACGCAAACAGCAAAACAGATGGAAGCAATTTGGACTGCTCAAGATAAAATAAAAGCCTTAAATGATGCAGAAAATGGTAAGTTACCAACTCAGTTAAAAACGCCTGAGATTGTGAAAAAACACTACCAACTAGGCGTTAAGTTTGGCGTAACAGGCACGCCTAATATTGTTACCTCAGAAGGCGAATTAATCGGTGGTTATGTTGAGCCGAGAGAGCTTGCCAAAATGCTCACAGAATAATGGTATAAAAACATAAGCGGTCTGATTTTGTAAAAACTTTACTAAATTAGACCGCTTGTCGCTTAAATGTTATTGAGCTTCTACTTTTGCTTCCAATACACCTTTCCAGCTATTTTTTTCCGTTGTATGATCCTCATACTCTAGTGTTCCAGCCAAAACTTCACCATTTTTACCGTAAATACCACCGTCAAAGGTTGCGTTTGGGGTTTTGTTATCATAAATTCGCCCAAAGATTTCGCCGTTTTCCGCTACTTTTACTCCGTTTTGGCGATAGTTCTCTTTTAACTCCCAAAATTCGTTATTTTGCCCAATTAGATTCAAAAACAGGCGTTTTTCTTTATCACTGTAATTCCCGCTCACCCTACCTGTTAATGCAGTAACTGCTCGGTTATCATAGACATAGTAGAACGAACCTTCGTAACGAAGGTCATTATTCGGACGTATCATTTGTGTTTTATCCATTTCTAATATTGGAAGGCTATAGTGTGTTACACTTTCCTCGCCTGGATTATTAATGTTTGGCTCAATATGACTGAATGATGTATAGCCGAAATAGCCCAACAATCGCCCTGAATTATCTAATAGTGCTTTCACTTCTTGATCTTCGCTAAATGCTATTTTTTCGTATAAAGGCATCACTTGAATGTTCTTGTTTTCATCATCAAATTTCAGTGAAATCCATTTTTTTGATGATGTAAACTTGCCACCATCGCGGTTGAATGAATCGAAAATCTCCGCATTTGTTTTTGGTTGTTCAGCTTTTGGTGTTACATCAGTTTTTGGTGTTACATCAGTTTTTGGTGTTACATCAGTTTTTGGTGTTACATCAGTTTCTGGTGTTACACCAGTTTTTGGTGTTACACCAGTTTTTGGTGTTACACCAGTTTTTGGTGTTACACCAGTTTTTGGTGTTACATCAGTTTTTGGTGTTACATCAGTTTTTGGTGTTACATCAGTTTTTGGTGTTACATCGGTTTTTGGTGTTACATCGGTTTTTGGTGTTACATCAGTTTTTGGTGTTACATCGGTTTTTGGTGCTACCTCAGCTTTTGGTGCTATCTCAGTTTTTGGTGCTACCTCAGCTTTTGGTGCTACCTCAGCTTTTGGCGGTACCTCAGCTTTTGGCGGTACCTCAGCTTTTGGTGGTATCTCAGCTTTTGGTAGGGGCTTAACCAGAGCATCATTTGGTGAGTACTTCTCTTGTGGAGTGTTACCGGAACCTCCACTGCTACCACAGGCGGTTAAAACTATTGTAGATAAAAGTGTTAGGGTAAATTTATTTAACATCTTGATAATACCTATTTAAATAACTTATATAAAAAATAATCGAGATCAATCATATTGTTATATGATATAAAAAATAAAATTAATCATTTTGGAATAAGGTATATCTAAAAGTTATAAAAATCAATAGATAGTTTGCTTTTTATCAGGTTGAACAGACTTTTATCTTGAAAAGTTTGAGTTATCGCAAAATTTATGCAAAATTAGACCGCTTATTATTATAAAAAGAAGAACTTCTGTGGAAAAGCTAATTAAAAAACGTCCTTTATTAACGACGGAAACTTTATCTGAAAATCCTTTATTGAATCGAATTTATCAAAGTCGGGGTATAAAAACGAGGAAAGATCTGGAGCATAATCTCCAACATTTACACAGACCACAACAACTGGCTAACATTGAGCAAGCAGTAGAGCTATTAATTAATGCTTTTGATAAACAAAACAGAATAATCATTGTGGGGGATTTTGATGCAGATGGTGCAACGAGTACCTCGCTTGCAATCATTGCGCTAAAGCAGTTAGGGTTCGAAAAGGTGGATTATTTAATTCCAGACCGTTTTTCTCAAGGCTATGGGTTAAGTATAGCTGTGGCTGAAATGGCATTGTGGAAGGGAGTAGATTTAGTTTTAACCGTAGATAATGGTGTATCTTCGCTTGAAGGTGTTGAGTTACTTAAGCAACACGGTATTAAAGTTTTGATTACCGATCACCATTTACCACCTGAAACATTACCCAATGCGGATGCAATAATAAATCCTAATTTACCATTTTGTACTTTTCCGTCTAAATCATTAGCGGGTGTTGGCGTAATATTTTATGTGATGATGGCATTGAGGGCAAAAATGCGGGAAAGAAATTATTTTGCGAATAAAGCTGAACCGAATTTTGCTGAATTGCTTGATCTAGTGGCTTTAGGAACTGTAGCTGATGTGGTTCCCCTTGATAGAAATAATCGTATTTTAGTTTATCAGGGATTACAACGAATACGTTCTGGCCATTGTCGAGCAGGCATAAAAGCATTGGCTGAAGTAGGGAAGCGGGAACTATCAACTCTGCAAGCGGTTGATTTAGGTTTTTCTATTGCACCAAGACTTAATGCCGCAGGACGATTAGAAAATATGTCTTTAGGTGTTGAGTTACTCATTTGTGAAAATATGGAGACTGCTCGCCAGCTTGCATTTGAATTAGATTCACTAAATCAAACACGTAAAGAGTTTGAGCAAGAGATGAAAACTGAAGCATTAGCTATCTGCGCAAAGTTACCTTCTCTCACCCAATCAGGGCAAGCTCATGGGATTGTACTTTATCAGCCAGATTGGCACCAAGGAGTAATTGGTATTTTAGCATCTCGAATTAAAGATCAATTTAATCGCCCTGTTATTGTCTTTGCACAAGAAAGTGAAGACAGTGAATACTTAAAAGGCTCAGCACGTTCAATTAGTGGTGTGCATATGAGGGATCTACTAGAGCATATTGATATGCAGTATCCTGAATTGATAGAAAAATTTGGGGGGCATGCAATGGCGGCTGGTTTGACTATTCATCAATCAAAGCTAGAATTATTTAAACAACTACTTGATCAGACAATTAATGAAATAGTTGAACCAGAGCAATTACAGGGTGTTATTTATACAGATGGTGAACTTAGTATCCAAGAGTTTAATTTAGCAAATGCTGAATTAATCAGGAATAGTGGACCTTGGGGACAAAATTTTCCTGAACCTTGTTTTGAGGGGGAATTCACGCTATTACAACAAAAATTAGTAGCAGGGAAGCATTTGAAATTGATGTTACAATCTGATAGTGGACAGCTGCTAGACGCTATTTGGTTTAATATTGATTTAAGATATTTTCCTGATCTTTCTGCTAAGAAAGCGAGGATGGTATATAAGTTAGATATTAATGAGTTTAGAGGAAATAAAGCGTTACAATTAAAAGTGGAATACCTGAATTATCTTTAAATGTCATTTTACGTAAATTTAATAGAATTAATTATATTTGTATTGTAGAATCGCCCAGAATTGCAACTTATATATTTACCCCATGAGTTGTAAAGTATTTTAAATAGGTTATTAAATAAGGAACTTCAAATGGAAAAAACAACACTTTTCCGTGGTTTATTACTATCGTCTGTTGCATTAGCAGTCGCCGCGTGCGGTAACTTAAGCAAAGTAAGCGATGAAGGTACAACGGAAAATCCAGTATTCCCCAAAATTGCTGAATCTGAATTTAACCACGATGGTTCACAGTTTGGCTCATGGCCAAATTGGGAAAATGTGCGTCAAATTGAAAAAGGGATGAATAAAGATCAATTATATAACCTAATTGGTCGCCCTCACTTTGAAGAAGGTTTATACGCAGTTCGTGAATGGGACTATGCATTTAACTATCGTGAAAATGGTGTTCACAAAATCTGTCAATTCAAAATCTTATTTGACAAAAATATGAATGCTCAAAGTTTCTTTTGGTATCCAAATGGCTGTAACGGAAATTCATCATTTACATTAACGGGTGACTTCTTATTCGACTTCGATAAAGATACTTTAACCACTAAAGGTAAAGAAGTAGTTGATAATGTAGCTCAACAATTAAAGACATCTAAAGCTCAACAAGTTAAAGTTGCAGGTTACACAGACCGTTTAGGTTCTGAGCAATACAACTTAGACTTATCACAACGCCGTTCTAACACAGTTAAAGCACGTTTAATTCAACAAGGCGTGAGCGCTCAAATCGAAGCGGTTGGTTACGGTAAAGCAAATCAAGTAAAAGCCTGTGATGGTGAAAGTGGTCAAGCGTTAAAAGACTGTTTACGCCCTAACCGCCGAGTGGAAATCTCCGCAAACGGTGGCGTGATGAAACAAAATGAAGGCGGTAACGTTGCAGGTCCTAATGGTCCGGCTCCGCTTTACCAAACCCCTGCGTACAACGGTACTAAATAATTTCTAGTTTTAATTAACTTAGAGTAAAATAATAAGGCAATTTTATTTTGATAAAATTGCCTTTTCTTTTATCTTTTATTTCTTAGGAGAATATTATGGCTTACCAAGCGGTTGCTTTTGATTTAGATGGCACATTACTTTCATCAAATGCTACGATTTTAGAATCTAGTAAACAGGCAATTAAGAAGATAAGAGAAAAGGGCATAAAGGTTTATTTTGTTACCGGCAGGCATCACACAGCGGTTCGCCCTTATTATAAAGAACTAGATTTAGACACGCCTGTTGTGTGCTGTAATGGTACTTATGTATATGATTTTAAAAATGAAAAAGCAATCATGGGTAATCCGTTACCACCGGAAGTTGCATCGAAATTAATCAATGAGGCACAAGCTCAAGGTATTCATACAGCTGTTTATTTTGAGGATGCAATGACTTATGAAACGCTAAATGTTCACTTTGAAAAATTTCAAAAATGGGTCACATCTTGTCCTGAAGAAGTTCGTCCGAATGTTTATCAAGTTGAGAAATTTCAGCAAGAAATAGATAAAGGCTTGACCGTTTGGAAAGTGTTAATCAGCGATCCTGATTTAGGCAAAATGCAAAATTTTGTGAAAAAACTACCGCTTGATCAAGTAAGCCCTGAATGGTCGTGGGTAGATCGTGTTGATATTGCCAGCGTTGGTAATAGCAAAGGAGCAAGACTCGCGGAATTATTAAAAACAGAAGGGATTGAATTAGAAAACGTGATCGCATTTGGTGATAATTTTAATGATATCTCTATGCTAGCAGCAGTTGGACTAGGTATTGCAATGGGTGGTTCGGAAGAAGAAGAAGTACAGCAAAATGCGAAGAAAACAATTGGTTCAAATAATGAAGACAGTATTGCCAATGAATTAAAAGTACAATTTAATCTTTAATATGATCAAACCTAAATATTCTATCGCAAGGCGTATAGGGCTTTATTTTTTAATTATGATAGCCTTTGCTGCTATCATTAGTGGCATTTCACTTGGCATAATGTGGAGCAATAAATCTGATGCCAGTTTAATTAATGTATCAGGTTCATTGCGTATGCAAAGCTATCGCCTTTTGTCAGAAATGGATTTAAGGCAAGAGAATTTAGCCGAGCGTTTGTTGGAATATCATCGCACTTTGCACTCAACAGAACTGAGTTCTCTTAAGCAAAGTTGGTTACTACCTGATAATGTAATATATAGCTACCAACAATTACTGAAAGATTGGTATGCGATGCAGTCTTACGTTAACCAAGGTGACAGAGCCAGTTATGCAACACACATTGAAGATTATGTACGAAAGGTGGATAACTTTGTTTTTCGTTTGCAAGAGTTCGCAGAGCTAAAATTAAAGATTGCTACAGGAGTAATTGCTGTTTCAATGCTCCTGATTATTGCTTTGGCTTATATTGGAGTGTGGTACACTCGGAAAAAAATTATTCGACCACTGGAACAATTAGTGAAAGCCAGTTGGCAAATTCAAAATAAGGATTTCGATCACATAAAATTAGCGGTTAATGAGCCGAATGAATTAGGTTTACTTTCCTCGACGTTTACTGAAATGTCGAATGAATTATTAAAACTTTATACCTCATTGGAAGATAAGGTTCAGGATAAAACCCGTCGCTTATTAGCAGTTAATCGCTCTTTACTTGTGTTGTATCAATGTTCTCAATTATTAACTGCTAAACCGATTAATAAAGAAGTCCTTAATCAAGTATTGAAAACAGTATTTGATAATGAACATTTGTTAGGTATTAAATTACATATTTATGGTGCAGAACATTGGAACGTCTCTATAGGTAATGCCTCGCAAGCCGAGTGGATTTCTACTGAAATTGCGATAGAAAATGAAAAATTGGGTATATTAAGCTGGAAACCTTCGTTACTTTGCCCTGATGAGAGGTTACTGCAGAATGTGTCAGAGATGATCGGGCGAAGCATTTATGTTGTTCAAGTACAAAAACAGCAGCAGCAATTGGTATTAATGGAAGAGCGAGCGATTATTGCACGAGAATTACATGATTCATTGGCTCAGTCACTGACTTTCTTTAAAATTCAAGTTAGTTTACTGAAATTAGCACAGAATGATGAAAAACGTAATAGTATTCTAACGGTATTCGAAAAAGCATTGAATGATGCTTATAGCCAGCTTAGGGAGTTATTAACGACATTTAGACTCACAATCCAAGAAGCAAATTTACAGCAGGCATTAGAAAAAACATTAGAAAGTTTAAGACCCAAAACAGAAGCACAGCTCCGATTAAGTTGTAAATTACCTTCCCATATGTTTAATGCTCAACAACAAGTCCATATCTTACAAATTGTAAGAGAGGCAGTAGTGAACGCCATTAAACATTCACAAGCAACAGAAATAGATGTAATTGCTGAAACGAATGATGAAGGCGAACATTGTTTAATTATTCAAGATAACGGTATTGGCTTGTCTACCCATACCGAACCTGAGGGGCATTATGGTTTAACTATTATGCAAGAGCGTTCAGCTGAATTGAAAGCTGATTTCTCCATTGAGAATATTGAAAGTGGAGGTGTGAAAGTGAAAATTGTCTTACCGAATATGATCAATATACGGTGATAAAAATAATAAGGATAAAAAATGCAGATCCGAAAAGCAATAGAAACGGATTTTGAAATTATATTAGCAATATACAATCAAGCAATCCCAACGTATCAAATTACGGCTGACTTGGAATTTGCTACTACAGAAAACCGCCGTAAATGGTTTGATTTCCACCTCCAAGCAGCACAATATCCGATCTGGGTTGTTGAAGATGAAGTAGGCGTAGCAGGCTGGTTTAGCTTTTCCCCGTTTTATGAAAGGTCTGCTTTTATACATACCTCCGAAATCAGTATTTACTTAGATGCTCAAGCAAAAGGTAAAGGCTATGGGTCAAAAATTATTGAGTTTATGAAAGCCGAAATGCTAAATTATAATATCCATACGTTAATGGCATATGTGTTTGAACTTAATACTGTTAGCCAAAATCTAATGAAAAAACACGGTTTTGAACTTTGGGGGCGTTTCCCTCATATTGCTAATATGGGCAAAGATGAGCAGGGTGAGGATAAATGGCGAACGCTACTGATGATGTCTTACCAAAAAGGTATTGAGTAACAAGCGGTTAATTTTGAATAATTTTTTGCAAAGAGAGAGGAAATGGAAAAAACAAAAGTTGTACTTGCAACTAGTAATGCAGGTAAAGTAAAAGAAATGGCAGACGTGTTAGCTGAGTTTGGCTTTGAGGTGATTGCACAAAGTGAATTTGGCATTAAGTCACCAGAAGAAACAGGCTTAACCTTTGTTGAAAATGCGTTAATTAAAGCTCGTTTTGCCTCTAAAATTACAGGATTACCTGCGATTGCAGATGATTCTGGCTTATCGGTTGAGGCTTTAGATGGCGCTCCAGGGCTATATTCTTCCCGTTATGCCGGTGAGCAAGCAATAGATGCGGATAATCGTAAAAAACTAATAAAAGAAATGGCAGATAAGGAGAATCGCTCAGCAAAATTTGTTAGCTGTATTGTGTTCTTAAAACACGAAACAGATCCAACACCTTACATTGCACTAGGAGAATGTTTTGGTGAAATTTTAACAGAAGAAAAAGGCGAAAATGGTTTCGGCTATGATTCGCTCTTTTTCTATCCGCCAAAATTAGTGACTTTTGCAGAGATGGAAACTCGAGAGAAAAAAGCAATTTCACACCGTGCTATAGCTTTAGATAGCTTAATACAACAGCTAAGAGGGAAAAAATAATGATCATAACAACAACACCAATCATTGAAGGTAAACAAATTGCTGAATATAAAGGTTTAGTATTTGGTGAGGTAGTCTCAGGTGCAAACTTTATCCGTGATTTTTTAGCGGGTATTACAGATGTAATTGGTGGCCGTGCAGGTGCTTATGAAAGCAAATTGAATAACTCACGTAAACAAGCATTAGCTGAGTTAGAAAAAGAAGCAAAAAAAGTAGGAGCAAATGCGGTAGTCGGTGTCTCAATGGAATATCAATCTATGGGTGGTGATAAAGGGATGTTTATTGTAGTAGCAACAGGTACGGCGGTTATTCTTCGCTAATATGCAATCTAGTCAAGAAATTAATGAAAATTTCTGGCAGAAGAAATCTCTGCTAGAAATGAATGATTCGGAATGGGAAGCATTATGTGACGGTTGCGGCAAATGTTGCTACCGAAAATATATTCAAGGACGAGGTAAGCGAGAGCGGCTTTACTACACTTCTGTTGCTTGTAATTTATTAGATGTCAATACAGGGCGTTGTACTAATTACCTTGAGCGTTTCAAAATTGAGAAAGATTGCACTAAACTAACCAAAAAGAATTTACCTGATTTTGGCTGGCTACCGAAAACCTGTGCTTACCGCTTGCTATATGAAGGAAAGCCTTTATATGACTGGCATCCGTTGATCTCAAAAGATCCTCATTCGGTAAAAAATGCAGGTATTTTAATTGCGAACGGTATTCACGAAAAAGAGGTGATTGATTGGTTTGAATTTGTAATTGATGAAGCTTAGTTAAAAAGGCGTTTATCAAAACGCCTTTTGTTTTTATCTTTATTCAGATTTTGCCATTTCAAACTCAATTAGCATCATTAAGATATGAATCACTTTAATATGGATTTCTTGAATGCGGTCAGCATAACGGAAATGTGGCACACGAATCTCAACATCGGCTAAGCCCGCCATTTGCCCACCATCTTTACCTGTCATTGCAATGACTTTCATTCCTTTCTCTTTAGCAACTTTAATAGCATTTAATACATTTTTTGAGTTGCCAGAAGTGGATAGGCCAAATAATACATCACCTTTTTTTCCAACAGCTTCTAAGTAGCGAGAGAATACAAAATCATAGCCAAAATCGTTACTTACGCAGCTTAGATGGCTTACATCAGAAATTGCAATAGCAGGGTAACCTGGGCGATTTTCACGATAACGACCTGTTAATTCTTCAGCAAAATGCATTGCATCACAATGAGAGCCGCCATTACCACAAGAAATCACTTTTCCGCCTTGCTTAAAACTATTAGCAATTAGGAAAGCGGCTTCTTGAATTAATTTGATATTGTTTTCATCAGAAATAAATTTGTCTAATACATCTGCTGCTTCTTGCAGTTCAGCTTTAATCTGCTCTAAATACATAATGTTCTCCTTTAATTGGTAAAGAATTCTTAAAATATGACCGCTTGTTTAGCCAAAAGTGCGGTAAGTTTAGAAGATATATGCTGTATTGTAAATCAAATAATAATGTAAACAAAAGTTTCCAAAAATATAAAATAGCGGTATGATCTGATCTAATCTTTGTAGGGATAGTGAGAAAATCAATGGCAACTTATTCGGAATACTTTGAAAAAATGATTGGTCAATCAGAAAAAATTAAAGAGGTTATTACTAAAGCAAAAAAATTCGCAAATCTGAATGCACCTTTATTAATTCAAGGGGAAACAGGTACGGGAAAGGATGTATTTGCAAAGGCTTGTCATAATTTTAGTGATCGTAGAGCAAAAAAATTTATTGCGGTAAATTGTGCGGGATTGCCTGCAGAAGATGCTGAAACAGAAATGTTTGGGCATCGTAGCAGTAGTAGTGAGGCAGTTGGTTTTTTTGAATACGCCAATGGTGGTACGGTTTTGTTGGACTCTATCTCTGAACTTTCTCTTGAAATGCAAGCAAAATTGCTCCGTTTTTTAAATGATGGATCTTTTCGTCGGGTTGGGGAAGACAAAGAAATTCAGGTTGATGTGAGGGTAATTTGCACATCACAAAAGCCTTTAGCTCAGCTTGTAGCTGAAGGAAAAGTAAGAGAAGATCTTTATCATCGATTAAATGTACTAACACTAAATCTTCCGCCTTTACGAGAACGTAAAGAGGATATTCCTTTACTGGCTGATCATTTCATTGCTCAAGTAAGTGAACAACTCGGTGTGAGTAAGCTTGAGTACGATAATGCTTTTCTACAAGCTTTAGAAAATTATCGTTGGCCGGGTAATTTACGTGAGCTTTACAATGCTATTTATCGAGCCTGTACGCTCTCACCAAGCTATCGCTTATCAGTTAAAGAGTTAAATTTACCTGATGCTTCGAGTGGAATTGATACTTTATTATTTGAAGAATCCACCCTCGAACAAATGATGAATCAATATGAGGCACAGCTATTGCAAAAATTTTACGCGGAATACCCAAGCACTCGTAAATTAGCACAAAGATTGGGGCTTTCGCATACAGCAGTTGCAAATAAATTACGCCAATATGGATTAACCAAAAATGGAAATACGAAAGATGAATAAACTAGCGGTTCTTTTCTCTGTCGTTTTTGCAAATTTTGGCTTAAATTCGACCGCTAGTGCAGCACCTAGTATTCCTAACACATTATTGGAAAATAGCTTAGTCTATTGCACTTCGCCATCTGGATTTTCATTTAATCCACAAAAGTCGGATGTGAGCTCGAATATGAATGTAGTAACAGAGCAGATTTACGATAAACTTGTTGAGTTTAACCCTAAGAAAAATCATCTTGAACCTGCGTTAGCTGAGCGTTATTCAATTAGTGAGGATGGCTTAGAAATCACACTACATTTAAGGAAAAATGTCGCCTTTCATTCAACGAGCTGGTTTACACCAACCCGTACGTTGAATGCGGAAGATGTCATTTTCTCTTTAAATAGAATGATTGGGAAAAACGGCGATTTGCCAGAAATTGAAAGTGAAGCAGAGAAAGCTTTACATCATCAACGACAAACGTATATTTATCAAAAAGCAACAAGCCAAGTTTATTACCCTTATTTTGAGAGTGTAGATCTTGCAAATAAAATTGAGAGTATTAATTCTCCCTCAAACCATATAGTAAAAATTAGGCTTACTAAACCAGACTCATCTATTTTAGCCCATTTAGCAAGTCAATATGCGGTGATCCTTTCAAAGGAATATGCGTTACAACTTAATGCGGATGATAATTTGGCTCAGCTTGATCTATTGCCAGTAGGTACGGGAGTGTACCAACTAGCAGATTATGAAAATAATAGTTATGTAAGGCTAAAACCGAATACCGATTATTGGAGTAAAAAGGCTAATATCGAAAATATGGTGGTAGATTTTTCTACAGAAGCAACAGGAAGAATGGCTAAATTTTTAAATAACGAGTGCAATGTGGTTGCTTTCCCTGAGCCTAGTCAGATGTCTGTATTAATGGATGAGCACCTTGTTAGCAGTAAGGGGGCGAATTTAGTCTATTTAGCATTTAATATGCAAAAAGAGATTGGACTAGATTTACCACTACGCCAGCAGATTTCAAGAAGCATTAATCGAAAACGTATTGCAGAAAGCTTATTTTATGGAATAGGTGAAGTCGCTGATAATGTTTTACCAACTGCATTGTGGGCGAAGAAAAATGCTGAAAGTTACCCTTATGAGCCACAGTTAAAAACAGCAGAGCAATCGGTTGAAAAAACGAAAAATTTTGCAAATAGAGCTGCTCTAGAACTATGGGTGATTAATGAAAGCAGAGTCTACAATCAACATCCGCTTAAAATGGCGGAGATGATTCGAGCTGATCTGGCAAAGCAGAATTTGGATATTCGTATCCGTAAGGTTAGCCGTGCTTATTTAGTGCAGCAACTTGAAAATAAAACTGCTGATTATGATCTGATTTTAGGAGGCTGGCTTGCAAATAATCTTGATCTTAATAGTTTTTTAGAGCCCCTTCTTAGCTGTAAAACGGCCCATACGGTGACTAATTTATCAAATTGGTGTAACGAAGATTTTGATTTTTGGCTAGAAACGGCTCGTTTAAGTGATGATAAGGCTTCATCGAATCTGTTGTATGAATTTGCACAAAAGCTACTAGAAGAGCAGTTACCTATTTTGCCATTGGTCAACGCGAACCGAGTTTTAGTTGTTAAAAATGGGATTCAACAGGCGGAAATTTCACCTTTTGGGCAGGTAAAATTATCTGAGTTACGTTTAAGTTCGGATAACAAGAAAGGAAATTAATTATGCTAACAGCCTTTATCCGAAAAGTATTTCTTACCTTAATTACACTGATTTTCTTATCTATCATTAGCTTTCATATTCTGTTAAGAGACCCATTGAATCATTTAGCAGAGCTGAATTGGTTTGATGCGTATTTTAATTATGTAAAATCGTTATTAAATGGCGATTTTGGTATTAGTTTTACTAATGGGCAGTCATTAACGGCACAAATTTTACAGGTATTTCCAGCAACTATTACGCTTTGCTTATCCGCACTTATAGTGTCACTTATCATCGGTATTCCATTAGGTTTTTTTGCGGCTACTCAGCAACAAAATATGTTAGGAAAAGCATTAAATATTGCAGGAACACTCAGTCTAGCTATTCCAGTATTTTGGCTAGGATTGGTCTTAATGTATGATGCTTCACTTAATCAGTGGGAAATTTCAGCGGTTGGAGAGATCCACCCCATTTACCCTAAACAGAAGGTAACTGGTTTTCTTCTACTAGATATTTGGTTATCAGATAGTCCTTATAAGTTAAAAATGATGCAAAATACCCTTCAACATTTAGCTCTTCCTGCATTAGTATTAGCCATTCCGGCAACACTTGAAATTATGCACGTTACGCAAGATAGAGCGGCTTATGTGATGCGACAAAATTATATTAAAGTAGCAAAAACAAGAGGGTGGACACCATTTAGAATTTGGACTACCCACATTATTCGCAATACGTTACCATCATTATTGCCGATGATAGCTCGTACCTTTATTCTTATTTTTGCTTTTGGTATGTTGATTGAAAATATTTTTAGCTGGGGAGGTATTGGACGTTGGTTAATTAATGCTTTAGCGATCCAAGACTATAATGCTATTTCTGCTGGCGTGGTAGCTATTGGCGTATTTGTATTGCTAGTTGATATGATGACAGGTTTTATTCGGGTAATCTTAGACCCTTCAGATAAAAAGGATTGGTATGGCTCTTATTAAAGATGCAGAGCAATTTAGGGAAACAGAATATCTCAAAAAATTCTGGTTGTCTTTTCGTCAAGATAAAGTGGCTTTGGGGAGTTTTTATCTCCTTCTACTTCTACTAACATTAGTTTTTTTGGGTAGTTTACTTGCACCTTACAACTATAATGAACAATTTGTTGGTTTAGAGCTGATGCCCCCTTCTTGGGACGACAGAGGACAAATTCGCCACTTTTTCGGTACTGATGATTTAGGACGGGATATTTTAAGTCGAATTATGTATGGATTTTACTATACAGTAGGTTCAGCGCTTCTGATTACATTCCTCATTGGCTTAATTGGTGGAAGCATTGGGATTTATGCGGGGCTAAGAAAAGGTC
The DNA here is from genome assembly GCF_013377235.1 of Mannheimia varigena. Taxonomy (NCBI): domain Bacteria; kingdom Pseudomonadati; phylum Pseudomonadota; class Gammaproteobacteria; order Pasteurellales; family Pasteurellaceae; genus Mannheimia; species Mannheimia varigena. The sequence continues at coordinate 431,097 of NZ_CP016226.1, read as the reverse complement.
AATCAGTTTGGTTTATTAGCCATTTATTTGATACATTCTTATTTATGCCAATTTTACTCATTGCAATTATTATTGCGACATTGATGGATGCAAGTTTAATGAATGCAATGCTTGCTATTTTTTTGGCTATGTTACCACATTTTATTCATAAGATTTATCAAGCAACAGAATTGCAATTAAAGAAAGAGTATATTTTAACGCTCAAATTAGACGGAGCAAGTCGTTGGTATTTAATTAAGGAAGTAATTATTCCTAATTTAACGGGTGTCGCAATTAAAGCGCTTTCACATATCTTTGTGATTGCGATATTAGATATTAGTGCATTAAGTTTTATTATGCTTGGTGCACAAAGCCCTACCCCTGAATGGGGAGCTATGATTAGAGAATCTATGGAGCTGATTTATATTGCACCGTGGACGGTTATTTTGCCGGGGCTTGCAATTATTTTCAGTATTTTTACAATTACAATGTTAGGAACGAGGCTTACCTCTGTATTTGAGAAATATCATAAAGCCTAATTACAAGCGGTTATTTTATCGCAAAAATTTGCAAATTAAGGAATATTATGGCACTACTTGATATTCGCCATTTAAGCATTGAAATCGACACGCCAAAAGGGCGAGTAAAAATGGTGGATAACATTAACCTAACTGTTGATGAAGGCGAAATTTGCGGTTTAGTTGGAGAGTCTGGTTCAGGAAAAAGCCTGATTGCAAAAGTGATTTGTGGCATTGTGAAAGAAGAATGGATTGTGACAGCTGACCGTTTTCGTTTTGATGATATTGAGCTACTAAAACTTTCCCCAAAAGAGCGCCGAAAATTAGTAGGCGATCACATTTCGATGGTATTCCAAGAGCCGTTAGCTAGCCTTGACCCGAGCCAACGTATCAGCAAACAACTAATGCAGGCAATTAACTTTAAAGGCAAATGGTGGCAATGGTTTGGTTGGAAAAAGAAAAAAGCAATTGAGCTACTACATCGTGTGGGGGTTCGGGATCATCAAGATATTATGAATAGTTATCCTGTTGATATTACTGAAGGCGAGGCTCAGAAAGTAATGATAGCGATGGCGGTGGCTAATCAGCCGCGGTTATTAGTAGCTGATGAACCAACTAACATTATGGAATCCACTACGCAGCTTCAAATTTATCGCCTACTTTCCAGTATGAATCAAAATCTTGGAACATCAATTTTGCTAGTTAGCAATGATATGAAAAGTATCCAAAACTGGGTGGATTCTTATAATGTGCTTTATTGTGGGCAAACGGTGGAAATTGCGGATAAAGAGAGCATTTTAGAATCTTCTTACCACCCCTATACTAGGGTGTTGCTCAACAGCTCGCCCGATTTTTCTCAACCACTGGTGTTTAAAAGCAGTTTGAATACGCTACGAGGTTCTGTGCCGATGTTGCACGAAATGCCGATTGGCTGCCGTTTAGGGCCCCGTTGTCCTTTTGCTCAGAAAAAGTGTATAAACAAACCGCCGTTAGTGAAAGTGAAACAGCACGAATTTGCCTGCCATTTCCCGATTAACTTTAGAGAGCAGAATTTGTTGAAAAATAAAGTCGAAAATACGCCATTTGTGGTGGCAGAATTGGGTGATAAGGAATAAAAACAAGCGATTTGCAAAAATAACCTAAAATATGATCGCTTGTTATTGACTGAGAGTTACGGGCAACATCAGAGTATCTAATACAAAGCTCAGCGGTAAATCAATAACCGCTAGCACCGCCAAAATACCACCTTGTTGCATTGCTTGGAAGTCTTTAGTTACACCTGCATAGACACTGTAGTCTTGTTCAACCAAACTAATCATTGTGCCACAGGCAGTTAAATTCAGCACTAAATAGAGTAGGGCGAGTATTTTACAGGCGGTTATTTTCATTAAAAATCTCCAAATAGGCGGTTATTTTACGCTATTTCACTAAAATTGCATTTAAAAAAATATCGTTTTCAGGCAGAATGTAACAGAATTTTATATTGATAATTTTAAGAGGAACTATATGCAAACTTACAATATTGCGGTATTAGCCGGCGATGGAATTGGACCTGAAGTAATGGCTCAAGCCATCAAAGTGCTTGAAGCAACGCAGCAAAAATTTGGTTTTAAATTAAATTTCAACGAATACAACATTGGTGGGGCAGCGATTGATGCTCAAGGCAAAGCACTGCCGGAAAACACTTTAAAAGGTTGTGAAGAAGCCGATGCGATTTTATTTGGATCGGTGGGTGGCCCGAAATGGGTAAATTTACCGCCGGATGAACAGCCTGAACGTGGCTCATTACTCCCACTTCGCAAACATTTCTCTCTATTCTGTAACTTACGCCCGGCAGCACTTTACAAAGGCTTAGAAAAATTCTGCCCACTGCGTGCTGATATTGCCGCAAAAGGCTTTGATATGGTGGTGGTGCGTGAATTAACTGGCGGAATTTACTTCGGGCAACCAAAAGGCAGAGACGGAGAAGGCTCGCAAATCCGAGCTTTCGACACCGAAGTGTATTACAAATATGAAATTGAGCGTATTGCTCGCGTGGCGTTTGAGTCGGCGATGAAACGCAAAAGACACGTGACTTCGGTGGATAAAGCTAATGTGTTACAAAGCTCGATTTTATGGCGTGAAACCGTAACCGAAATTGCGAAAGGGTATCCGGAAGTGACGCTTGAGCATATGTATATTGATAACGCCACAATGCAGCTTATCAAAGCCCCTGAATCGTTTGACGTGCTACTTTGCTCGAATATTTTCGGCGATATTATTTCAGACGAAGCGGCGATGATTACCGGTTCAATGGGAATGTTGCCTTCTGCCAGCCTCAACGAAAAAGGCTTCGGTTTATATGAACCGGCAGGTGGTTCAGCTCCGGACATCGCAGGCAAAAACATCGCCAACCCGATTGCCCAAATTCTTTCTGCTGCAATGATGCTACGCTACAGCTTCAACTTAGGCGAAGCGGCAGAGGCAATCGAAACCGCAATCCAAAAAACATTAGCAGACGGTTACCGCACTGCGGATCTCGCTGATGACAGCAAGCCACTTTCTACCTCAGAAATGGGCGATATGATTGCGAAAAATATTTTAGCCTAATCTGAAAATTACATAACAAGCGGTCAAAATCGGTTAAAAATTTGCAAAAGACGTTCTGATTTTGACCGCTTGCATTTAGAGTAGTGGACTCATCAATCTGACAATATTTTCGACTAATCCCCATAATTTGATGCGATAACGCCAGCCTTTCGGGGTAATCAATTCACTTTGTTCAAGATATTTCTGTTGAAGTTGAGAAATCTCTTTAGTTATTTTTTTATCATAAATGGCAAGACTGATTTCTAAATTCAGGAAGAAACTTCGCATATCCATATTTACCGTGCCGAATAGGCTGAATTCATCATCAATCACCAATGTTTTAGTATGGAGCATACCTTGATCGAAGCGAGCAATTTTTACATTGTTTTTAAGTAGCAATGGAAAATAAGCACGTGAAGCATAATGCACCATTTTAGAGTCATTTTTTCTTGGTAAAATAAGCGTAACATCAACTCCTTTGCGTGCGGCAGTAGTGAGTGCCAATAATAGCGGTTCGTTTGGAACAAAATAAGGGGTCGTAATCACTATGCGTTTGGTTGCAAGGTGAATTGCACATAAAATGGTTTCATAAATAATACTTTCTTCTTGTTCAGGAGCAGACGGAATAACCTGTGCAATAACACCACCAGTGGTTGGCGCTGTTAAGCCATTGTGTTTTTTCGCCTGTTGATTTAAGAAATCTTTTACTTTTTGCAGGTTTTCGTCATCTTCTACGGCAATATCTGCGTAGAGAACAGCTGCCATTTCAAGCACAATAGGACCGGTACAACGCATCATCACATCAAACCATCTGCCAATACCGATATCTTTTCTAAATAATACAGGGTCGATTAAGTTAAAACTTCCTGTATAACCAATTTGGTAGTCAATGACTAAAATTTTGCGATGATTACGCAAATCATTGCGACCATAAATAGTTTGCATAAGACCAACCGGCAGGGAAGTTTGAATAAATACACCAACTTGCTCTAGTTTGGTGCGCCACTCGCTTTTGAGAAATGGACCGCTTCCTACATCATCAGCTAAAATCACACAATGCACACCACGTTCTGCCGCCGCTTTAATTGCTTCTAATAGCTTATTAATTTTGCCCTCAGGTTCTACAATATAAAAGGCGAGTAGGCAGCTGTATTGTGCTTGCTCAATATCCTCAATCATAGAGTTCAAAATTTCATCGGTGGTACTAAGCAGTTTCATACTATTATTCGCACTTGCACCTAAGCAAGTGGTTTGTTCCGCCATTCGCTCAATACCACGAAAGGTAGGATGAATTTCATCATCAGGATTGAAATGCTCACTTGGTAAATATTCTTCTGCAAACTCATCATAGAATTTGATCATTTTTTGGGTTCGAGCAAGACGCCTTTTACTAACACGAGGCTCGCCAATCAATAAATAAAGAACAATTCCCACCACAGGGAAAACGAATAGGATTATTATCCATGCAATAGCTGCGCCGATATTGCGTTGGGTATATAGCACTCTGATAGAAAACAACACTACAATCAGAAAGTTAATGAGAAGTAAGAAGCTACTCCAAGTGAAAGAAAACGGCATAAGACAGTCCTTATCAAAATGTTTCAAGGCTATTTTAGCGAAAAATCAAGCTCAAGTGGATTGTGATCGGAGCTTTTCACTGTATAGCTTGTTGCAGAATGTACAATAATATCTCGAGTAAAAATATAATCTAACGGATAACCAAACGCAGTGGTCCGAATGTCAGGGATAATTTGCACCTCTGCTAGTTGTAAGTCATTGGTTAATTCAAGTAGCTTGGCTTTGCGCTTTTCGTTCCAAGTATTAAAATCGCCTGCTAAAATAACGGCTCCTTGATGTTGTTGAATAAGCACTTTTAAGCCATCTAGTTGCTTCTGATAACTATGGTTCGTCCAATCAAAATTAATTAGGTGGACATTAATTACAAGTAAAGATTGACCATTTTCAAACGGAAAACGCATTGCAGACATCAATTTAGGTAATCTAAGCAACGGTTCTTGAGAGCCATTTAGGCAATAGCGATCAGCATCTAAACGGCTTAAATTGAGAATACCTGATTTTTGCTGTTGGTACTGAAAGGCAAAAATATGCAAAGAACTCTCAAATTGTGAAAGTAAGTCTGAAATCTGTTGCCCTGAAGTTGCCTCTTGTAATAGCACAAAATCTTTTTTCTCAGTAAATTTTTTTAGATCTTCTTGCCAGTTAGGATCTTTGCCTTTATGAATATTCCAATTAAGCAACTGAAAACGTTTATTCGGAGTTGGGGCAACGTCAGTATTTTGATAGCATCGCCAATAAGAAGAAAACTCCATTTCTTTAAAGATGCTTTTCTTAGAATCTTGAAAAACAACTTCAGGGGTAGTATAAATGGTTAGGTTTCTGTAGTTCAATAATAAAGCACTCCCTAATAAGGTCAGGGTTAATAATAGTAAGCGTTTTTTCATATTTTTATCGCTAGCCAAACAAGCGGTTAAATTTAGATAATTTTTTGCAAATTTCTATCCAAATTTAACCGCTTGTATCTCGAAAATTAGCCGTCCATTTCCTCGCCAGTTTTTGCCCACTTAAAATTTAATGCGACAGAATTTAAGCAAAAACGTAATCCTGTAGGTGGCGGACCATCATTAAAAACATGCCCCATATGGGAATCACAATTGCCGCAACGGATTTCGGTTCTGTGCATCCCAAAACTGTAATCATCTAGATAGCGTAATGATGTTTTTGAAATTGTTTGATAAAAGCTTGGCCAGCCACAACCAGCATCAAATTTAGTATCAGAATGAAAGAGATCTTGATGACATCTTGCACAACGGTAAATACCTACACGGTTTTCATTCAATAATTTTCCCGTAAAAGGACGTTCTGTACCGTGATTTATTAAAATATCAACTTGCTGCTTGGTTAAGTCTTTAATATCTTTAATCACTATTTTTCTCCTTACCTCATCGCAAAATATTCTAACTTTTTTTTCATTATAAATCGCTATAAATTTGAAAATTTGACATAGATCACAAAAAAATTATCTGTTATATTGAGCGAGTTCTTTAAGCTTGTCAGGAAGTGGAAAAGATGTGTTATAATCTCTAACATCTTTAGTAGTACATAAAGAACAAATTTTGTTTAACTTTAATATAGGTAGAAAAATCTATGGCAATTAAAATTGGTATTAACGGCTTTGGCCGTATTGGTCGTATTGTTTTCCGTGCAGCACAACATCGTGATGACATCGAAGTAGTTGGTATCAACGACTTGATCGATGTTGATTATATGGCTTATATGTTGAAATACGATTCAACTCATGGCCGTTTTGATGGTACTGTTGAAGTTAAAGATGGTCAATTAGTAGTAAACGGTAAAGCAATCCGTGTAACTGCTGAGCGTGATCCTGCTAACTTAAAATGGGACGAAATCGGTGTTGATATCGCAGTTGAAGCAACTGGCTTATTCTTAGATGATGAAACTGCTCGTAAACACATTACTGCTGGTGCGAAAAAAGTTGTTTTAACAGGTCCATCTAAAGATGCAACGCCTATGTTCGTAAACGGTGTAAACTTTGACGCTTATGCAGGTCAAGACATCGTATCAAACGCTTCTTGTACTACAAACTGCTTAGCGCCATTAGCGAAAGTAATCCACGAGAAATTCGGTATCAAAGAAGGCTTAATGACTACAGTTCACGCAACAACTGCGACACAAAAAACTGTAGATGGTCCATCAGCGAAAGACTGGCGTGGTGGTCGTGGTGCATCACAAAACATCATCCCTTCATCAACAGGTGCAGCGAAAGCAGTAGGTAAAGTATTACCAGCATTAAACGGTAAATTAACTGGTATGGCGTTCCGTGTTCCAACCACAAACGTTTCTGTTGTTGATTTAACTGTAAACTTAGAAAAACCAGCAACTTACGCTGAAATCTGTGCAGAAATCAAACGTGCTTCAGAAAATGAAATGAAAGGCGTATTAGGTTACACAGAAGATGCAGTAGTTTCAACAGATTTCAATGGTGCAACTGAAACTTCTGTATTCGATGCAGCAGCGGGTATCGCATTAACAGATACTTTCGTTAAATTAGTATCTTGGTACGATAACGAAGTTGGTTACTCAAACAAAGTATTAGACTTAGTAGCTCACGTTTATAACTATAAAGGCTAATGGCTAAGTTATAGATAAATTTAATAAGGACCAAATTCTGAGAAGAGTTTGGTCCTTTCGCTTTGGGTAATATTTTAATGTTGTTTTAAGTTTATAATCCCGAATGGTAAAAATACGTTTGAGCTTGAAAAAGAAATTCTTTGATTTGTGGAGATTGTTTATTGAAATTTGACATCGAAATTGCTATATATTATCCATAAGCTAGCTACTATGGAGAAAATTAAAATGGGTAATTTTTGTTATTTTATTATGTTATCAATCATTACCTTTTTTACGATTTTAATCTTTAATAAAATAGGCTGGGTAAATGCCGGAATTTTATTAGTTGTATTTTTTACTTTCTTTGCTGCTTCGATTGTGCGTAAAAATCAAGAAATAAAGCGAGGCTTAGAAGAAAAAGAGCTGAATGAGTGGCTTGAAAAAGAGCTCAAACGCCCAATTGTTCAAGATAAGCTACGCCACCTGCCACCAAATGATATTGATGATGAAATCGACACTATTGTCACTGGTAAAGTAAGTTGGACAGATAAAGAAGGAAAAACGACGGACCTTTTCGATATTGAGATAAACATCAAATACAAGTAACTTGATATGGTTGTTCCCGTGAATAAGAAGCTTTCTCTTGTATAGGCATCCGATAGTAGGCTAAATATGTAACTAAATGTGCAACTAAAATTTTTGATAGGAAGCGTTTTTTTGGTTGTTTCGATAGCAAAAAAGCCCGAAAAGGTTGATTTTACGGGCTTTCTTATTTAGTTTTGTAGTTAAATGGTGCTCTGGGCGAGACTCGAACTCGCACATCCTATGGACACTACCCCCTCAAGATAGCGTGTCTACCAATTCCACCACCAGAGCATTTATTCTGATTTTGCGATTATTGAGGAATATCGCTGTTTTCTGTTTTTACAGGTTCTGCTTGTTTTTGTTCAATGTGACTTAAATCTTCAAATTGGCTTGTTGGAGCAGTTGTGTGTGAACTTAAATTTCCAATCACTAAGCTAATTGCGAAGAAAATAGTTGCTAATAAAGCAGTTGTTCTTGATAAAAAGTTTGCTGAGCCTGCTGAGCCGAAAACTGTTGCTGAAGCACCAGCTCCGAAAGAAGCTCCAGCATCAGCACCTTTGCCTTGTTGCATTAACACAAATGCAATTAGCAAAATGGCTACTACAAGATAAACAATCGTTAAAACGTTAATTAACATTAATTTGTTCTCTATATATTCTTTAATGCGAAATTTGCAATGGCGTGAATAATATAGAATTTACGTCCGTTTGACAAGAGCCAAACGCTGATTTTTAAACGCTTGATTTAATTTTCAACAGATCGTGCTGTCTTTTTCGAATAATGAGCTTTCGGTTTATTTGCAAGCGGTGTTATTTTCGCTAAATTTTGCAAAATTTGACGATTTGGGCTTTGTAGCAAATGAGGTAATTGCTGATTTAGCTCAAACATAAATTGCTGATAGCTAGCCTCTTTTTTGCTGATTTGGTTAAGCTGCATTTCCCAATGAGCGGTCATATCAGGCTGCGTCGCAGAATCAGGTAAGGCATGAATGAGAGTTCTTCCTGCTTCTGTGCTGTGAATATTTTTACCTTTGCGGATTAAGAAGCCACGCTTAAACAGTAATTCTATAATACCGGCACGAGTAGCTTCTGTGCCTAAGCCATCGGTTTCTCTTAGCACTTTTTTCAATTCTTTATCTTGCACAAATCGAGCAATGCCGGTCATCGCAGAAAGCAGGCTGCGATCAGTAAAATGGCGTGGCGGTTGCGTTTTTTTGCTCGCAATTTCGCCGTTTTCACAATGGAGAACTTGCCCTTTCTTCACAATCGGCAGTAGCGGTTCGGCATCATCAAAACTATCTCCTTTACCAAGCAAGGCTTTCCAGCCCGCAACTGATAAATTACGAGCTTGTGCGGTAAACTTTCCACCCGCAATTTCAAGATCAATTTTGCTTTTGCGGTATTCCGCATCAGGACAGAATTGCATTAAGTATTGGCGAGCAATGAGTTGATAAATCCGTTTCTCATTTTCAGTCAAATGCACAGTGCCTTGTCTGGCAGTTGGAATAATAGCGTGGTGAGCTTCCACCTCTTTGTCGTTCCAACAACGGTTTCGTTTGTTCGGATCAACTACCTCAGGCTTTTCTTGATATTCAGGTAAATGGTGCGAAATCGCCGCCATTACCTTGAAACGGTCGTTAAAATGTTCGCTCGGCAAATAGCGATTGTCGGAACGTGGGTAAGTAATCAGTTTGTGTGTTTCATACAATTTTTGGCAAATATCCAGTACCGCTTGAGCAGAAAACCCATATTTTCCTGCGGCTTCCATTTGTAAAACCGACAGCGAATAGGGCAGCGGAGCGGTTTCTTTCTCGATTTTATTTTGATATTCCACCACTTTTGCTAGCTGATTGGTAATGCGTTTAACCACATTTTCAGCGAGCGGGCGAGAAAGTACTCGCCCATCTTCGTCTTGATAATCTTCGCACGCCTTACTCGGTTGCCATTGCGCTTTGAATTTTTCTTGCGTTTCTGGCACGACAATGTGTGCGAAAACCTCAAAATAATCTTTTGGAATAAAGTTTTCGATCTCCAGATCTCGGCGAACGATCAGGCCCAACACAGGGGTTTGTACTCGCCCAACCGATAGCACGCCTTTATAGCCGGCAAAGCGCCCTTGCAGAGTGTAGGCTCGAGTCATATTAATGCCATAAAGCCAATCGGCTCTGGCACGAGCAAGTGCAGAGGTTGAAAGCGGTATAAAATCACTATTTTTTTGTAATTTTTCAATCGCACGACTTACCGCAGCAGGGTTGAGATCGCTGACTAAACAACGCTGAATTTGGCTTTTGCATTCAGGCGGTAAATTGAGATAGCCAAAAACTTCATCTACTAAAAGTTGCCCTTCACGATCCGGGTCGCCAGCATTGACCAAAATATCCGCTTTTTTGATCAGCCGTTCTACCACTTTAAATTGCTTCAGCGTCTCTTTTTTCGGAATCAGTTTCCACTGCTCAGGCACAATAGGGAGATGCTCCATTCGCCACATTTTAAAACGTTCGTCATAGGCATCAGGTTCAGCTTGTTCTAATAGATGGCCAATACACCAAGTTACGGTGTCGTGTTCGCCGCATTGAATAAAGCCGTCGCCTCTGGTGTGCGGTTTTGGCAACACATCGGCAATTGCTCGGGCAAGACTTGGTTTTTCGGCTACAAATAAACGCATAATGGTAAAATTTTCAAGAAATTTAACCGCTTGTTATGCTTACAAGCGGTTAAGAAAAAAGAGTTGTTTTGCAATTAATTCAAACCTTGTTCAGATAAAATCATCTGACATTGAACCGGTGGTGTTGGTAAGACTTTAGATCTTGGTATGCCTGTATCCAGCTTTGGCTCAAACCAAGAGTAAAGTTCTTCGCCACAGCCATCGCCTGCCGGCACCGGTGATTGGTTTTCACAACTTGCCGCATCAGCCGGGCAAGTTAAGCGAATGTGGAAATGTGAGTCGTGTCCATACCAAGGACGGATTTTACGCAACCAGCCACGATCTGAGCCTGCTGTTTGGCACAATTTCACCTTAATGGCAGGATTAACGAAAATGCGATCCACGCGGCTATCGACGGCGGCGAGTTTCACCAAATTGGTGTGGTGTTGATTCCAAAGATTGTCGTCCACTCGTTGGATATTTCGATTCACCATCAGCGTAGCAAGCCCTGCCGGATTTTTCGCCGTTTCATCATCCATTGGACCAAATCTGAACCAAATATCCGCATCAAGCCCAGTTTGGTGAGAGGCGTGCCCTGATGAGAAACGCCCACCTGCAGGCATTCCCATATCACCAATCAGAATGGTTGGCACACCAGCGGCTTTTGCTCTTTTGGCTAAGTTAGTGAGGTAATCGAGTAGTTGTGGATGTCCGTAATAGCGGTTTCTTGCAGAACGGATTACTTGGTAACCTTCGCCTTTTAAGGCTAATGGCTTAGCACCGATAATGCAACCATTGCTATATCCCCCAATAGATTGAGCTTTACCTTGAACTGGGGTTTTAATTTTTTCCCATTGAGTTGCATTGGCTGCGGTAGCTGCGATTACTAGAATTGAAATAAAGGCTATTTTAAGTAAATTCATTATTTTTCCGAGTTTATATAAATCATCCAAGCGGTTAAATTTGTGGATTTTTTTGCAAACAAGAGTAACAAATCAATCGCTTGAACTTTTAGTTTAACGGCATTGAGCCTTAAATCTAAGTAAATGATCCAGCAATACGATTGCCATCATCGCTTCTGCAATTGGCACAGCACGAATGCCCACGCAAGGGTCGTGTCTGCCTTTAGTAATAACTTCAACCGGCTCGTTGTTTTTATTCACACTTCTGCCTGGAATGGTGATGCTGGAAGTCGGTTTTAACGCAATGTGGGCGATAATCGGCTGGCCGGAGCTAATGCCACCTAAGATACCGCCTGCATGGTTAGAAAGGAAACCTTCTGGGGTCATCTCATCACGGTGTTCGCTACCACGTTGTTCCACTACGGCAAAACCATCGCCAATTTCGACCGCTTTCACTGCGTTGATAGACATTAAAGCGTGGGCAAGCTCGGCATCTAAGCGGTCAAATACCGGCTCACCTAAACCAACAGGCACTTTCTCGGCAATTACAGTGAGTCTTGCACCTACTGAATCGCCCTCTTTTTTCAGATCACGAATTAAAGCGTCAAAGCCTTCAACTGCAACCGGGTCTGGGCAGAAGAATGGATTACTATTGACAGCTTGCCAATCAATCTGTTCAATATTTTCAACCGTTTTCGGGTTAATTTTTACATTACCAATTTGAGATAAATAGCCACGTACTTCAATCCCAAATTGCTCACGCAAATATTTTTTGGCAATAGCTCCTGCTGCAACACGCATTGCTGTTTCACGAGCAGATGAACGACCACCACCACGATAATCACGAATACCGTATTTTTGTTGGTAAGTATAATCAGCGTGTCCCGGTCTGAATTTCTCAGCAATATCGCCGTAATCTTGTGAGCGTTGGTCGCCATTTTTAATGATTAAACCAATGCTTGTTCCCGTTGTTTTACCTTCAAATACACCAGATAAAATTTGCACTTCATCATCTTCTCTGCGAGGGGTAGTGTAGCGTGAAGTGCCGGGTTTACGGCGGTCTAGATCAGGCTGTAAATCAGCTTCACTTAATGTCATATTTGGTGGCACGCCATCTACGATACAGCCTAATGCAATACCGTGTGATTCGCCGAAAGTAGTGACTTTAAATAATTGTCCAATGCTGTTGCCTGCCATCTTTATTCCTTTTCTTTTGTTGTTATGTTATTTGGTAGTTCAAAATCAAAGCGTTTTGAGCCTATTTTAATTTCATCTTGTGTGTCATTGTTTTTGATATACACATCTAATTGGTTAAATGCAATATCAATATTATGTTCATTAAAGAGCTGATGGATACGTGTATTAAGTGCATCAATCGTTGGGTTGCGATCAGATAAATCATTCACATAAGCTCTTAATTCGTGATCCAATGTGCTTGCACCAAATGTAAGGAAATAAGCTCTTGGTTGTGGATCTTTCAGTACTTTTGGATTTTCTTCGGCGACTTGCAGTAACAAGCGTTTAACTAACTCTACGTCAGAACCGTACGCAACACCAACTTGCACAATAATACGGGTTGCCGTGCTGCTTAATGCCCAGTTTACCAAGCGTTCGGTTACGAATGCTTTATTTGGTACGATAACTTCTTTACCATCAAAATCAACTAATGTGGTGGCACGAATACGGATTTTTGAGACTGTACCACTATACGTGCCGATTGTAATCGTATCGCCAATACGCATTGGGCGTTCAAATAAGATGATAATACCAGAAACGAAGTTTGCAAAGATTTCTTGCATACCAAAACCCAGACCGACGGAAAGTGCGGTGAGTAACCATTGGAGCTTACTCCAAGATACCCCTAATGTACCGAATGCAAATATTGCTCCTAGCGCAATAATCAAATAGGTTAATAGCGTGGTAATGGTATATGGCGTACCTTGCGATAACTTAAAGTGTGAGAAAATAAGAGCTTCGAGCAAACCACTTAAGTTGCGAATGAGCACCACCATCACTACAATAATCAAAATAGCAGTGAGTAAATTCAGTAGTGTGATAGATTCCATCACAATGCCAGCCTCTGTGGTTACACTTTGTTGCCACAAGGTTACGCCATCTAAGTAGAGGGCAACGGTAATTAAATCTGACCACACCCAGTAGAGGAGTACGAATAAACCAATCCAAAGTACGAAATCGGTTAATTTCAACATTTGATTTTTCACTTCGCTTACGGCAATGGAATCCTCTTTTAACTCAAATGGAATTTCAACACCATCCGGATTTTCGTTATTTTGTTCCGCTTTGGCACGAGCTTTAGCTTCAGCAGCTTCTCTTTTTTCTTGCAAACGTCTGTAAGCAAGACGACGTGCAGAAATTGAGAATGCACGGTAAAGAACATTACGAACGATAATCCAAGTAATAATTGCAAAATAGGAAGCAATTAAATGCTCAATAATCACTAATGCTGTGTAGTAATAGCCCAAAACAATGAGAACAATCAGAACAATAGGTGCAATGAGCAAGACTAATTTCACGATCGTTAGAGGAATACTTTTTGATTCTTTGGTTTCTTGATGTGTTACATTTTCATAAGTAGAAATAGCTTGTCTAAAGGCTGGCGCAATCATCCAGATCATTAAAATTAAGACAAGGATTGTCATCGTTTGCCCAAGCACATCGTAAGAAACACCCGTTTCTAATTTTGTAAAAATCGAGGTATTAAGCAATAATGCAATTAACCAAACTGAGCGCCTTAAAATATTTCGGAAAATTTCATTACTTTTTTGTGGCATATTAAAATGGATATGACCTATGCCGTGAGGGCGTAACATTGCCACTAAGAAAGCAAAGTAAAGCCAATAAGTAGCCATTTTTAATCCCCAAGCCCATACCTCTTGTGGATTTTCAAATGAAATATAAGTAATAGCGATGAAGCCAGCTAAGAAAATGAAAGTACTTGGTAAGCAAAGCACTAAGCTCCAGAAAATAGCGAGCGGAGTATTCCATTGGCTGTCTGTTGCTACAATCTTTAATCGATTATTGATGTGGTGTAGCTTTTGCTTAATTTTATCTTTTTGGCGATTAATAAAGGCAGCAAGTAATAGTAAAATAGTTACTAAAATACCTGCTGGCACAATGTTATCACGCCAGTTTGAAAAATTGAGTTTTTTACCAATATCCAGAATTTGATAGTGAGCGATATCAATAAATTTACTGAACCATTCTAAGTCCATCGGGCTATTACTTTTTACCCAGAAGCTTTGTTGCTGCAGTTTTTGTTGTAAAGTATCACTAATGGTTTGAACCTGTTGTTGGTTCAATTCAATATTAATCAATAAATTAAGCTGACTATTTAATGATTTAAGCATTTCAGATAAAGTGGCTGAACGCTCTTGTAAAATAGTGGTTAACTGTGATTTTTCTTGAGCAGTAAAGGTCGTTTTTCCATCTTTTTCTAACTTATCAATATAAGTATTGATATTCGTAAAAGAATCCCTCAATTCTGTTATATCAAAAACACGTACACGTAAATCAGTAATCTGTTTAGGAATACCCGAAATTATTTCATCTTGTGGTAAAGATTGCTTTTGTTTATTAATAATACGAGAAAGCACTAACGTGCCTTGTAATGAGCTAATTTGCTCTTCAATATTACGTTGAGTTTGTTGTAAATTATCAAGCACACTTTTAATTCGCAAATTATCTTGTGATAACTGTGTCATATCTTTAGTTTGCTCAAGCAATTCTTGGGTTATTTTGGTGTTTAGATCCAACTCACGCAAAATAATAGGATTAGCTGTTGCATTATTTTGCTGATTTTGAACCGCTTGTGCTTGTTCTAATTTATTTTTTGATTCTTCTACAATCTGATTATTGATTGCAGTTTGTAAATTAGCAATTTCAGTTTGTAGATTTTGCTGCTCTTGTCTTTTTTCTTCCAGTTGCGAGGAATAAACTGCAGCTAAATTTTCACTTCCATTTAGTAATGTTTGGTTATAAGTATTCTTTAACTCAATTAATTCAAGTTCTGCTTCTAATTTAGCTTGAAGCTCACTTTGAATATTGGCAGCCGAAAGCTGAGCATTAATTTCCTGCTTACGTTTTACCATTTCAGTTAGTGAGGCCTGTGCTTTATCAGGTGCAGTATTTTGGGCAACTAAATTATTATTGATTAGGCTTAAATCGTGCTGTACAGTTTCAAGCTTAGCTTGTGCAGCAGTAAGTTCTTTTTGTAAATTAGTAGTTGATTTTTGCGTTAAGGTTTCTGCGCTTGGTACAACAATCGCTTTCAATTTTTCAAGATTGTTTTGACTGGTTGTTAAGGCTTTTTGAGCATCTTGAATAGATTTATTCAATGCTTCATTGTCTGCTTTTTGCTTCTCAATTTGAGAGAGAAGCGAAAGGGTATCCTCAAGTGTTTGAACTAAGGCTTTATTATTTGCATCAGCTTGATCTAATTTTTTTGCACTATCAAGTTGGCCTTGCACTGCTTTTTGGAGCGGAATTTCAGCTAAAGTAGAGTTACTTGTAGCAAATATCAGCCCTAAACTGAGAAAAGCGGTTTTTAACATCGGTTTAAACATAGATTTCCTTTATTCTTTTATTCTGTATATCTTGCTGTAATTGTTTGCGTGAAATTTTGATTGTTCCTTGCATGTGATATTGTTCAGTATCCAACAGGTAATAAGCAACAGGTTGTTTAAATTTTTCTAATTTATCAGACAACCAAATTTTTAATTTATTAACCTCTTGTGCTAAATTAGGTTGTTTGAATTGTACAATTGCAATCGGTCGCTGCCCAAATTCCTTATCATCAATCGGCAGAATAAACACTTGTTCCACAAGGTTTGAGCGAAAAATGATCTGTTCGATCTCTTCAGGTTGAATATTCTCGCCACCTGAAATAAACATATTATCTAATCGCCCTTTTATTACAAGTTGTTTTTTGCTGTTCCATTCACCTCTGTCTTTGGTGGCAAACCAGCCCTGTTCATTTACAAGTGGTCGAATTTTACTATTTTTTTGCCAATAACCTAATGCAAGTGGTTTCCCTTTTACCCATACTTCACCGTTTTCCAGTTTGACTTCTCGATGATTTAAAGGATAACCTACATTGTCCAATTCATTTTCTACTGCACAAACGGTAGAAGCCATTTCAGTCATTCCATAGCCAGAAAAGGTGGTAATACCTTGCTGTTGAGCTTGAGCCACAAGTTCTGATGGAATAGCTGTGCCGCCTAATAAACATTTTTGACTTGCTGCATAGTCTAATTGAGCTAGATAGCGTTGTAATTGTGTTGGCACAAGCGATGCGTGGCTAACTTGTTTGAGCAAAGTAAAAAAGGCATCTTTGCTCTCATTCACATATAATGTTGCCCCCTTAAGTAACCAACGCCAAACAATGCCTTGTCCTGAAACATGGAATAAAGGCAAGCTCAATAGCCAAGAATGTGTTTTTTCAAATTCCATTAATTCACACACGCCTTCGGCATTATATAAATGAGCAGAAATTGAATGTACTGCTGCTTTTGGCATACCTGTTGAACCAGACGTTAAGGTGAGCGTGGCAGGTTGTTCAAAATCAAGGTTAGGTAAATGGCTACAAGCGGTTGTTTTTGCCGAAAAATTTTCAAATGTATTATCGGTAATAAAAACATCAACACTCGTTTCTTCTAATATGGTTTGTTGTTGTGCTTGAGTTTGTGCCGGATTGAGCATTAAGATTTTTGCTCCTAGCGAGAGTGTGGCACAATAGACAAGTAACCCGCAAAAACGATTAACACCACAGTAAGCAACTAAGCATTCAGTAGTAACATTTTGAGTTTTTAGAATAGCACATACTTGTTGAAGTAAATATTGAAATTCCACCCAACTCAGTTGAGCTGGGAGATGGGGGAAATAATCGTTTTTTCCCTTTTCCCGAATAATAGCAATATCTTGGGCTGTTTTTTCAGCCCAAAATTGAGTAGGAAATAAAGAAGAGTGAAGCACCATTGCTTATACAAAAAGGGCTTGAATACGCTCAATCAGTTTAGCCGGTACTTGCATAGATTCCATTACACCTTTTAAAATAAGCCCTTTGCGAGCTGTATTATTATTGGTAATCACCCAAAATGGCGAATCAGGAATTTGTTTGGCTTTCACACCACTGCCTGTTGCTAAAATTTCTTCTTCACTTTGAGAGAAATAGATGCGTTCATTACCACGCACTTTTTCGGTTGCTTTGGCAAAAGCGATAGGATTAGAACGATATAATGCCGCTAATAACATAATAAAACGCACAACATTTTTATTTTCGTTCATAAAATGTTCTGAGTTTAAAATATCTTCCAATTTAGCGACGGTTTTCTCTGCATTGAAATCATCTTTTTTGCTTGTTGTTCGAGAAGGCGTTTTAACCAGTTCTTTTAACTCGTTGATCATATGCTCTTGAACTAACACAAAAGGCTGAGGCGATTGCGGTAATCTTAGTAAGCGACGTAAGATATCTGATGCCGTTTCACCAATAGATTGTGTACGACTGGCAATATATTGATATAATTCATCATCAATTTCGATTCTTTTCATCGGGATCCTCATTCTTTTTGAATATAAAATAGCGTTAATTATCTGTGCTATTATACGCATTTCTTGGCAATTTTATAGAGGATCTTGTTGGAAAATTTATGCTAAAAAAGACATTTATATGACAAAAAAATCAGGTTTAAATTTTCTTTATCAGCCAGCTACAAATAATCCAAATGCCCAAACAATGGTATTTTTACACGGATTATTTGGCGATATGAATAATTTAGGCATTATTGCCAAGTCGTTTGCAGAAGATTATGCCGTGCTGAGGGTCGATCTTAGAAATCACGGTAGATCTTTTCATTCATCAGAAATGAATTATTCTCTGATTGCTGAAGACTTAAAAGCACTACTCATTGAACAGAATATCCAAAATACAATTATTGTAGGGCATTCAATGGGGGGCAAAAGTGCGATGGCATTAGCCAATCTTGTACCGGAATTGGTTGATAAATTAATTGTGATTGATATAGCCCCTGTAACCTATACGCAAAACCGCCATAAACAGATTATTGAAGGCTTATTTGCGGTAAAAGCGGTGAAGCCTCAAACTCGGCAACAAGCAAAATTGATAATGGCAGAGCATACTCCAGATGAAGGTGTTCAGCAATTTATGCTGAAATCCTTTGATGCTCAAAGCGAACAATCCTTCCGATTTAATTTAATGGCATTAAGTCAAAATTATCAGAATTTGATGAATTGGAACGACGTATTTGTGGATAAACCAACGCTTTTTATTAAAGGAGCATTGTCGGATTATATTCAGGCAGAGCATACGGAAACCATATTGAAACAATTTCCGCAAGCGAAATCCTTTATTGTGGCAAATGCCGATCACTGGGTTCACGCTGAAAAACCGGAAGCTGTTGTACGAGCCATTAATAAATTTTTAGGGAAATAAAAAATGCAAAGAGATACTTTATTTTCAGCACCTATTGAAAAATTGGGTGATTTTACTTTTGATGAATCGGTGGCGGAAGTTTTTCCAGATATGATCCAACGTTCTGTGCCGGGTTATTCTAATATTATTACTGCTATTGGAATGTTGGCAGAACGATTTGTAACAGATAATTCAACCGTTTATGATTTAGGCTGCTCAAGAGGAGCGGGGATTTTATCTATTCGTCGGAATATAAAAGCAAAAAATGTAAAGATTATTGGGGTGGATAATTCTCAACCGATGGTTGAACGTTGTAAAACGCATTTAAATGCCTACCAGTCTGATATTCCTGTTGAGATTTTACTTGATGATATTCGCCAAGTTGAAATCAAGAACGCCTCAATGGTGGTGTTAAACTTCACGCTACAATTTTTGCCGAGAGAAGATCGCCTTACGCTATTACAAAAAATCTATCAAGGACTAAATTCAAAGGGGATTCTGGTGTTATCAGAAAAATTTATTTTTGAAAGTGAAGAAATGAATGAGTTATTGATCGATCTTCACCATACTTTCAAACGAGCGAATGGCTATAGTGAATTAGAAGTCAGCCAAAAACGCAATGCATTAGAAAATGTAATGCGAACAGATAGTATTGAAACCCATAAAAAACGTTTAAAAAAGGTGGGATTTGAACAAGTCGAATTATGGTTTCAATGCTTTAA
The DNA here is from genome assembly GCF_013377235.1 of Mannheimia varigena. Classification (NCBI taxonomy): domain Bacteria; kingdom Pseudomonadati; phylum Pseudomonadota; class Gammaproteobacteria; order Pasteurellales; family Pasteurellaceae; genus Mannheimia; species Mannheimia varigena. The sequence goes on along the minus strand of NZ_CP016226.1, from coordinate 411,584 downwards.
TTTCGGCTCAATGGTTGCAATTAAATCGTAACAAGGGGTCACAAAAAGTATTACTTTTTGAACGTTGGCTTTACCAACGGCAGTGAAACTGTGAACAATCCTTGCAAGGATTATGAATAATTTTTAATTATTTTTTTGCAAATATTTGATAAATATTAACCACTTGTACTTCGTTTTTTTCTTTATAACAAAAGAAAGTTAGGTAGAATCGGTTATAATGCGCACTTACTTAATTTTAAGGGAAATGGTATGGCAACGATAAAAGATGTCGCCAAACAAGCTGGGGTCTCAACTACAACGGTTTCACATGTGATTAATAAAACCCGTTTTGTGGCTGAAGATACGACAAAGGCTGTTTGGGAGGCTATAAAAACATTAAATTATTCGCCTAGCGCGGTTGCTCGTAGCTTAAAAATTAATACTACTAAATCGATAGGAATGATCATCACAACTAGCGAATCTCCATTTTTTGCGGAAATTGTGTTGGCGGTAGAGGAGTTTTGCTACAGTAAAGGCTATTCGCTATTTTTATGTAATACTCAAAATAAATCAGAAAAAATTCAAAATCACTTAGATATGTTGATTAAAAAAAGAGTGGACGGTATTTTAGTAATGTGTTCTGAATATACTGATAATTCATTTGATATTTTTGAAACGACTAATATCCCAATGGTGATTATGGATTGGGGAATGAGTGATGCTCGAGCTGATGTAATCCTAGATCATGGATTTGATGGCGGTTATCTGGCAACAAATCATTTAATTGAAAATGGGCATAAAGATATCGCTGTGATTACGGGAAGTCTGGATAAAGAACTTGCTCGCACTCGCTTTGATGGGGTCAAAAAAGCACTCACTGATGCAAGTTTGTCCATTCGTGATGAATGGATTCAAGAAGGTGATTTTGAACCAGAAGGTGGTTATGAGTGTATGAATAATTTACTCAAACATAAAGAGCTACCCACAGCGGTCTTTTGCTTCAATGATGTGATGGCATTGGGGGCAATTTCTGCTATTACTGAAAAAGGCTTAAATGTACCGCAAGATATTTCTGTGATCGGGTACGATAATGTACACAGCTCACGCTTTTATGCACCACCGCTCACTACAGTACATCAATCAAAATCACGTTTAGGGGCTGCTGCTTTAGAGCTATTACTAGAGCGTATAGAGAATAATGAAAAAGCGAAAGAGCCTAAAGTTTTAGAGTTCTTTCCGGAATTAGTAAAACGCAAATCAGTAAGAAATTTAACAATTAAGGAGTGATATGGAAACGTTAATTGAATTTTTTAGTAGCTATGGCTACTGGGCAGTATTTCTTGTTCTACTTGCGTGTGGTTTTGGTTTACCTATTCCAGAAGATATAACCTTAGTTTCGGGTGGTGTAATTTCAGGACTAGGTTACACTAACGTGCATTGGATGTTAGTAGTCAGTATGCTTGGTGTACTCATTGGCGATAGCACGATGTACTGGTTAGGCAGAATCTATGGCGAAAAAATTCTACAGTTTCCATTTATCCGAAAAATTGCTACACCTGAGCGTTTTGCTATGGTACAAGAACGTTTTGAAACACAAGGTTGGAAGTTACTCTTTATGGCTCGTTTCTTACCTGGTTTGCGTGCTGTTGTATATCTAGTATCAGGTATTACTCGAAAAGTAAGCTTTGGAAAATTCTTACTTGTTGATTTTTTTGCAGCAATTATCTCTGTACCAATTTGGGTTTATTTAGGGGATTATGGTGCATCTAACTTAGGTTGGTTAAAAGAACAGGTTAGTAATGGTCAGCATGCTATTTTTGCCATTCTTGGAATTGTTATTTTGTTTTTTGGCTGGAAATGGTATAGAAGTAAAAAGGCGAAATCAGCAAAATAAATTTAGACTAAAATGACAAAAGGCTATCAAATTGATAGCCTTTTGCTTTGGAATATGGTGCGACTAGCTGGACTCGAACCAGTGACCCCCACCATGTCAAGGTGGTGCTCTAACCAACTGAGCTATAGTCGCATAGATGGGGCGTATTCTATGGGAAAAACGGTAGTAGTGCAATAGCCCCTTTATTGACTGCTTTTATTTTAAACGCTTTTGGGTAAAAAGTTTTTTGTCTTCCCAGCGGAGCATTGTTAGATGGCTGCCCCACGCACAGCCGGTGTCTAGAGCGTAGATATTCGGGCGAGAACAGTTTCCCATCAGGCTTGCCCAGTGGCCGAATAAAAGAGCTTGGGATTGAAACAGTGGATTATCTAACTCAAACCACGGCACAAGCTCTTTTGGGGCTTCTTCAACGGGTAATTTGCAATCAAAATCTAACCGCTTGTCGGTGTAGCAAAAACGCATTCGGGTGAAGGCGTTGATGATATAACGCCAGCGGTCAATGCCTTGCAAATCCGCACTCCAATACTCTGGCTTGTTGTCATACATTTGAGCGATGTAATCGGCGTAATCTTCGCTTTTTAGTACCGCTTCTGCCTCTGCTGCACAAGCAAGGGTAGTAGCGAGATCCCATTCCGGACTAACGCCGGCGTGGGTAAGTAGAAATTTGTGTGTTGGGTGGTGAATTGCAAGCGGTTGATTTCGTAGCCAATTTTGCAATTCGGCACGATCTTCCGCCGCAAAAATCGGATCAACTTTATCGTTTGGTTTGACTTTTTTAATGCCAAGCAAGGTTGCCAGCAAATGCAAATCGTGGTTGCCCAGCACGGTTTTAGCGTTATTAGCTGGATCTTTCACAAATCGCACGCAAGCGAGAGAATCTTCGCCACGGGCGACCAAATCGCCGGTTAAATAAAGCTCGTCTTCACTCGGATTATAATTCACTTGTGCCAATAAAAGCTGAAATTCGTTAAAACAGCCGTGTAAGTCACCAACGATATAGGTTGCCATTAATTTTCCCCCAAAATAGGGTAGGGGCTAATTGCAATTAGTCCCTACAAGTTTAGATAATATTGCCCACAATCGAGCGAGTTTCTACGCGAACTTCGGTGAGCTTCACTTTCACTTCTTGCCCGATTTGGTAGGCCTTTTCGCCTTTGATGTAAAGAGCCAGCTCTTCTTGGCGGTAGTCCATTTCGTCTTTGTTGTCGTGTAAAGTTGAGAATGGTACGAAAATTTGAGCTCCGTTGTTAATCACTTTTGCACGCAAGCCACCACGAGATATATCTGCAATTTCGCACTCAAATTCGACCGCTTGTTCCACCATTGGGAATAGGTAGTGGGCGTAGAGCCAGTCGGCAATATCACGTTCCACTAGGCGATTTTGACGACGGGCTTCTTGCAGGCGAGCTAGTACGCTTTCTTCTACAGCTGAGGCTTGTTTGCCTAACAGTACTTGCTTGATTAAGCGGTGGTTTACCATATCGCCATATTTGCGGATTGGTGATGTCCAAGTTGCATAGTGGCTAATACCTAAGCCAAAATGTGGGGCAACTTCGGCTTTAAATTCAGCGAAAGTTAAGTAACGGCGAAGGCGGAGTTCCAAGAATCTTTCTGGGAAATCTTGAATATCACGTTGCATTTCGCAGTAGCCGTCTAAGGTCATCAAGCGTTCAGCCGAATAACGTTCTGCCAAGGCTTCACGGTTTTCATCGGTAGCTAAGGTTTGGAGTAAGAACGATTTCACTAACTCGTAATTTTTGCTATCAAAACCTGAGTGCGTGTTGAATACGCCGGTTTTGGCATTTTCCGACAAGAATTTTGCACAACAAATATTAGCGAGGATCATCGACTCTTCAATCATTTGGTTAGCAATGCGGCGGTATTCAACGTGAATATCTTTCACCGAGCCATCTTCGTTCAGCTCAAATTTATAATCGCCTTGCTCTTTGAAAAGCAACGCATTTTTTGCTCGCCATTGAATACGAGCCTGGGTGAATTGGTGTAGCCAGTCGATCTGCTGTTTGGTTTCTGCCGATTGCGGCTGCCACGCATTTTCCACGTTTTCAAGATAGTCAGATACGTTGTCGTAAGCCAAGCGGTCTTTTGATTCCACCCACGCTGAAGTGAAAGTCGCCTCTTTGGTTAAATTACCCTCTAGGTCCGTTTCAATAAAGCCCACGAGAGCAGGACGTTTTTCATTTGGCACAAGCGAGCAGAGGTCGTCCGACAGTTCACGAGGCAACATTGGAATGTTAAATCCCGGCAAATAGTTGGTGAAACAACATTGGCGAGCGGCTTTTTCGATGTTGGACTTTTCCGGAATATAAGCGGTTGGATCGGCAATCGCCACCACTAAACGCCAGCCGGTTTGTGAGCCGTTTTCTTCGATTGGCTCAACAAATAAGGCATCGTCCATATCTTGCGTGCTTGGGCTGTCGATGGTGGTGAAGTAGAGATGGGTTAAATCTTCACGTTCTAATTCATCGTGCAATTCGTAGCTTTTTTCGTTAGCCACCGGCTCACGAGGCTGTTCGTGGCGAGCGAGAGTCACCCACCACGGAGCAAAATTATCGCTCTCTTTACAGATAAATTGAGTCACTTGAGCGAAGAAAAAACGGTCATCACGCAATGGGTGAGTTTTCAGCTGAGCCACAACCCAGTCGCCATTTTCTAAGGTTTCGGTGACTTTTTTATGCGTGTTGGCAGGTAGGTTTTGCTTAATGCTTGGGTGATCCACCGCCAGTTGCAATTTGCCCTCTTTGTTGTAACGCACTTGGGCGATAAAACGCTCTAGCATCGGCTCAATTAAGCTGTCGATTTCCACCGAGGCTTTGTCGCCCTCACGTTTTACTACCGCTTTCACGGTATCGCCGTGCATCACTTTTTTCATTTCCGCTGGCGGAATAAAAAAGCTCTCTTTATCACATTCTAAAAAGCCAAAAGATTTATCGGAGGCTTTTACTCTGCCTTCCACATACTCTTTATTCGCTTCGATTTGTTGCTTTAGCTGGGCTAAAAGGGGATTGTTTTGGAACATATTTTAATTCTATAAAAATAAATAAACCCTCTTTCAAGAAAGCTCTGGAAAGAGGGGAACAAGCGGTTATATTTTGGGAAAATTTAGCAAATTACTCGTCTTCGCCTAATTCACCCATTGCCATTACGCTGAAACCGGCATCAACGTGTAACACTTCACCTGTTACGCCTGAAGCTAAGTCTGAGCATAGGAACGCCGCTGAATTACCCACATCATCAATAGTAACGGTACGGCGTAAAGCGGCTGTCTTCTCAAATGCAGAAAGCATTTTCTTGAAGTTTTTAATGCCTGATGCCGCTAATGTGCGGATTGGGCCTGCTGAAATAGCATTTACACGAATACCCTCTTTTCCTAAATCTGCTGCCATTACACGGGTTGCCGCTTCTAATGACGCTTTCGCTAAACACATTACGTTGTAGTTTGGAATCGCACGTTCTGCACCTAAGTAGCTTAAGGTTAATAATGCTGCATTTTCATTTAAGAATGGACGAGCTGCTTGAGCCATTGCCACAAAGCTGTATGCACTGATGTCGTGAGCAATGCGGTAGCCTTCACGGGTTGCTGCGTTAACATAATCGCCATCTAATTGGTCACCCGGTGCGAATGCGATAGCGTGCACGAAACCGTCAAATTTTTCCCAATGTTTGCTCAACTCTGTGAAGCATTCGGTGATGCTTTCATCGGTTGCGACATCTAACGGTAGTACGATGTCTGAGCTAAATTCTTTGGCAAACTCTTCAACGCGAGGTTTTAATTTGTCGTTTAAATAAGTGAATGCAAGTTCTGCACCTTGTTGCTTCATCGCATTCGCGATACCGTATGCGATTGAACGGTTGCTTGCTAAACCTGTCACTAAAATACGTTTGCCGGTTAAGATACCCATAAAAATTCCTCTATTTGTATTAATTGGGGTCAAAATTGTGTCGATTATAGCGGATATAGTGAATGTGGGCAAATGGAGTTAATAGCTCATCGGATCAGAAATCCCTTCTTAATTATTTATCAAGAAGGGATTTTGAGAAAAATTATGCAGTAGTTTGCGCAATAATATTTTGTTGTGTCTTAATTGCTCCGGCTAGCTCGGCTAACTCTTCCATACGGTTAATATGAATGTATTTTCCTTGCACTGAAATCATACCACTTTTCTGGAAGCGACCGAGTAAACGGCTAATGGTTTCAATTGTTAAACCAAGGTAGTTGCCAATGTCACCACGGGTCATGGTTAAACGGAATTCTCTTGCGGAAAAACCACGGGCTGAATAGCGTTGTGAAAGGTTATATAGAAATGCGGCTAGTTTTTCTTCTGCGTTCATTTTAGAGAGTAATAAAATCATTTCTTGATCATTTTTAATTTCATTACTCATTAAACGCATAATTTGATGCCGAATTTTCGGCATTTTACCAGCTAAGTCATCTAAAATATCGAAGGGGATTTCACAAATCATTGAGGTTTCTAAGGCCTGAGCATAACCTTCATGTTGCATATTGGTAATGGCGTCAAAACCAATTAAATCACCTGGTAAATGGAAACCAGTAATTTGTTCTTCGCCATTTTCACTTAAAGTATAGGCTTTTAATGTACCAGAACGAATTGCATAAAGTGCTTTTAGTTCATCTCCTGATTTGAAAACAACTTGGGATTTTTGTACGGGTTTTTTACGTTCAATAATGTTATCTAACTGAGTTAATTCAGATTCATTCAGGGTAAAAGGCAAGCATAATTGGCTAATGCTACAGTTTTGGCAATGAATAGTACAGCTTGAGCGTCCTGTTTGTTTTAATTCAGATACAATTTTCATCCATCTAACCTTTACATTCTATAAAATTTGATTTAGAACAAAGTTTACCACTAAGTTGGTATTAAGCAAAGGGTTGTATAAAAGAAAACAACTAGTTTGATTAGCGAGAGGGATAAAAAATAAGGACGAATTTTCATTTTTGAGATCTACTTCAAGTTTTTATTTTAAAGAGTATGCTAATATCTTAATAACTTAAAGTTAAGGACACTAAAAACAAAAGGAGCTTATTATGTATAAACATATTTTAGTAGCAGTTGATCTTTCTGAAGAAAGTCTTGTTTTAGTGCGTAAGGGTGCAGGATTAGCAGCTAAATGCGGAGCAAAACTATCTTTAATTCACGTTGATGTGAACTTCTCTGATTTATATACAGGGTTAATCGATATTAATATGTCTTCAGTGCAAGATAGTGTTGTGGAGGAAACTAATGCGGCATTAGCAGAGTTAGCTTCAAAAGTAGATTATCCTGTTTCTGATTGTTTAAATGGTACTGGCGATTTCAGCCAAGTATTAGAAGAAGCGGTTGAAAAACATCAAGTCGATTTATTGATTACGGGGCATCATCAAGATTTCTGGAGCAAATTTATGTCTTCAACTCGCCAAGTGATGAATAACATCAATGTTGATATGTTAGTTGTACCATTAGCAGACGAATAATATTCAAAATTTTCAATAAAGAAATGACCGCTTGGAGCAGAAATCTGTCTTACAAGCGGTTATTTTTTAAAGTTTTTTTGTAGAATTTATGAGTTTCTAAACAATTAGTCTAACTAAGCTAACAAAATAGGATAAAAAATGTGTAAAATAGCAGTATAATCCAATGTTTAAATTCTATTTTTAAAGAGTATTTTAAATGAAAACAACTTCTGATATTAGACAATCATTCCTCGAATTCTTCCAAACCAAAGGTCATACTATTGTGCCAAGTAGCTCTCTTGTGCCTGAAAATGACCCGACCTTGCTTTTCACTAATGCAGGGATGAACCAATTCAAAGACGTCTTCTTAGGTTTAGAAAAACGCCCTTATAACCGTGCAACCACTGCACAACGCTGTGTGCGTGCTGGTGGTAAACACAATGACTTAGAAAACGTTGGCTATACTGCTCGCCACCACACATTCTTTGAAATGATGGGTAACTTCAGCTTCGGTGACTATTTCAAGCAAGATGCGATCAAATTTGGCTGGGAGTTTTTGACTTCACCACAATGGTTAGGCTTACCAAAAGAAAAATTATACGTTACCGTTTATGAAACAGACGATGAAGCCTACGATATTTGGAACAAAGAAGTAGGCGTACCGACCGATCACATCATCCGCATCGGTGATAACAAAGGCGCTCCTTATGCTTCAGACAACTTCTGGGCAATGGGTGATACAGGTCCTTGTGGCCCTTGTACGGAAATTTTCTACGATCACGGTGAAGAGCACTGGGGAGGCTTGCCGGGCTCAGCTGAAGAAGATGGTGACCGCTATATCGAAGTGTGGAACATTGTATTTATGCAATACAACCGTTTAGCTAATGGTACAATGGAGAAATTACCTAAGCCATCTGTTGATACTGGTATGGGCTTAGAGCGTATGACGGCGGTAATGCAACACGTTAACTCAAACTACGAAATTGATATTTTCCAAACCTTAATTAAAGAAGTGGCTTCGTTGTTAAACGTAAATGATTTAGATAACAAATCATTGCGTGTTGTGGCAGACCATATTCGTGCTTGTTCATACTTAATCGCCGATGGCGTTGTGCCGTCTAACGAAGGAAGAGGCTATGTACTACGCCGCATTATCCGCCGAGCGGTTCGTCATGGCAACATTTTAGGGGCGAAAGAAGCGTTCTTCTACAAACTTGTGCCAACCCTTGCGAAAGTGATGGGGCAGGCTGGCGAAGTAGTGGCTCAAAAACAAGCTCACATTCAAAAGACCTTAAAAGCGGAAGAAGAGCAGTTTGCTCGTACTCTTGAGCGTGGTTTGAACTTATTGGAAGACGCTTTAGCAAAAGTGGAAAACAAAATCCTTTCGGGCGATGTGGCATTTAAACTTTATGACACCTACGGCTTCCCATTCGATTTAACTGCAGACGTTTGCCGTGAACGTGAAATTATTATTGATGAAGCTGGTTTTGAAGCCGAAATGAAAGCCCAACGTGAGCGTGCGAAAGCAGGTAGTAGCTTTGGTGCAGATTACAATAATATCATCAAAGTAGAAGGACAGACTAAATTTGTTGGTTATGATGTAACCGCACATAATGCAAAAGTTGTAGGCTTATTCTGCAACGGTGTTGCGGTAGAACAGATTGAATCAGGTGATAACGCAGTTGTGATTTTGGATCAAACGCCATTCTACGCAGAAATGGGCGGACAAATTGGAGATGCAGGTGAACTCAGCTCGCCATTAGGTTTATTCCAAGTGAATGATACCCAAAAGTATGGACAGGTATTTGGTCATATTGGCCAAATCAATGGTGGTGTATTAAAAGTAGGTGATGTAGTTTCTGCTCTTGTGAATGTTGAGCGTCGTTACGCAATTCAAGCAAATCACAGCGCAACTCACTTATTACATTCTGCACTTCGTCAAGTTCTAGGCGAACATGTTGCTCAAAAAGGCTCGTTGGTATCTGAACACATTTTACGTTTCGATATTTCACAACCAGAAGCGATCACTAAAGCTCAGCTTGAAGAAGTCGAGCGTATTGTGAATGCGAAAGTGCGTGAAAATATCAAAGTAACTATTGAAGAAATGGATATTGAGTCAGCCAAAGCAAAAGGTGCAATGGCACTATTTGGTGAAAAATATGGTGATGTTGTTCGTGTGGTTGATATGACCGAGTATTCAATCGAACTATGTGGCGGTACGCACGTAAACCAAACAGGTGAAATTGGTTTATTCAAAATTATCTCGGAAAGTGCAGTAGCAGCAGGCGTTCGTCGTATTGAGGCTGTGACAGGAGAAAAAGCCGTTGAATGGTTACATAATCTACAACAAGCAGTGCAACAAAGTTCAGAGTTATTAAAAACGGATAGTCATTCGTTAGTTGAAAAAATTACACAACTACAAGAAAAAGCAAAACGTACAGAAAAAGAATTACAGCAATTAAAAGATAAATTAGCAGCTCAAGCAGGTTCTGACTTAGCGAAGCAAGCGATACAAATTAAGGGCGTGAATGTGGTGATTCAACAATTAGATAAGGTTGATCCTAAAGCATTAAGAACAATGGTTGATGATCTAAAGAATCAACTAGGCAGCGCGGTTATAGTGTTTGCATCAAATGCAGAAAGTAAAGTAAATTTAATTGTTGGTGTTACTAAAGACTTAGCTGATAAACTAAATGCAGGGGCATTGGTTGGAGCAATGGCAGAGAAAGTAGGTGGTAAAGGTGGTGGTCGTCCAGATATGGCGATGGCTGGAGGTTCAGAACCACAAAATATACCTCAAGCATTAGCTTTAGTTCAGGAGTTAATTACAGAAAAACTTTAATAATAAAAAGGCGAGATGCACTCGCCTTTAAAACATTCCTCTATAGTTTATAGAGTTTAACCCAGTAAGGAGACAATTATGCTTATTTTAACTCGTAAAATTGGGGAGGTCCTACTCGTTGGAGATGATGTTGAGATTACGGTACTCAGCATACGAGGAAACCAAGTGAAACTAGGTGTGAATGCACCAAAAGAAATCTCAGTACACCGTCAAGAGATTTATGAAAGAATTAAGGCCTCGGCAAAAGAGGATAAATTCTGATTAATTCATTTACCTCACAAGGAACACACTATGCGAAAACTTACCTGTTTTAAGGCTTATGATATTCGCGGTCAATTAGGCACTGAATTGAATACAGATATTGCATATCGTATTGGGCGTGCTTTTGGACAATATCTAAAGCCAAAATCAATCGTACTAGGTGGAGATGTTCGGCTAACCAGTAATGAGCTGAAGAGTGCAGTTACAAACGGATTATTGGATTCAGGCGTTGATGTTATCGACCTAGGTTTAACTGGTACAGAAGAGGTTTATTTTGCTACCTCTTTCTTAAAAACCGATGGTGGTATTCAAGTAACGGCAAGTCATAATCCGATGGATTATAACGGCATGAAATTAGTGCGTGAAGGTTCTCGTCCGATTAGTGCCGATACAGGGTTAGCCGATATTCAACGTTTGGCAGAGAAGAATAATTTTCCTGTCGTTCAAAAACGTGGTAAATACACACAAAAATCAGTACAAGGTGATTATGTTGAACATTTACTTTCTTACATCGATTTAAGTAAGTTGACACCGAAAAAATTAGTCATTAATTCAGGTAATGGAGCTGCAGGACAAATCATTGATGCGATTGAAGCACAATTTAAAGCTCAACAAGTGCCGGTTGAATTTATTAAAGTTCATAATAATCCGGATGGTAATTTCCCAAATGGTATTCCTAACCCAATTCTGCACGAGAATCGTGAAGATTCTATTAAAGCCGTTTTAGAAAACAATGCTGATATAGGTATTGCCTTTGACGGCGATTTCGACCGCTGTTTCTTCTTTGATGAAAAAGGCGGTTTTATAGAAGGTTATTATGTTGTCGGCTTATTGTCTCAAGCCTTCTTAGCTAAAAATAAAGGGGCAAAGATTATCTATGATCCACGCTTGATTTGGAACACGGAAGAACTTGTGTGTGAAGCAGGCGGCGAGCCGGTAATGTCAAAATCAGGGCACTCATTCATTAAAGAAAAAATGCGTGAAGTAGATGCGATTTATGGTGGTGAGATGTCAGCACACCACTATTTCCGTGATTTCTTCTATTGTGATAGTGGTATGATCCCGTGGTTATTAACCCTCGAATTGTTATGTACCACTGGCAAATCATTAAGCGAATTAGTGGGCGAGCGTTTAGAAAAATTCCCATCCCCGGGTGAAATCAACAGCAAATTAACTGATGCACAAGCTTCCATCGCACGAGTGAAAGAAGCTTACCAAGATGGAAAAGTAGAAACTTTAGACGGTGTTAGCATTGAATTTAATAACTGGCGTTTTAATTTACGTAGCTCTAACACTGAACCTGTTGTACGCTTAAATTTAGAAACGCGAGGCGATAAAGCCTTAATGCAACAAAAAACCGATGAAATTTTAGCCTTGTTACGCCAGTAATGCTTAAAATTTTGTAAAAAAATGAAAAAATATGACCGCTTGCGATATACTACAAGCGGTCTGTTTTCAATAAAACTTCACAAATCATAAGGATTTCAAATGAAAGTGATTATCCCCGTTGCGGGTCTTGGTACTCGTATGTTACCTGCAACCAAAGCGATTCCCAAAGAGATGCTCACCCTTGCAGACAAGCCTTTAATTCAATACATTGTTAATGAATGTGTTTCTGCTGGTTTCAAAGAAATTGTATTAGTAACACACTCCTCAAAAAATGCTATCGAAAACCACTTTGATACATCGTTTGAATTAGAAACAATGCTGGAAAAACGTGTTAAGCGTCAGTTATTAGAAGATGTTCGTTCTATTGTGCCAAAAGACGTAACTTTAATTCATGTTCGCCAAGGCCAAGCGAAAGGCTTAGGACACGCGGTATTATGTGGACGAGCAGTCGTTGGCAATGAGCCTTTTGCCGTTGTGCTGCCAGATGTGCTTTTAGGTGATTTCACCGCTAATCAAAAAACCGAAAATTTAGCGGCAATGATTAAACGCTTCAAAGAAACCGGACACAGTCAAATTATGGTGGCCCCAGTGCCAATGGAAAATGTTAGCAGCTATGGTGTTGCAGATTGCAACGGTGTGGATATTCCTCTCGGTGGTTCAGCTCCAATTGCTAAAATGGTCGAAAAACCAAGCGTGGAAGAAGCACCATCTAACCTTGCGGTGGTAGGACGTTATGTGTTCTCAGCGAGCATCTGGGATTTATTGGAAAGAACCCCAGTCGGCGTGGGTGATGAAATCCAATTAACCGATGCGATTGATATGTTGATTCACCAAGAGACAGTAGAAGCGTTTAATATGACAGGTCGCTCATTCGACTGTGGCGATAAAGTCGGTTATATGAAGGCTTTCGTTGAATATAGCTTAAATCACGATAAATGTGGAAAAGAGTTTAAAGCGTTTATTAAGGATTTAGCGAAATCATTATAATGACTAAGTAGACACCATTTTCGGGTGGTGTCTGTTTTTATCTAAGTAGTAGCTGCTGTTCTAAATCCTCAATCGCTTTTGCGCAGTTCATTTTTCGATATTCAGTTTCTGCAATCTGGTTCTGTAACTCAAACTTTCTAATATTATCAGTCTCATCTAAATTTTGTTCTACCAGCCAGCTGATCTTTTCATTTAAAGCTCGTAACGCTTTGCGATATTCCTCCAATCGCTTAATAGGTGATAAGCGGTGAATATTAGGTGAAAATTGATAAGAAGAGGAAAATTGAGCTGCTTTTTTCTCTATTTCTGGTTGTTCTATTGCACGGCTTAATGCCTCAAATTGCTTAATTAATTTGTCAGCATAAAATTCAGTATAGACAATCTCATCTTGCTTCAATAATAAATCAACAGTGTGTTTTATTTCCTCAATAAAAGCAGATACTAGCGAAGTTTTTTTCGTAAAATAAGTAGAATGAATAGTAACAACTCTATTAGAAAAAGGAGAAAGTTCGTTTAAGGTTTGTTGGATTTTAGTGATAAAAAGAAGATTATGCATAACATTACTTGTAAATAATAATTATAATTGCTTTTTAATTATTCTCGGTTTTTACCCCTAAGTTGTCAAATATATAACTATGGCAATGAAGGAAAAAATAATCTTACACTGAACAAAAAACAACCTCTTGTTATAATTATTACTCTCCTAAGTCTAATAAAATATCAAAATTGTGAACTATGTCACAAAATAAATGAACTTTTTTAGTATTATGAAAGTGAATAAAGGGGAGATTAAAAATTCTTTATTTTTCAATAGGTTACTTTATTTTTTCGTCTTTTTAGAAAAGAGAAGAAAATCTCCAAATGGAATAGACTGATTTTAAGTTGTTGATTTTTAATGTTTTTTATTTTTAAGCGTTGGAGTGGGGAAGTATTGACATTAATATCTCTTTTTGCAATTATTCACCTGAAAGCAATGTAAGGTTTCAAACCTACACATTGTATTTGGAGTGTTGCTCCTACACCTTAATGGGAGCAATTTCTATTATATAACATATAAAAATCTAAGGTGAAAATTATGAAAAAAACATTAGTTGCATTAGCAGTAACAGCATTCGCAGCGTCTGCATCTGCGGTAACAGTCTACGATGCTGAAGGCTCAAAAGTAGATATCGACGGTTCTATCCGTATGGTTCTTGAAAGAGCGAATTCTGAAACAAAAAATGGTTTTGGTACTATCACAGAGAAAAAACGTACTCACACTGGTATTCGTAATGCTGGTTCTCGTATTGGTGTTACAGCTAGACATCAATTGGCAGAAGATTTCTATGCATTAGGTCGTGTAGAAGTTCGTTTTGACAAAGTTGATAAATTTGACAAAGATGGCAAAGCTCTACCTTCAGAAGATGGTTTCGGTAGTGCATATGCAAAACGTGCTTATGTGGGTTTAGGTAGTAAACAATACGGTCAAGTAACATTTGGTCGTCAATTAACAATTGCTGATGATCTAAGTCAATCAGTGGACTATGAATACGGTATTAACCCTAAAGGTAATTACATTGTAGATGCGGCTAGCCAAGTAGTACGTTATGACTACAATGGTATCGAAAACTTACAATTAAGTGCAAACTATAACTTTGCTCAAAAGCGTGATGCAAATGGTGAGGTATTACCTAACAGTCTTCAAAATGGTTTCGCTTTAGGTGCATTATACACAGTGGATAACTGGGATTTACGTGCAGCTTTAGGTCGTTCAAGCTTTAAAACAGAAAATGGTAATGACAAACATCGTAAAGATGCAGTGTTAGCATCTGTTGGTTATACAGCTGGTGATTTGAAATTAAGCGTTGATGGTGGTTATCGTCATGAGAAAAAATTAGGTGAGAAAGGTAATGCATTCTATGTTGCTCCGGGCTTTGCTTACCAAGTAGTTCCAGCTTCTAAAGTATATGGTAACTACTTATATGAGCGTGGTGAGATTAAAAATGTGAGCAAAGAAAAAACTCATGGTTTCTTACTTGGTGTTGATTACAAATTCCACAAACATGTTGTAGCTTTCGTTGAAGGTAAATATATCCGTACTAAAGGTTTTGACAAAAATGCAACAGGTGAAGGCTATACTTACAATGGTAGAGTAACTGATAAAGCTGTCGGTGTAGGTATGCGTGTATACTGGTAATCTCCTGATTATCTAAAATATTTAACCCCTAACAACAAAAATTGTTAGGGGTTTTGTTTTGTAGATTTTTAGGAAAATATGACCGCTTGTTTGCGAGTAAATTTCCATTTATCACAATTTCAGCTAAACTATACATAGTCGAGTCTATATTTAGCAAGAGAGCAAAATGGCAGAATTTAGCAATAAAGTTCAGGATAAAGTAAAAGATAAGCAGGTTGAGCAAATTAGCATATCTCCGCATTCTATTGAAGCTGAGCAGGCAGTGCTTGGTGGGATTATGTTGAGTAATGATCATTGGGATAACGTGGCTGAACGTGTGCAACCTCACGATTTTTACAACTATGCTCATCGTGTTATTTTTGAACAGATGGCAGAGCTTGTACGAGCTAATAAACCCATCGATATTATTACTCTCGATCAAGCCTTGAAAGATAAAGGCATATTGCAAGATGTCGGAGGGTTTGCATACTTAGCTGAACTGTCTAAAAATACCCCAAGTGCAGCCAATATTTTAGCATATGCGGATATTGTGCGAGATCGCTCCGATTTAAGAAGCGTGATTAGTGCGGGCAACCAAATTGCTGAAATGGGTTATAAGACCAAAGGCAGAAATTCTAAAGAAGTGCTAGATGAAGCCGAGCGTATTGTATTTGAAATTGCTGAAAAGCGAAACAATGCTAATGAAGGCCCTCAGCGAATTGATGATATTTTGATGAAAACATTGGCTCGAATGGATACTCTATCTAAAAACCGTCATAATGGTGGGGTAACAGGTGTTTCTACAGGCTTTGTTGATCTTAATAAAAAAACAGCGGGTTTACAGCCTTCAGATTTAATTATTGTTGCGGCTCGCCCTTCTATGGGTAAAACTACTTTTGCGATGAATTTATGTGAAAATGCTTCATTGGTAGATATTGAAGATAAAGATGATTTAGATGAATACGGTAACCCGAAGAAGAAACCTGCAAAACCAGTACTGATTTTTAGTCTTGAGATGCCTGCTGATCAGATTATGATGCGTATGTTAGCCTCGCTTTCTCGTGTTGATCAAACCAAGATCCGAACAGGGCAAATCTCTGACGATGAAGATACCGCCAAAATTTCCACAACAATGGCAATTCTGCAAGAACGCAATAATATTTATATTGACGATAGTTCCGGATTAACACCTACAGAAGTACGTTCTCGAGCAAGACGAGTTTATCGTGAAAATGGCGGTTTAAGCTTAATTATGGTGGACTATTTGCAGTTAATGCGTGCACCAGGGTTTGCGGATAATCGAACACTTGAAATTGCAGAAATTTCCCGTTCATTAAAAGCATTAGCGAAAGAGCTGGAAGTACCCGTGGTGGCACTTTCGCAGCTTAACCGTAGCTTAGAACAACGTGCTGATAAACGTCCGGTAAACTCAGATTTGCGTGAATCTGGCTCTATTGAGCAAGATGCAGACTTAATTATGTTTATTTACCGTGATGAGGTGTATCACGATAATTCCGATCTCAAAGGGATTGCCGAGATTATCATCGGTAAACAGCGTAATGGCCCAATTGGGCGAGTGCGTTTAACATTCCAAGGACAATATTCCCGATTTGACAATTACACAGGAGCAGCTTATGACGATGAATACTAATTCAATAACACTTTGCGCGATTTATCGGAGCAAAGTGAAAGATGAAATGTATTTATATTTACCTAAGCGTGATCAATTTGAACAAGTACCAGAAACGCTACGTGAGTTATTTGGAAAGCCCGAGTTTGTGATGATGTTTAACTTAACAGGCGGCAAAGCATTGGCGAGAGCAAAGAATGAAGAAGTTTTACAGAAACTTGCAGAACAAGGCTATTATTTGCAGATGCCCCCGCCGCCAGAGAATTTATATAAAGCATTTGTTGCTCAGAATAGAGGAGAAATGTAATGCGTTGTCCATTCTGTGCAACAGAAGAAACGAAAGTAATAGATTCGCGCCTTGCAGCAAATGGCTATCAAATCCGTCGTCGCCGTGAATGTGTGGGCTGTAAGGAGCGTTTTACCACCTTTGAATCAGCTGAGCTTGTTGTACCTTATGTAATTAAAAATGATGGTAGCCGAGAGCCGTTTGATGCGGAGAAATTAAGATTGGGACTAAGAAGAGCGTTAAATAAACGCCCTGTAAGTGCAGATGATGTAGAGAAGGCGATTAGTCAAATTATTATCAAGTTACAGTCTATGGGAGAACGAGAGGTTCCGAGCCGCCATATCGGTACATTAGCGATGGATGCATTGAAACAATTAGATAAAGTTGCCTATATTCGCTTTGCCTCAATTTATCTCAGTTTTAGTGATATGGAAGAGTTCACTAAAGAAATAGAGAAGTTAAAAGAGTAAGCTGGTAATATATCGTCAGCCGCTTGTGTTTTCTGAATGCAAGCGGTTAATTTTTTTCTATTTTTTGTAATATTGAGCAAGCAGTAACGCAAGGTTAGCCCCCATTATATCAGCTAATCCGTCTAACCAAGAGCCGGTGCGAGTTTCGGTTAATAGCGCCTGCATCAATTCGCTAGTAATGGCATAGAGCAGGGCAAAAATCATTAAGCCTAAATAGGGAATTGCTTTATTAAATTGTATAAAAAACCTTGCTAGTAACCAAAGTTGAATAAAGAAAAGCCCAAAATGGCTAAGTTTGTCTAAGTAAGGGAATAGGGGCGGTTCATTTGTGCCTTCACGAAAAATAAGAGCATAAATACCAACAATAAACCATATTAAGGCTAATAGTCCGAATTTGTTCATTTTTACTTTTAGGTAAATGAGCAAGCGGTCATTTTGGTAAGAAATTTTACAAAAATGACCGCTTGTTACACTATAATTACTTATTCAAATAAACCTTTGTGTAAGGCACGAACAACATCATCAGCATCTTCGTTTCTAACAAGTGTACATACATTGTTACTACTTGCACCATAGCTGATTAATCGAATGTTATAAGTTTCAAGTGTATTGAATAGTTTCTTAGCTACACCAGATTGAGCATGTAGGTTATTACCAATAATCGCAACTAAGGCCAAATCGGTTTCTACCTGTACATTGCAATAAGCGTTTAATTCGTCTAATAATTCGCTTGATAGCATTTCAGCCCCAGACGATGCTGAGCCTGTTTTATCTAAGGTTAAGGCTACACTTACTTCTGATGTGGTAATCACATCTACTGAAATTTTGTGTTTTGCTAAAATAGCAAATACATTTGCTAAGAAACCTTGAGCATGAAGCATCGAAAGACTTGAAAGCGTTAATAAAATTTGGTTGCGGCGTAACGCAATAGCACGGAAAGTTGGACGTGGTTGTGGATCACGGGTTACCCAGGTGCCACCTTGTTCCGGTGCTTTACTTGAACCTACATAAACAGGAATATTGCTACGCACGGCCGGTAATAAGGTTGCAGGATGTAATACTTTTGCACCAAAGGTTGCCATTTCAGCAGCCTCATTAAATGCCATTGTATCAATGCGTTGTGCGTTTGGTACAACACGTGGGTCAGTTGTGTAGATGCCTGGAACATCTGTCCAAATTAACACATCATTAGCATTTAATACTTCGGCTAATAGGGCTGCAGAATAATCTGAACCACCACGACCCAATGTAGTTGTTTTTCCTTCATCATCACGACCAATAAAGCCTTGGGTAATGACAATTTTGCCTGATTCAATTAATGGCTTAATGATGCTATCAGATTGAGTCTGTGTTTTTTCGTCATTTGGTGCTGCTTTACCATAATGGTTATTTGTCGCAACAACGTCACGAACATCAACCCATACAGCAGGATGGTTACGCTCAATTAATAATTGGGTGAAGATTTTGGTGGACATCATTTCACCATGACTGATTAATTCATCGCTTAATGCAGCAGAGGTTGCAAGGCTTGCGGATTCTGCTA
Organism: Mannheimia varigena; assembly: GCF_013377235.1. Lineage (NCBI taxonomy): Bacteria > Pseudomonadati > Pseudomonadota > Gammaproteobacteria > Pasteurellales > Pasteurellaceae > Mannheimia > Mannheimia varigena. The sequence continues at coordinate 392,678 of NZ_CP016226.1, read as the reverse complement.
AGGCTTCAATGTGGGCTAATAATTCATCAATTTCAGCACGAACATTATCTTGTTGTTGTAATTTTTCGATAATGTTGTATTGAATTTGACCAACTGCAGCGATGATTTCATCACGCTTTTCCTTTTCGCAACCGTTGGCTAATTCTACTAAATAGTTAGTCACGCCGGCAGAGGCAGAAAGTACCACTACACGAGTGTTTGCATCAGCAATAACGATATTGGCAGAAGAAGTCATTGCATCAAAATTAGCAACGCTTGTACCACCGAATTTAGCCACAGAAAGATGAGACATAATAAAATTTCCTTAAAACAAAATAGATAAATGTTGTGTTAGGGGATATTCGGAAAGGAAATTTGAGTAGATTATACGGTTTGATTAGAGAACCAATTAATCAGAGCACTCCATTTAATATTTGCTATTAAATGACAGCTGATAGGATTCAACCTGCTCAGCCGATGTTAATTCCAGTCTAGTGAATTCACACCTCGGCAATCACTCCCATCACTTAATTCTCAAACGGCCCTAGTTGCCTTAAATTAAGTTGCCTGAGTGTTGCACCTCTCCTGTAATGGCAATGCCATTACTCTTTTTTCAATGGATTGAAAAAACGGTATAGAAATACCTTTTTATCTCAGTTTTGTCAATGAATATTTGAAAAACTTAGCACGAGGGGTGAAAACAAGCGGTTATTTTTTCGTAAAATTTTGTAAGAATTTGACCGCTTGAAGTTTTACTCTAAAATTTTTTTGAAATGGATCACAAAACTTAATTTAGGTGATTGTCTCTAAAATGCTTTTTTTCTATTCTATTTCTACTCAATATGAGTTAATTAATTGGAGGTTTGTATGAGTATTTTAGGTTATCTACAAAAAATCGGTAGAGCCTTAATGGTGCCAGTGGCGGCTTTACCGGCTGCAGCACTATTAATGGGGATTGGTTATTGGATCGACCCGGACGGCTGGGGGGCAAACAGCCAGCTGGCGGCATTGTTAATCAAATCCGGTGCGGCAATTATTGATAATATGTCGATTTTATTTGCTGTGGGTGTTGCTTTTGGTATGTCAAAAGAAAAAGATGGGGCAGCAGCATTATCCGGCTTAGTCGGTTATTTGGTGATTACCACCTTGCTTGCACCGGGAGCTGTGGCTCAATTACAAGGTATTGCAGTTGATCAAGTACCGGCAGCATTCGGTAAAATCAACAACCAATTTATCGGGATTTTAGTGGGTGTAATTTCAGCAGAACTTTATAACCGTTTCTACCAAGTGGAATTGCCGAAAGCGTTATCCTTCTTTAGCGGTAAACGTTTAGTGCCGATTGTAGTATCGGTTGTGATGATCGTGGTTGCCTTCATTTTACTTTATGTATGGCCTGTTATTTTCGGTGGATTAGTTTCATTCGGTGAATCAATCAAAGATATGGGCTCTGTCGGTGCTGGTATTTATGCTTTCTTCAACCGTTTATTAATTCCTGTTGGCTTACACCACGCACTTAACTCTGTGTTCTGGTTTGACGTAGCAGGCATTAACGATATTCCAAACTTCTTAGGCGGTGCGAAGTCGTTAGCGGAAGGCAAAGCAGTGGTAGGCGTAACTGGTATGTACCAAGCTGGTTTCTTCCCTGTTATGATGTTTGGTTTACCGGCAGCGGCATTAGCGATTTATCATAGTGCAAAACCGGCGAAAAAAGTGCAAGTGGCATCTATTATGTTCGCAGCCGCTTTAGCATCATTTTTCACCGGCATTACTGAGCCCCTTGAGTTCGCTTTTATGTTTGTAGCACCTGTGCTTTATGTGGTACACGCGTTATTAACTGGCCTTTCAGTTTACATTGCTGCATCTATGGAATGGATTGCCGGTTTCGGTTTTAGTGCGGGCTTAGTAGACTTAGTCTTATCTAGCCGCAACCCACTTGCCGTTCAATGGTATATGTTGTTGGTACAAGGTTTAGTTTTCGCAGTGATTTACTATGTGCTTTTCCGCATGGTGATCAAAGTGTTTAATTTAAAAACACCGGGACGTGAAGATGATGTTGAGGCACAAGCAGTCAATACCACATCTCATCAAGAACGAGCAAAACAGTTTATGGATGCCCTAGGCGGTAAAGAAAACTTACTCAATATTGATGCTTGTATTACACGTTTACGTTTAACCTTAGCAGATGTTTCAAAAGTCAATGATGCGCAATTAAAAGCATTAGGCTCGAAAGGTAATATCAAATTAGGGGGAAACGCATTCCAAGTTATTTTGGGCACAGAGGCGGAATTTGTTGCAGACGCGATGAAGAAACTCTAAAACTGAAGCAATAAACAAGCGGTTAATTTTTCGCAAAATTTTGCAAGAAATTGACCGCTTGAATTTTATGCTTTTTTATTCGTTGGTGCTTGTTTATGAGCTGCCATTTTTTGGCGGATTTCACGGCGTTGTTTTGAAAGTTCTGCGTTACGAATCATATAATCATCAACACGGTTTTCGTAGTCATCACGCATATTGGCAATAATAGCTCGAATTTCTTCAATAGACATTTCATCTGTAATGTATTGAGTTAGATTATCCAATAACAATACACGTTTTTGGTTATCACGAATTTTGCGATCGTTATCAGCAGTTTCTCGGTGTAATTTGTTTTTTAGGCGGTAAAGATGTACATATTCCAACATATCGTGGAATGATTTATTTACTTCAGACATAAAGACCTCTCTTAGTTGAGTTTTATTGAAAATAATTAAGTAAATCCTAGTCTTTTTCTGCCAATTCGTCAAAAAATTTTGTGTTAATTTTATGATTTAAATCTGTTATCAAAAAGTTCGTTAAATTTTGTAGTGATATTTAGCTTAAAAATGGTAATATCTTATCATTTATAGTTATTAAGGGATTTTGTTATGTCATCAAATATCGCTCCTCGTGAATTTGCTGCAATTGATTTAGGCTCAAACAGCTTTCATATGATTGTAGCCCGTATTGTGAATGGCTCAATTCAAGTCCTTTCTCGTCTTAAGCGCCGTGTACGATTAGCTGATGGGCTGGATGAAAACTTAATACTTAGTCAAGAAGCTATTGATAGAGGGGTGGCTTGCTTAGCCTTATTTGCAAAACGTTTGAAAGGCTTTTCACCTGAGAATGTAAAGGTGGTTGGTACGTATACGTTGCGAAGGGCGATTAATAATCAAGATTTCCTTAAACACGCAAAAGAAGTGTTTCCTTATCCAATTTCAATTATTTCTGGTCAAGAAGAGGCTCGGTTAATTTATTCAGGTGTCAGCCATACTCAGCCAGAAACAGGGCGAAAGTTGGTGGTGGATATTGGTGGCGGATCAACTGAAATTACAATTGGTGATAATTTCACGCCTATTCGAGCAGAAAGTCGCCATATGGGGTGTGTGAGCTTTGCCAAACGCTTTTTCCCTAATGGAGAGCTAACCATTGAGCGTTTTGATAGCGCCTATCAAACTGCAATGGAAAAAATTGAAGATTTGATGTGGGAATATCAAGAGCTTGGTTGGACTTATGCGCTTGGCTCATCAGGCACCATTAAAACTGTGCATCAAGTGCTGATTGCTAATGGCTATCGTGATGGTTTAATTACGGAATCTCGCTTACAAAAACTAATTGATATTTGCTTAGGGTTTAAATCACTGAATGAGATTAAATTGCGGGGTTTACTTGATGAGCGAGCGGATGTTTTAGTGCCAGGGTTAGCGATTTTGCTTGCCTTATTCCATACATTTAGAATTGAAGTATTACGCTATTCAAATGGTGCGTTACGAGAAGGGGTAATGTATGGGCTGGAAAAAGGGTTTCAGGTTGGGAATATTCGTCAACGTACGGCCGAAGCATTAGCAGAGCAGTTTGATTTAGATAAACAGCAAGCAAAAAGAGTAGAGCAGACGGCTCTCATTCTATTTGACCAAATCAAAACGTGGAAAAATCGCCGACAAGTACAAGATTTACGTTCAATATTAAAATGGGCAAGTTTATTACACGAAATTGGGATTGTAGTAAACCATAATAATCTTAATCGCCATTCTGCTTATTTGATTGCTAATCGTGACTTACCAGGCTTTGATTTTGAACAGCAAACACTATTAGCGGTATTAATGCGATATCATATCAAAGGTTTCAAGCGTTCAGATATCCGCAGTATCAATCGTTATCAGTGCCGAGATATTTTAACGCTTGTCAGAGTTTTCCGTTTAGCTGTATTACTAAATCGTTCTCGACAAGCAACAGTTGCACCAAAGCAGCTTGATTTAACGATTGAAAATAACGATTGGCACTTAAAATTTGAGAAAGATTTCTTAACAAATAATCCTCTGATATTAATCGATTTGGAGGAAGAGCAGAAAATGTTAGGTAATACCGATCTTATTTTTAATATTTCTTAACTTATAAAAATGGACGTAAGGGTACGTCCATTTTAATTCTTACAAGCGGATAAGTTCTCTCTAAAATTTGCAATTCGCTCTCAAAATTTGATCAAGTTCTCATTTTTAATGTTTTTCTATTGAGATTCTCTATATAAGCTATTATTCTACTTGTATTGGAGCATATCTTCATAAAAAGAGTAATTGTGGAGTGCTTTATTATATTATCATTTAAGGAGAATTATATGATCTTAGCCGATTTATCAAGAGATGATTATGTGAAATCACTGCCCTCGGTATTTTCTCGCCTTTGCCAAAAGCTTAAAACATTAGATTTAGCCAATTTAGAGTTAGGTTGGCAAGAGCTAGAAGAAGGTATCCGAATGAATGTGATGAGCTTTGAAACTAGCACAGCAGAAGGTAAAAAAGCGGAAATGCACCGTAAATTCGTGGATATTCAGTTATTGATTGAAGGCGAAGAGATGATTGAATACGGCTTGAGCCAGCCTGATTTAAGTAAATATGACGAATATCGTGATGAAGACGACTATCAACTCACTGATGCGATTGATGACAAAAATGAAGTGGTGCTTAAGCCAAATATGTTTGCCATTTTCTTTCCTTACGAACCGCACAAGCCTGGCAATGCGGTAAACGGCAATAAAACATTGAAAAAATTGGTGGTGAAAGTGCCTGCCGAGTTAATTTAGGGGGCGAAAAATGTCTGCTCGTGGAAAAATTCTGAATACTATTAGTTCTCTTCAAAACAGTTTAACAAAAACCGAGAAGAAAATTGCGGCAGCAATTTTGTCACAGCCTGAATTATTAAATCAATGTTCACTCTCTGAGGTTGCTAGTCAGCTTGATGTAGGGGAGGCAACCTTTATCCGATTTTGTCGTACTCTAGGTTTTAAAGGTTATACGGATTTTAAATTAGAGTTAGCAATTGAATTAGCAACACAAAATCAAGATAACCGTGTGTTATTAGACACCGATGTTGCTGAATCTGATACAACTCAAGATATCGCTGAAAAATTAAAAGCGAGCTTGAGCAACGTGATTACTGAGACGATCAATCTGTTAGATTTTGAAGTGTTAGAAAAAGTAGTTGAGGAGTTACGTAAAGCAAAACGGATTTTCTTATTTGGTGTAGGATCATCAGGGCTTACTGCGGAAGATGCAAAGCATAAATTAATGCGGATTGGGTTACAAACTGATGCGGTAACGAATAATCACTTTATGTATATGCAAGCAGCCCTTGTTGAAGAAGGAGATTTGGTTATTGGTATAAGCCACTCTGGTTATTCTGAGGAAGTGGTGAAATCACTCCGTTTCTCTCGGGCTAATAAAGCCACTACCATTGCTATTACACATAATTTGCGTTCCCCTGTCACGGAAGAAGCAAACTATGTGCTGATTAATGGTAATCGCCAAGGACATATGCAAGGAGATTCTATCGGTACGAAAATGTCTCAGTTATTTGTGCTAGATTTAATCTACACTTTGCTAGTTAAAGCAGAACCTGAAACAGCAATGAAACAGAAACAAAAAACACTGAATGTAATTTTAGAGCAGCGAGTAAAAAGCTAATAATTAGGCTAAAAGAAACCTTTGGTTGATAGATATTGCCAAAGGTTTTTTATTTTTAAGTATAAACGAATGAAATAAAGCCTTTTTAAAATAAACAAATTTATAGTTATTGAGATAAAAAACTACTAAAATAATTTTAGCGTTGTTGATGCATGGTACTTTAACTAAGAAATAAGCAAGTAAGTAGTCGTGCTGCTATTTCCTCCGAAACTTTACCAATCTTAATGCGATACTTGCACCTAAAATTACTACACAAGCAAAGGTTATTTGCACTAGCGATATATGTTCACCAAGCACTATATGAGCGATAATGGCAGTTGATACAGGTATTAAGAGTTCTAGCACTTGATAAGTGACAAGTCCTTGTGTGCGGATAATGTGAAAAGTCAGAACCATACCAACTAAAATCGCATAGATTCCCACCGCCATAAGCATAAATAGCAACCAATCAGGTGTTGCAAAAATATCATTAATTTTACCCGCTTGTTGGCTGAGAAATAGACTTGATATTGAGGTTGTAAGCGAGGTCGTACAGCTTAAGGTGAATACATTAAGCTCTCGGCTAAATTTTACAACTAAGTTTTGGATATTTCGGATAATAATTGACAGAAAGAGGAAAACAGAACCTAGAATAAACCCTTCCCCTACTGAAATGGTTTTTCCATACCAAACAAACCCTAAAGAGCCTAAAATAGTCAGCAATGAGCCTAACCAAAAGCGTTTGTTTTTGATTTTTTCTCTTTCATCTTTAAAAAATAGTGCAGCGATAATTATGCCGAAGGGCATTGCTAATACGCCAAAAATAGAAGCAGTTACTGCACTTGTAATCTTCACACCTTTTAGCCAAAAGTACATATTCGCTGACATCATTAGCCCAATAAATAAGGCGATGGCTAACAATTTGGGGCTTTTTGCAAGTTGGTTAAGAGATGAGCGGAATTTCCATAAAATCACTAATAAGAGAGCTAACCCTCCTACAAGAAAACGTACACCATTATTATTAAGAGGATCGAAATGTAAACTTAAAAAACGTAGTAATACGATATTTAGCCCAATACCGAAAATATAAATTAAATTGATTAAAATTAATGAGTGAGGAGATAGCATAATCTGAAACAAACAGAAATGGCTCGGCATTCCTGCCGAGCATTAATTAAGAAATATTATTTAGAATAACAAGAAGTTTGAATAAATATAATGTTTTTTACTCAATAGGGGTAATTTTTGTTGCGGATGCACCACGTTCACCTTGAATTAATTCAAATTCTACTTTTTGACCAACTTTTAGCGAACGGTAACCTTCTGTTTGTATTTCAGAAAAGTGAGCAAAAATATCTCCCTCACATACGTCTGATGTAATAAAACCAAATCCTTTTACATTGTTAAACCATTTAACAATACCGATATCCATATAAATCTCCCAAATAATGAATGACGATAATCGGATTGTTAAATAAAATGTTCAAAATTTCAACCATTAAAGTTTGGAAATTAGACAAAGATCACAAAATTTTTAAAAAATTGAGGCTTCTAATTTTATGCTACCATTCTCAACAATAATGGCTTTACCGAATTTCTTCACCATTGCTTCTTTCATTTGGGTTTCATCGAGAGTATAAACTGGTGTAGCACTCAAAAAACTGGCTAGACCGTCAGCAAGCATCGGTAAAAACATCTGTAATTCAGATTGATATTTAGCCGGTGTGGCAGACCAATTAAGCAATCTTACATCTTTTAAAAATAACGCCCCTTTTTCTGGATCGTAATAAGGCGTTGTATCCATATTTAGCTGAATAGAGGCATCATATTTCCTGCCTCGTGCTTTTAGTATCCCATCAATAGCACCTGAGATAGCCACTTTTTTTTCATCAGTTCTGCCAATTTGGCTTGTTAAAGAGTGGAGGTTATAATCTAATTCAAATAATTGGGGAACTCCCACTTTGTCTTGTAGCGGAACTTTTTCACTTAATTTAGTGGATAGATATTCGTTAATTTCGGCTTCACTAATACTGAGTAGGTTAGCTTTTGCAGAGAGTATAGCGGTGGATGCTACCAATAAAGTAGTGCATTGACGTAAAAATTTCATAATTTACTCTTTTAAATTAGGTTTAATCATCTAAACAAGGTAAAATAGCATCGGACTATCATAGCCCGTCTTTTTCTTTTAGGACAGCAAAAAATGAAAAAATTCTTATTATGCATTAGCATTTTAACTATTGTTGCCTGTTCATCAACGGGTGTAGGTGGCAATGTAGGAGTCGGCGGCGGCTCCAATGGTGTTGGAATCGGACTTGGGCTTGGAACGAGCTTCGGATTCTAATTGGTAAATTTTTAGCGGTTTTTGACCGCTTTCACGAACTGTTTATTTGTGGATAGAAAATGAAATACGAATTAAAAACAACGAGCGGTAACGCTCGCCGTGGGCGTTTGACGTTTAGCCGCCCGAAAGGCGAATTTACCGTAGAAACGCCTGCATTTATGCCGGTTGGCACTTATGGCACAGTAAAAGGAATGACCCCTGAAGAGGTTAAAGCGACAGGGGCAGAAATCTTGCTCGGCAACACTTTCCATTTATGGCTACGCCCAGGGCAAGAAGTGATGAAAATGCACGGTGACTTGCATGATTTTATGCAATGGCACGGCCCGATCCTGACTGATTCTGGCGGTTTCCAAGTATTTAGTCTTGGCAAATTGCGTAAAATCAAAGAAGAAGGTGTAACGTTCCAAAATCCAATTAGTGGTGAGAAAATTTTCCTGTCGCCTGAAAAGTCAATGGAGATCCAATACGATCTTGGCTCAGACATCGTGATGATTTTTGATGAATGTACGCCGTATCCAGCGACATTCGACTACGCTAAACAATCGATGGAAATGTCACTACGTTGGGCAAAACGTTCTCGTGATCGCTTTGACGAATTGGGAAACCCAAATGCGTTATTCGGCATTATTCAAGGCGGTGTTTACGAAGAGTTGCGTAAAGTCTCGGTGGAAAAATTAGTCGAAATCGGTTTTGATGGCTATGCTGTGGGCGGCTTAGCGGTAGGTGAGCCGAAAGAGGATATGCACCGCATTTTAGAATACGTTTGCCCGCAAATTCCAGCCGACAAACCTCGCTACTTAATGGGTGTGGGCAAGCCGGAAGATTTGGTGGAGGGCGTTCGCCGTGGCATTGATATGTTTGACTGCGTAATGCCAACCCGTAATGCCCGTAACGGACATTTATTTGTGACAAACGGCATCGTGAAAATCCGTAATGCGAAGTACCGTGCAGACACTACACCGCTTGACCCAGAATGTGATTGCTACACTTGCAAAAATTACACCAAAGCCTATCTTTACCACTTAGATAAATGCGGTGAAATTTTAGGCGCAAGATTAAACACCATTCACAACTTGCGTTATTACCAACGCTTAATGGCAGAAATTCGCCAAGCGATTGAAGATGATCGCTTTGATGATTTCGTGGTGGAATTTTATGCCCGCATCGGCAAAGAAGTGCCACCGTTACAGTCAGAAATTAACAAATAAATATTAGGGCACGAGGCTTCGTGTCCTTTTTCTTACAAGGAGTATCTATGCAACAACTCGAACCCCAAACATTCGCCAGCTGGGCAGAGCCGATTGATATGCTTTACGCTTGCCACGGCAAAGTTAAAAGTTTCTGTAAGCAACTACAAATTTTGCCTGATTACCTTGAGAAAAATGGCATTAACCAAGCGGTGAAAAATGACGTTCAGCAAATTTTGAATTATTTCAACATTTCCGCACCACTTCACCATGCCGATGAAGAAGATGATTTCTTCCCTGAGCTGATTAAAGTGCAACCCCAAGCCCAGACAGAAGTGGACGAACTAGAGCGTCAGCACGTGGATTTACACAAAAATTGGGACAATTTATCCTCCCAACTGGAAGATCTACTGGCAGGCAAACGTGAAAATATTGACCGTGATCTGATTGCTCGCTTTGTGGCAGGTTACGATGTGCACATTGCGATTGAAGAGCCACTTTTCGAACTAGGGCGTGAACATTTAGCTCAGGAAAAATTATCGGAAATGGGTAAAGTAATGGCAGATCGCCGCAAACTGTAATTTTAGTAAAAAGGCAAACCACAAGTTTGCCTTTTGTGTATTGAGAAATGGAATATGTTTTAGATTTAACCGGCTACGCTTGCCCTTTGCCGTTATTGATGGCGAAAAAAGCGATGCTCGATCTCCAAAAAAGTGATAGTTTAACGCTTATTTTAAATAAGCAGAGTAGCCTCGCTGATTTTGAATTATTGGCTGAAGAGCAGCAATGGCTGATTAAGTGCGATGAACAAGCGGTCGAAAATCTGGTGATTTTTACCATTCCCTAGTCGGAGTGTTGACAAGCCCCTTTACCTAATAATGCTTTTAATCCCTCACTAATTAACCCTTGCCAAGCTAAATAGCCATGGGAAGTTGATTGTTCCATATAAGTCACAGGGTAGCCTTTTGCCAGTAAAACATCTTTTAAATGGCGAGATGTTTCCAATATATTCGATCTTCCGCCTTCATAAAATCCGGCACTAATAAAAAAGCAAACAGGCAACTTTTCTTTGCTCGCAAATTCGTATGCGATGTAGTTGCTATTTTCACTCGGTGTATTTTTAGGATTCCACCAAAATGAGCCTGATAAAATCAGTGCTTTTTTAAATAGATGGGAATAATTTAGCACAGTATAAGCCGAAGATAATCCACCGTAGCTAGAACCACTGATAATCCGCTCTTTTGCTTTCACACCAATGGATTTTTCGGCAAAGGGAACAATTTCTTCCGCTAATATTTGGGTAAAAATTGGGTTAGCAGGTAGCTCCATTCGTCTTGATTCACTAGATGGATTTTCAATAAAAATAGCGACAGTCGGGGGAATCACTTTTTGAGCAATCATATTATCTAAAATCGTTTTTGTCGGTACACGTTCAGTATATTCCACGCCATCAAACAAGTAGAGAATGGGATAGCTGTTTTCCGTATTAAAATTTTCTGGTAAATAGGCAAATAATCGGCGTTTATTCCCAAGTTTGGTACTATCGAAAACCAATTCTTGCATTGTGCCTTTTGTGATATTGGAGTCTTCAAGTAGATAAGATGGTGTTGGGGCTTTTGCTAATTTAACAAGAGAGTAGTAGTTAAACTTATCTGTATTTTGTAGATTTTGCCCTATTTTCTCAAAGTAGGGTGTTTTGTTCAGCGGATCGGCTTGGGCTGTTGCAAGTAAGGCTCTGCGTTGGGTATATTCATCTACAGGTAACGTTGGAATATCAGGGGCAAGGCGATATTCAACCAAAGTATCATTAGGTACGACATAGCTTTTATACCATAAATCGGTTTCGCCAAAGCGTTCCATAAAGTCGTGATCGGTTGAAACACCACCCCAAATTCGTACATTTTGCTTTGCTCCACGCCATAAAAAAGTGACTCGGCTTTGCTGTCCGTCTAATGGTTCAATTAGTGGTGTGCCTGCTTGTTTTGCTTTATCCCAAAAATTGTCAATGAAAGCGGTCTGTTTTTCAGGATTTTTTGCAATTTTTACACTTAATTCTGCAAGTTGTTGATTTTCTATAATTTTAGGTTTAGCGATTTGAGCAGAGACAGGAATATGCTGTTCAATCTCTAATTTAAAATCATTGCCTGATACATTTTGACCATAGTTTGAAATAGAAAAAGTAGCCGTGCCATTGTGTTCAGATTTAAACATAAAACCCTGTTCGCCAAAGACATTTTCAGCAAGTAGGCGAGTAGAGCGATCTTGGAAAATAATAGAAAGTGAAAGTGGTTGTTCAGCAAGTTGAGTCAATTTACCTTGCACGAAATCGTCTTTTTTTAATTCAATCGTCATATTGTTAGCGTAAAGCATGGTATGAGTAAGAAAGGTAAGAATACAAGCGGTCGTTTTTTTCATATTTTTTGCAAAAGTTTAAGCCCTCATTCGAGGGCTGTTTAGGGGTTAAAAATGATAATTTAAAGTCGCACTTAAATTGCGTTCTGTTCCGTAGAAACAGGAAAAATTATTGGCACAACTGGCGACATATTTTTTATTCGTCAGATTTTGTGCGTTGAGCTGTAAGTTCAAATTAGGCATAAAATCATATCCAATTGACATATCATAGAGCGTATAGGCTGGTACGGTAAAGGTATTTTGGTTATTGCCAAAAGTCGTTCCCATATAGCGTACGCCTACGCCAGCGGTTAGCTTATCAAAGAATTTATATTTTGCCCAAAGTGAAGCCTGATGGCGAGGAACACCCCATTGTGTTTTACCAATTGTACTGCCATCGCTATCTTTGGTAATCTCTTTTTTGAGATAAGCGTAAGAGGCGGATACGGATAATTTATCCGAGAGCTGTTGATTTAAGCTCACTTCGATTCCTTTGGCTTCCACTTTACCAATTTGTTCATAAGAGCGAGTTTGCCATTGATAGTTTGCTAAATCCTTTTGTGTAATTTTAAATCCTGCCAAGGTGAGCAAGGTTTCTTGAGTCGGTTGATATTTCACTCCTATTTCCCATTGCTCGGCAGTCGTTGGTTTTAAGAAGGTTCCTTGAGTATCTTTTTCGGCTGACGGTACAAAAGAAGTGCTGTAGCTTAGGTAAGGTGCAACGCCGTTTTCAAAGTTATAAATTGCACCCGCTCGCCAAGTAAATTCCCCATTTTTATTACTTTCTCTGGTATTTGCTAAACGATCTTGGTTACTATTTTTAGCAAAGTCATAACGTCCGCCTAGCATTAGGTCAATATTACCTATTTCCATTTGATCTTGCAGATAAAACCCAAGCTGTTTTAAATGCTTGACTTCACTTGAAAATAAGTGAGGTTCAGCAACCTTCACGCCATAAACGGGGTTCTGCCAATCAAAATCAGGAGCAATTCCCATATAGTTATCTAGATCTTGACGCACTCGTTTATAATCGATACCGGATAACAAAGTATGATTGATATTTGCCGTGTTAAAGACAAATTCTAATTGGTTATCTAAACTGATTTCCTGGGTTTTTACATCCCAACGGCGAGCTCTACGTTCTAAAACTGAGCCAATATCACTCCAGTACACTAAATTTTTAAAATTCTCCTCTCCATTATGGTAACTGGCATTCTGGCGGAATGTCAGGCTTTGGGCGACTTTATGTGATAAATTGTAGCCCACTTGCATTTGCTCTGATTTTAAACCTTGATAATTTGGATCACTTAGGAACATATCATAGGGAAGTTTTTTTCCGTTTACGCTATTAATCGTCCCTTCTTTTGGCAAGAAATTACGATCGCCTGCTTTTGGTTTTTTCGCATAGTAAGCATAAACATTGAGTTCTGTATTTGTCGCAGGTTTCCATAAAAGGCTTGGTGCAAAAGCTCCACCTTTTTCTTTCACAAATTGAGTATTCCAATTAGCTCTTTCCAATTGGCTAATTAAACGGGCGGATAGAGTTTCAGAAAGATTTTGTTCAACATCTAGCCCTACTTGATAGCGGTTATGATTGCCAAAAATAAATTGTAACTGGCGATGTGGATTACCACTCGCTTTTTTGGTGATAATATCCATTACACCACCAGGGTTAGCTTGCCCATATAAAATAGAATTGGGACCTTTAATGACATTGATACTTTCTAAGAAGAAAGGATCGATTTCAAATGCGGTTTGGTAGCGAGATCCGTTTAAATATGTTGGGATTGCACCGCCATCGCTTTTATGCCCAATTCCACGAATTGAAATTTCAATGAGAGCATTATTACCACGATAACCGCCCATCATACCTGAGGTATAAGCGACAGCTTCGGTGACAGAACGTACTGCTTGATCCTGCATTAAATCAGATGAAACCACATTAACACTAAAAGGTGTACGGGCTAATGAAGTAACAGTTTTTGTTCCGACAGTGGTGTAAACAGGAATATAACCTGTGGTCGCGGCAAGTTTTGTTTTTACATCAATAGTATCAAGAGTGGCTGTTGTATCGTTTGCAGATACATAGGATGTCATTAAAGCTAGGCTAATTAAAGAGAGTGGATATAGTGTTTTTTTCATGAATTTCTCCGCAAATAAGAATTATTATTAATATATCTTGTTTTTGGGCAAAAAACCTTTGTAAAATAAAATTTTTTCTATGGGCAATAAAATTTGTATGAGAAAGACGATCACTATTGATGAAAATAAAAACATAGTGGGAAAGGTGGATCTTTATCGATTCCGTACAGACCTTATGTTGAAATATACAGATATTCAAGTAAATAGTACTGTAGAGCAAGAGCAAGCCCTATTTGAATCAGGCTTAAGATTAGTTATTTTGTTGGATGGGCGTTCAGAAATTCATTTTGATTCAGGATATTTTGAATTAGATGCAAGCACTAAACCTAAAGCAGCCTTTTTACCCTTAAACCGTTCAGAAATGGGTAAAAAGGTATTTCAAAAAGGGCAACACCAAAAAGAGCTGGTTATTTTTCTTTATCCTAAATGGATTATGGAAAGCTATCTGACTTTATCAAGTTATCATCAATTTAAGCAACATTTAAAGCAGTATTCCATTACGGTTACACAACCTATGCTTAGACTCATTGATGAAATCTTATTACCAGAAAATGAATCTGAACCTTTCTATATGATTGAAAAAGAAAGTAAGTTGCTTTCGTTATTGTCAAATGCCTTTTCACAATTAACGCAATCTTTACCATTAAAAAAAGATCGTGTATATCAACTCACGGAAGCATTAGATAATGGAAGATTTGATAATTGGAATTTAAAGCAAATTGCGAAATATTTTCATACCAATGTAACCACGTTACAAAATGAGTTTCAGAAATATCATAAAATTACGATATTTGCTTATTTAAGACGTGCTAAATTAGAGCAATCTTATAATGCTTTGTTAAATGGACGTAGTGTGATGCAAGCTGCTGAATTAGCCGGCTACTCGAATGCGGAAAATTTTTCGACAGCATTTAAGAAACATTTCGGTATAACGCCAAGTCAGGTAAAAAGGGATAAGATTAAGGGGATTATGTAGCGTTTTTGTCCCACACCGTTTTTTGAGCAAACACTACTTTATTACTCGTATGCTTAATGGTTTTAAAGGATAACTCCCAAACATCGCTCAGTTTTAAGCGTGCAAGCGGGTGTTTTTGGTAATAAATTTGCAAAGCGGTGTTTGCCTCATTTCCTTCCAAGCATTCTGCTATGGCAGAAAATTGTATCCCTTCGATTTCTTGAATGTTTTCTACTTGATCGCAAATGGTGCCTACAATGTTAGGATTTTCTAACATTAACTGGGCGTGTTTTGTTTTTTTGCTTGTTAAGATAATTAAACGGGTATTTTCTTCATCAAAGGCATAAAAGCAACTTGCCGCCCAGAAATCATCATTGTGATGAGCTGCAAAATTCACCACGTGGTTAGATTGAATAAATTCAAGAATATGATGAGGAATCGGGGGCATTCACTCCCCCCAATGAGGCATATTAGGAATTTCAATATCTAGCAGAGAAAGGGCGTGGCTGACACTATGTGTTACCATCTCATCGAGACTTTTTGGCTGTTGGTAGAATGCCGGAATGGGTGGGAAAATAATGCCACCCATTTCAGTCACTTTTCGCATATTATCAATGTGAGCAAGGTTGATAGGGGCTTCTCGCACCATTAACACCAATTTACGGCGTTCTTTTAACACCACGTCTGCCGCTCGGGTTAGCAGATTATCGCTAAAGCCATTAGCAATAGAGGCTAGCGTTCGCATAGAACAAGGGGCAACAATCATTCCTGAGGTTTTGAATGAGCCGCTGGCGATGCTTGCCCCGATATTTTGAATGGAATGCACCTCATCCGCGAGGGCGAGAAGATCTTCACGTTCGTATTCGGTTTCAAGAGAGCGGGTCATTTCCGCCCCTTTGCTGATCACAAGGTGGGTTTCAATCTCTTCAAATGGCTTGAGCAGTTCTAAGACTTTGTAGCCGTATTGAAATCCACTTGCTCCGCTAATGCCGACAATAATACGTTTTTTCATCATTAACTCACTAATCGTTCCCAAAGATAAGAGATTGGCATTGCTAACAGTAATGCAGGCAGCATATTCGCCACCGGGAAATTTTTAATACCACAAATGCGAAAACCCGTTGCAAACAGGAGCAATCCACCTGTTGCCGAAAAATCAGCTAACATATTCGGCGTGGTAAGCGGCATTATGATTGATGCAAGTAGAACTAATATCGCTTGAATAATCACAAGTGGCAGGGCAACGGTTGTTACAACATAGCCTAATGATGTCGCGAAGATCATTGCCGTAAAGAAATCTAAGATAGATTTAATATAAAGAACACTTGGATCGCCTGTTATCCCTTCATTGATTGCACCAAAAATACCTGTTCCGCTTACGCAAAAAAGCACGAGAATCGCAATAAACTTTTCCAGAAACTCTTCTTGAGATAGAGAGTGCCTTGGCGGAAAAATTTTGTCGATTATGCCTTGTGCTGAGCTGGCTGCTTTCCCGATTTTCTTTTCGAGATAAATTAGTTCACCAATAATTGTGCCAAGAATTAAAGCAAGGGCTACAGCAGACATATATTTTACCGAAGCCGTTAGCATCATTCCTAAGCCGAAGCAGCATAAACCGAAAATGAGCGGCAATGTAGTGCGAAGTCGTTCAGGCAACCGGCTGCCTAAATAAGCGCCTAATAAGCCACCTAAAATAACTGCTCCCGCATTAACAAAAGGTCCGATCATAATAATCCTATTTAAAGGTTGCAGTAAGCATAATCATCATAAATGAGAATACGGAGAGCAGATAGAATTTCAATGAGAATGGTTGCCCTTTTCTGAAGGCTTTAGCCGCAAAAACGATGTATAGCACCAAAAATAACATTTTAGGCAATAACCAGCTAAATTGTGGCAGTGTGAAAAAGTCATATGCAAGGAAAATAGCAACCGCAGCAATACCTGTTACCAATAAGATAGTATCAACGATATGAGGTGCAATGCGTAAAACGGCATATTGTCTCCAATCAACCGCTTTAGCGGCTAAAAAACCACGTATTAATAATAACACTAAGCTGATGTAAGCTAAGCCAAAATGGGTCTTAAGGATAGTTGATAGGTATTCCATAATAATTACTCCGCAATTTCCGTTTTTAAGTATTGATAAATTTCACGATAATTTTTCGCCGGTTTGTTCGCCTCACGCTCTTTTACCGCACCACGAATTAAATTACGTAAATGTTGGCGGTCTAACTGAGGATATTCGTTTAACAGGTTATCTAGCGACGCATCGCCCATATTGATCAGCTGATCACGTACTAACTCCAATTTGTGCAACAATGCTTGCTGTTGGTTGTGGCGGTTTTTCACCTTATCTAAGGCTTCTTGAATTGGCTCAGGATCACGGTGACGAAGCAACTTGCCGATAAATTGAATTTGGCGACGGCGAGCCTCCATTTTAAAGCCCTGAGCTTGGCGAATTGCCTCTTTTAAATCATCGTCTAAAGGGATTTTTTCTAAATTTTGTGGCGTTAACTCGATGAGTTCCGCACCTAATTTTTTTAAATGTTCAGAATCTCGTTTTATCTCACTTTTGCTGACCCAGATGATCTCTTCTTCGTCATCTGTCCAGTCAATTTCATTTTTACTACGTTTTTTCGCCATTATTTGTCCTTTTAACTCTAATCGATAAAAAATGCCATATTCTAGCAGAATTTTGAGTTAGAATATACGTCATCAATTCAAATCACTATTGGAATAAGAATGTCGATTACAGATAAACAAATGCTGAAACAGCAAGAGCTAGAATTACGACAAGCGGTCGAATTCGCCTTGGATTTTGCAAAAAAAGCCGGGGCGGAAGCGGAAGTTGGGGTAACGAAAGTCGCAGGCCTTTCGGTGTCAAGCCGTTTGGAACAGGTGGAAAATATTGAATTTAATAATGACGGCTCGCTGGGCATTTCGGTCTATTTAGGCAAACGTAAAGGGAATGCCTCTACCTCTGATCTACAACCAGCCTCTATTCAAAAAACGGTCGAAGCCGCATTAGCCATTGCAAAATATACCTCAGAAGATGATTGTGCAGGTTTGGCAGATAAAGAGATGATGGCATTTAATGCCCCCGATTTGGAGCTTTATCACCAAGCGGATATTTCCGTGGATCAAGCCGTTGAGTTAGCGGTGGAAGCAGAGCATTATGCGCTAAATGCCGATGAGCGAGTGGTAAACAGCGATGGGGCAACGTTCAACTCGCATAGTGGCATTCGGGTTTACGGCAACACGCACGGCATGTTGCAGAGCTATTTGTCTAGCCGCTATTCGTTGTCGTGTAGCGTGATTTCTGCTTACGAAGATCAACTTGAACGTGATTACGAATACACCATTTCTCGAGAGTTCGACAAATTGCAATCACCAAAATGGGTGGGCGAGCAGTCGGCGATTAAAGCGGTGGAACGCCTGAATCCGCAACGCATTAAAACCGCAGAAATGCCGGTGATTTTCTATAACGATGTCGCCACCGGTTTGATCGGGCATTTGGCGGGGGCGATCAGCGGTGGGGCGTTATACCGCAAATCGAGCTTCTTACTTGACAAACTTGGCGAGCAAATTTTGCCGGACTGGTTTGCGATTTCAGAGCGTCCGCATTTATTACGCCAGCTGGCTTCATCAGCTTTTGACAGCGAGGGCGTAGTGACCCAAGATCGTGAAATCATCATTGACGGCGTGCTACAAACTTACCTAATGACCAGCTATTCGGGCAGAAAAATGGGGCTGAAAAGCACTGGTCACGCAGGTGGTATTCACAACTGGTTGGTGAAGCCAAACCGCAGCGGCGGCTTGAATACGTTACTCAAAGAGATGGGAACCGGCTTGCTGGTAACGGAAATGCTCGGTTCAGCCATTAACAGCGTTACCGGCGAATATTCTCGTGGAGCAGCAGGTTTCTGGGTGGAGAACGGCGAAATTCAATATCCGGTGGCGGAAATCACTATTGCAGGGCAGCTGCAAGAGATGTATAAAAATGTAGTGGCGGTTGGCGATGACATTGAACACCGTTCAAACATTCAAACAGGCTCGATTTTATTAGAAAAAATGAAAGTTTCGGGCGAATAGTTTTGCAAAAAACAGCAAAAATATGACCGCTTGTATCCCTTTTATTCGGAGGAAAAATGAAAAAACACCATATTGAAACCTTAATTTCAAAACAAGACGTATTAGATCGTATTGACGAATTAGCCAAAGAGATCAACCACTATTATCAGCACAATCACTGCAAAAACTTGGTGGTTGTTGGCTTGCTACGTGGTTCCTTTATGTTTATGGCGGATTTGGTTCGCCGTTTAGATTTACCAGTTGAAGTGGATTTTCTCACTGCGTCCAGCTATGGCAGTGGCACGGAATCCAGTCGTGATGTGAAAATTCTAAAAGATTTAGACGGTGAAATCAGCGGCAAAGATGTGTTAATCGTGGAAGATATTATCGACACGGGGTTTACCTTAAGCAAAGTGCGTGACATTTTGAAATTGCGTGAGCCAAATTCGCTTGCTATTTGTACCTTGCTAGACAAACCGTCTCGCCGAGAAGTTGATGTGCCGGTTGAGTGGGTAGGTTTTGCTATTCCTGATGAATTTGTAGTTGGCTACGGCATCGATTACGCCCAAAAATACCGTAATTTAGATTACATCGGAAAAGTGGTGATTGATGAGTAACTGATAGAATTGGTCCCCCCAGCCGGACTTGAACCAGCGACCAAGCGATTATGAGTCGCCTGCTCTAACCACTGAGCTATGGGGGGTAAGTAAAGTGGTTGGAATTATAGAGAAAAACCGAGTAGTCGTCTAGTAGCAGAAGATTACTCGGTTAATTATTAAGCTAGGTAGGATATTATTCCTCTCGCCAAATTAAGGTTGCCATTCTCCCTGTTTGTTTATCTCTACGATAAGAGAAAAATAAATCTTCTTGAGTGTAGGTGCAGTATTCTCCGCCTGAAACCTCTGCAATTCCAAGTTGATTGAGGCGCTGGGTGGCAAGTTGGTAAAGATTTCCCAAAAACTTACCGCTTGTAGAGCTATCTTGAATAAAAGCCTCTTCAGCTCTTGGATCAAACGCACAGAATTGTTCAATTACTTCTGTCCCAACTTGGAATGCTTTTGCTCCGATTGCAGGATCCAGCCAAACTGAAATTTCATTTTTTGGACATTGGAATTTTCCAACAGTTGCTTCTAGCACTCCATCGCATAAACCTCGCCAGCCTGCGTGGGCGGCGGCGATTTCTTTACCATCTTTGCTTACAAAAAGCACGGGCAGGCAATCGGCGGTCATCACTAGGCAGACTTGGTTTGGCTCGTTGGTGTAAACCGCATCGGCTTCCAAATCCGTGCCGTGGTAAGGCAGGCGAATGACTCGGGTGCTATGCGTTTGCGTTAGAAAAACAGGAGCGTGTGGAAGCTGGAATTTCTTCACCAGCAATGCTCGGTTTTTGGCTACATCACTAGGGTTGTCGCCTACGTGATCGCCTAAATTAAAACTGTCAAATGGCGGTTGGCTAACACCACTGGTGCGAACCGTGGTAAAAGCGTGAATATGGCGTGGCGCATTCCAGCTCGGGCTGATTTTATCCATTTGCAAAAAATCTCAGAAAATGAACCGCTTGTTATGTGCGAACGGCAATGGCTTCAATTTCAATACCAACATCTTTCGGCAAGCGAGCCACTTCCACACAAGAGCGAGCAGGGAAGTTTGGATGTTCGTGTTCACGGAAAAAGGCTTCGTACTCCGCATTAACCGCAGCGAAATCGTTCAAATCTTTCACGAAAACAGTAGTTTTAACGATATCGCCTACGCTTAAGCCTGCTTGTTCGATAATAGCTTTTACATTATTTAGCGATTGACGAGCTTGTTGCACGATGTCGGTTGGAATTTCGCCAGTTTGTGGATTCACCGGAATTTGCCCGGAAGTGAAAATCATCCCGCCTAAATCGACCGCTTGTACATAAGGCCCGATAGCTGCCGGGGCATTTTCAGTGTGAATTACTGTTGTCATCTTGAACTCCTTTTAATGAAAAATAAGTGGATTAATGATAATATCTTTTTTCGTTATTTGGAATAAAAAGAATAAGAGAAGAAATCAATGAGCATTAATGTTTCTGAAATTGTGTTGCATCAGTTGCACAAAACCGAGGGGGAGAACCCTGAGCTTCACACGGTTTTGCGTGAAAATTTATTAGCCATTTCTCCGGAAGTGGATCAAATGATGTTGCAACTTCACCAAGCCTATCAAACCAAAGCGAAAGCCTACGGTGTTTTCAAGCCTGAGTCAGTATTTGCCCAGCAGCTTAACCGTTTATTGGAGCAAGAAACCGATTTCCTACCATTCAGCCATAGTTGTGCCAAAATGTTGGCGACAGAGTTGGCGAAATATCCGTTTGCCGACGGTGGCACCTTTATTTTATGTCGTTACACGTTTTTAGCTACCGAATATCTGTTTATCGCCTTAATTGACAGCCGCAGCTCAATGTTGGTGGACGAGCAACTAGAGGTAAAACGCACCCAATATTTAGAAATCGCTCAGTATGATATTGCTTGTCGAATTAACTTAACTGAATTGAAGTTAGATGCGACATCTAACCGCTATTTGACCTTTGTGAAGGGCAGAGTGGGGCGTAAAATTGCTGATTTCTTTATGGATTTTTTAAGTGCGGAAGAGGGATTTAACCCACAACTGCAAAATCAAACTTTACTGCAAGCGGTGAGCGATTATTGCGAGCAGGGCGAACTTTCCGCTCCGCAAACCCGTGAAGTGAAAAAGCAGGTATTTGAATATTGCAAAGGGCAGATCAACAGTGGCGAGGAAATTGCATTAAACGAACTTGCCCAAGCAATGCCAACCTTAAATGAGGTGGATTTCGCCCAATTTACCCAAAATGAAGATTACGGTTTGGAAGAGAATATTCCGCCAATGCGTAATGCGTTAAAAACGCTCACTAAGTTTTCCGGCTCGGGCAAAGGGGTAACGATTAGCTTTAATGCAGAATTGTTAGGCGAACGTTTGATTTGGGATGAACTAAACGATACTTTAACAATCAAAGGATTACCGGCAAATTTGCGTGATCAGCTAGAACGTAATAAATAATGGAAAATTTTTGTTGGTTTAGGTATTATCTTATTATCTGAATTTTGTATTATCAAAAGGTCAATCTATGAAAATGAAATCTCTTTTAGCAACACTTTTAGTCGTAATGAGTGTAACTGCTTGCTCAACGGTGGAAAAAGTGGTGTATCGAATTGATGTTCCACAAGGCAATTACTTAGAACAAGATAAAATAGCCCAACTTCAAGTGGGTATGACGCCAGAACAAGTAGAATATTTACTTGGTACACCAATGCTTAAAAATATTTTTGAGACTCATCGTTGGGATTATGTTTTTATTAAACGTGAAGGCTATAAAGATCCAGAACAACGCAATGTATTTGTTTACTTTGATACCAATGGATTAGTTTCAAAAATTGAAGATAGTGCTGCAAATGCAGAACAGAAATAACTAAACCCAATATTAAAAAAGTAACGAAACCCATCTTTTCAATAAGATGGGTTTTCTATTTTGAATAAAAAAACAGCAATTAGGCTTAATTTTTCTAATTTTTATAATAAATTTTTCTAATCCCTCTTTTCAAACATAAATTTGCTTGTTAGACTCCTCACATCTTAAAACACAACATCATATAAAAATTTCAGGAGTATCAAATGAGCGATTTAAACGCCCTTTTCCAAAAAATCAAACAACGTGACCCGAACCAAGCACCATTCCACCAAGCGGTTGAAGAAGTGTTCGGTAGCCTTGCTCCATTCTTAGCAAAAAATCCAAAATATACCCAGCAAGGTATTTTAGAGCGTATTATTGAGCCTGAGCGTGTGATCAGCTTCCGTGTAACTTGGGTAGATGACAAAGGTCAAGTGCAGGTAAACCGTGGCTACCGTGTACAAATGAACTCAGCAATCGGCCCGTACAAAGGCGGTATTCGTTTCCATCCAACAGTAGATTTAGGTGTATTAAAATTCTTAGCGTTTGAACAAGTATTCAAAAATGCCTTAACTACATTGCCAATGGGCGGCGGTAAAGGTGGTTCAGACTTCGATCCGAAAGGCAAATCTGATGCTGAAGTCATGCGTTTCTGCCAAGCGTTTATGAGCGAATTGTTCCGCCACATCGGTGCAGATACGGACGTACCGGCGGGCGACATCGGCGTAGGTGGTCGTGAAATCGGTTATATGTATGGTCAGTACAAAAAATTACGCAATGAGTTTACTTCTGTATTAACCGGTAAATCTTTAACTTGGGGGGGTAGCTTAATTCGTCCGGAAGCGACCGGTTACGGTGCGGTTTACTTCGCAGAATCAATGTTAGCAACTCGTAGTCAACAAATTGAAGGCAAACGTGTAGTAATTTCGGGTTCGGGTAACGTAGCACAATATGCCGCAGAAAAAGTGATCCAAAAAGGTGGTAAAGTCTTAACCGTTTCCGATTCAAACGGCTATGTGTTGTTCCCTGATTCAGGTATGACCGAAGCACAATTAGCGGCATTATTAGAGCTGAAAAATGAACGCCGTGAACGTTTATCGGTTTACGCTCAAGAGCAAGACTTAAAATACTTCGACGGTCAAAAACCGTGGGGCGTAGCGTGTGAAATTGCATTGCCTTGTGCAACACAAAACGAGTTAGATACCGAAGATGCGAAAGAACTCGTGAAAAACGGCTGTTTCTGTGTATCAGAAGGTGCGAATATGCCAACCACATTAGGCGGTGTTGAGGTGTTTATCGGTGCGAAAATCCTTTATGCACCGGGTAAAGCAGCGAATGCGGGTGGTGTAGCAACTTCAGGTTTAGAAATGAGCCAAAATGCGATCCGTCTTTCTTGGACTAGTGAAGAAGTAGATCAACGCTTATTCAACATTATGGCAAACATTCACCAAAACTGTGTGGAAAACGGCACAGAAGCAGACGGTTACATTAACTATGTAAACGGTGCAAACATTGCAGGCTTCAAAAAAGTGGCGACAGCGATGTTGGAGCAAGGTGTCGTTTAATTACTAAACGGTATAATTTAGCCCTCAGTGATGAGGGCTTTTTCTGTTTGATGTTTGGTGTTTTGCTTCAACAAGCGGTCAAAAATATGAAGTAGATCACAATTTTAAACATTGCTTAACATTTCTTGCAAAATTTGTTTGAAACGTTCGACAAATTCGCTTACTCTTAGCTCCAACAAGAATAAGTGTTGTATCTAGCAACCTAACACATAAATTTGCTTTCCGAGTGGCCCCAGAATTGGGGCTTTTTTTATGCAAAAAAATACCGACATCGCTGTCGGTATTTCGTTTTGATCTTTTTTGTTTTGGGGTTAGAACGCCACGCTCTCTTTTAGGCTAACGGTTAAGTTAAACACTAAATTTTCTGCCGAGCCGTCTTTACTGTCTAAGCAGAAGTAACCTTCACGCTCGAACTGATAACCTTGCTCCGCTTTGGCATTGGCTAAACTTGGCTCTACAAAACCGTGTTTCACCACTAAAGATTCCGGGTTTAATACCGCATTCACATCGTCTTCACCACCCGGATTTGCTACCGTGAATAAGCGGTCGTAAATACGGAACTCTGCCGGTTTATTATCTTCCGCAGATACCCAATGGATCACGCCTTTCACTTTGCGACCGTCCGCTGGGTTTTTACCTAATGTTTCCGGATCGTAGCTGCAAAAAATCGTGGTAATTTGACCGCTTGCATCTTTCTCCACACGCTCGGCTTTAATTACATAGGCATTACGCAAACGCACTTCTTTGCCAAGCACTAAGCGTTTGTATTGCTTGTTTGCTTCTTCACGGAAATCAGCTTCGTCAATGTAAAGCTCACGGGTGAATGGCAAATCACGCTCGCCTAATTCCGGGCGGTTAGGGTGATTTGGTGCTTTTAAGATCTCTTTTTCGCCGAAGTTTTCAATCACCACACGCACCGGGTTAATTACCGCCATTGCACGAGGGGCGTTGTCGTTTAAATCTTCACGAATGCAAGCCTCAAGAGCAGAGTATTCCACCACGTTATCTTGCTTGGTCACACCAATGCGGCGACAGAATTCACGCAGAGCAGCAGGAGTATAACCACGGCGGCGTAAGCCTGAAATGGTCGGCATACGAGGGTCGTTCCAGCCGTCCACAATGCCGTCTGTTACTAATTTCAACAATTTACGTTTAGAGGTTAAAGTGCCTTCTAAATTTAAACGAGAAAATTCATACTGATGCGGCAATGGGCGTTCAATGCTGATGTTTTCCAATACCCAGTCGTATAAACGGCGGTTGTCTTGGAACTCTAGCGTACAAATAGAGTGGGTAATTCGCTCAATCGCATCGGAAATACAGTGGGTGAAATCGTACATCGGGTAGATGCACCATTTGTCGCCGGTTTGGTGGTGTGAGGCAAATTTCACACGGTAAAGCACCGGATCACGCATCACAATAAATGGCGACGCCATATCAATTTTAGCACGTAAGCACGCTTTGCCTTCCTCAAATTCCCCATTTTTCATTTTCTCAAACAGGGCTAAGTTTTCTTCCACCGAACGATCACGATAAGGGCTATTCTTACCCGGCTCGGTTAATGTGCCACGGTATTCACGCATTTCATCAGGCGACAATTCGCACACATACGCCAAGCCTTTGTTGATAAGCTCAATCGCATAGCCGTAAAGCTGGTCGAAATAGTCTGAGGCGTAACGTGGCTCGCCCTCCCATTTAAAGCCTAACCATTCCACGTCTTGTTTAATGGAATCCACATATTCCACATCTTCTTTTACCGGGTTGGTGTCATCAAAACGTAGGTTACATTTGCCTTTATACTCTTGAGCGATACCAAAGTTTAAGCAGATAGATTTTGCGTGACCAATATGCAAATAGCCGTTTGGCTCAGGTGGGAAGCGGGTGTAAACATTGTTGTGTTTACCGCTGGCTAAATCTTCATCAATAATATGGGTAATAAAATTGGCTCGAGTCTCAACCTCAGCCGTTAAAATTTCTTCGCTCATAGCTCTCTCTGTTTTCTAATCAAAATAACGCAATATTCTACACTTTATTGCCCCAATCTTAAAGCCCTAGTAAAGGAAGTATTGAAATAAACAAGCGGTCAAATTCATTGCAAAATTTGCAAAAAACTTGACCGCTTGTCATATTCTAATTGTATGGGGTGTGGATTATTTCACACGAGAAACGTATTCGCCTGAACGGGTATCCACTTTGATCACTTCGCCGATTTGTACGAATAATGGTACGTTTACTACTGCACCAGTGCTTAATGTTGCCGGTTTACCACCAGTACCTGCGGTGTCACCTTTTAAGCCTGGGTCAGTTTCTACGATTTCTAACTCAACGAAGTTTGGCGGAGTTACTGCGATTGCTGCACCGTTCCATAACGTTACGATACATTCTGCGTTATCTACTAACCATTTTACGTTGTCGCCTAATGCTTTTTCATCAACAGAGATTTGTTCGAAAGTTTCCGGGTGCATAAAGTACCAGAAATCGCCATCGCTGTAAGAGTAGTTGTAGTTAGCATCAACCACGTCTGCTGCTTCAACAGAAGTACCCGATTTGAAGTTGATCTCTAATACTTTACCAGAGATTAATTTACGGATTTTAGTACGTGTAAATGCTTGACCTTTACCCGGTTTAACAAATTCGTTTTCAACGATTACACAAGGTTCGCCATCTTGAATAAATTTTAAACCTTTTTTAAAGTCGTTAGTGCTGTAACTAGCCATTGTTGCCTCAATTAGTTAAAAATAACAATAAATTAACAAATTTTGAACTCGCCCCTATTGGGTTTGTCAAAAAGAGCCATATAATACCCTAAATTCACAAAATTAGCGAAAAATCTCTGCGATTTTTTGCTATAATTTTTGAAATTTCATCACAAGAAGGAACCTAAATGAAAAAATTAATTGCCCTTTCAGCTATTTTAGCCGTTTCTGTTGCCACTGTTGCCGAAGCAAAACGTGGTGGCGGTAGCTTCCGTTCTAGCCCATCAAAAGCAGTAGCTACCAAACCAGTGGCTAAACAGCAAAGCCAACAAACGCAACAAAAAGATGCGACTTTTGCTAACACGCCAAATAATGCCGCTGCACAACAGCCGGCTCGCCAAGGCAGCACAATGGCAAATGTAGCGATGGGGGCAGCGGCAGGTTATATTTTAGGTGATATGATGTCTTCAACCGCTCACGCCAACCAACCCGCGGAGGCAAATGCACAACAAGCGGTTAATTCTGCTCAAAATGTTGCAAATGGTGCAGTGGCAGAGTTTAAAAGCATTGGCGGACAAATCGATCCATTCTTAGTGGAAAAAACAGATGGATATCGCCGTTATTGCATTTCAGGCGTGCAATATTTAATTGCTGCACAGGGCGTGCAAACCTCACCGGTGGTAATGGTGAACCCGAACGGCACACCGTTGCAATGTAATTTAATTCCTTAATATTAAAAAATGCGTAGGGGAGGGTTTTAACCCTCCCATTGTTTTTATAATGATAAATCAGCGATAAATGCAACCAATTCAAATCAAACCGCTTTGGCTAACCGAGCTGGCTCAAGCCTTTAATAATCCTATCGATTTACTGCAATTTCTCAACCTCAATCCTGCTGATTTTGAGACAGATATTGCTGCTCGTAAATTATTTGCTTTACGAGTGCCGAGAGCCTTTGCGGACAAAATGGAAAAAGGTAACCCGAATGATCCGCTTTTCCTGCAAGCAATGTCATTGCAAGCGGAATTTGTGGAAACAGAGGGATTTGTAGCAGATCCGTTAGAAGAGCAGCAGAGCCCAGCCCCGAATATTCTGCACAAATACCATAACCGTTTGTTATTTATGGTAAAAAACAGCTGTGCGATTAACTGCCGTTACTGTTTCCGCCGCCATTTTCCGTATGATGAAGTGAAAAGTGGCAAAACGGTTTGGGCGGAGAGTTTGCTGTATATTGCCGCCCATTCCGAGCTAGAAGAGGTGATTTTTTCAGGGGGCGATCCGCTGATGGCGAAAGATTCTGAGTTAGATTGGTTGCTGAATGAAATCGAACAGATTCCACACATCAAAACGTTGCGTATTCATTCACGCTTGCCGGTGGTGATTCCAAACCGCATTACGACTGAATTATGTGATCGGTTATCGCAATCTCGTTTGAATGTTGTATTGGTGACGCACATTAATCACGCCAATGAAATTGACGCTCAATTTGCGGAAAAAATGGCGAGGCTAAAAAACGCTGGGGTGGTGTTGCTGAATCAATCGGTGATGCTCAAAGGCATTAATGACAACGCCCAAACGCTCAAAGCCTTAAGCGACAAACTGTTTGAAGTTGGCATTCTGCCGTATTATCTGCACCTGTTTGACAAGGTTTCAGGGGCGAGCCATTTCTATATTGAAGACGAACAAGCGGTCGAAATTTACCGAGAATTGCAAAAAATCACCTCAGGCTACCTTGTGCCAAAACTGGCAAGAGAAATTGCCAAAGAGCCGAATAAAACGCTGAAAGGGTAAAATGGGAAGGGCAAAATTTAATTCGATTGGTAATAAAATACTATCTATATTGTATTTTATTAGCTTTATTCCTATATGCCTGATTGCTTATGGGTTATCTTATGATTTTAATATGCCATTAGTTTTTAGGGCATTAACAATTCTACTGAGTTTAGGTATTCTTTCATTTTTTATTATAGATAACAAGATACGGTTAACCGGCAGTATCATTACTAGGTACTTAAAATTATCTCCTTTCTATATTTCTTCATATTTGGTCGTCATGATATCCATTACTTTGCTACTTTACGATCATAATGAATTCTTTCAATTAACGGGAAAGCGATTTTCAGTAGAAGAACTTTTTAAGCTAAGATTTTGGCTATCTATCATATCTAGCTCTTTGCTCCCGTTTTTAATAAGAAGAGTTGATAAATATCGTAGAAAAACAGTTTTGTTGGAAAAACGATTTATAGGGTTTAACAAATATAAAAAATCGTTGAAAAAAGAATAATGACTTAATTTTGCTGTGAAAGTCCCAAAAAAAAGCCCCTAATCAAAACAGCGAAAAGGGGCGGAGGTCTTACCTAAGGAAATTAATGAAAAAAACTTGCATAAATCTGTTACATATACTCAGACTAACCAACTGAACGAAAGTTCATTAAAAAATAAAAAATTTTTTAAAACTAAGCAAATCCAGATTCAACTACTTGCAATGCTTATATAGACCAACAAATTTGCAAATAATTCCGCAAAATGATTATATTTCTAGCTATTTTCTTGTAAAATGCTGAACGTTTATTTTCTTAAAAACTCACAAGAAAAATTTGAGGTATAAAATGTCTAAATTTCCATCCGTTTCGGAAATCCTATCGGGCAAAATTGCGGTAGGTGAAGAAGTTGCAGTGCGTGGCTGGGTGCGTACCCGCCGTGACTCAAAAGCAGGTTTATCATTCTTAGCTGTGTATGACGGCTCTTGCTTTGACCCAATTCAAGCGATCATCAACAACGATTTACCAAATTATAACGATGAAGTGTTGCGTTTAACCGCCGGCTGCTCTGTCGTGGTGACGGGTAAAGTGGTGGAATCCCCAGCTGAAGGTCAAGCAGTTGAACTCCAAGCCAGCCACGTTGAAGTACTTGGTTGGGTGGAAGATCCAGACACTTACCCAATGGCAGCAAAACGCCACTCTATCGAATATTTGCGTGAAGTCGCACACTTACGCCCACGCACAAACTTAATCGGTGCGGTCGCTCGTGTTCGTCACTGTTTAGCTCAAGCAATTCACCGTTTCTTCCACGAACAAGGTTTCTACTGGGTTGCCACACCAGTTATCACCGCATCTGACACCGAAGGTGCTGGCGAAATGTTCCGTGTTTCAACATTAGATTTAGAAAACCTACCTCGTAATGATGCCGGCAAAGTGGATTTCAACCAAGATTTCTTCGGTAAAGAGTCATTCTTAACCGTATCTGGTCAGTTAAATGCAGAAACCTACGCTTGTGCGTTAAGCAAAGTGTACACCTTCGGCCCGACTTTCCGTGCGGAAAACTCCAACACCACTCGTCACTTAGCCGAGTTCTGGATGATGGAGCCTGAAGTGGCATTCGCAGACTTAAACGACAACGCAAAATTAGCGGAAGATATGTTGAAATACGTTTTCCGTGCCGTGCTTGCTGAACGCAAAGACGATATGGAGTTCTTCGCTAAACACGTGGATAAAGACGCTATCAGCCGTTTGGAGAACTTCATCAACTCGCCATTTGCTCAAGTGGATTACACCGATGCCATCGAGATTTTATTAAAATCAGGCAAATCGTTTGAATTCCCGGTGGAATGGGGTATCGATCTTTCTTCTGAGCACGAACGTTACCTTGCGGAAGAACACTTCAAATCACCAGTTGTGGTGAAAAACTACCCGAAAGACATTAAAGCGTTCTATATGCGTTTAAACGAAGACGGCAAAACCGTTGCGGCAATGGACGTTTTAGCGCCAGGAATCGGTGAGATCATCGGTGGTTCACAACGTGAAGAGCGTTT
This sequence comes from Mannheimia varigena, assembly GCF_013377235.1. NCBI lineage: Bacteria > Pseudomonadati > Pseudomonadota > Gammaproteobacteria > Pasteurellales > Pasteurellaceae > Mannheimia > Mannheimia varigena. Next base: position 362,161 of record NZ_CP016226.1, on the reverse strand, counting down.
AGATGTGCTAGATGCTCGTATGGTCGAAATGGGCTTGAACCCTGAAGACTACTGGTGGTATCGTGATTTACGCAAATACGGCACCGTGCCGCACTCTGGCTTCGGCTTAGGCTTCGAGCGTTTAATCGTGTATGTGACCGGTTTACAAAACATTCGTGATGTGATCCCATTCCCTCGTGCACCACGCAATGCAAACTTCTAATTTGCAAAAAATAGACTAAATTCTACCGCTTGCAAGCGGTCAAAAAAGGCGAAAATGTTACGATTTCGCCTTTTTTGATACATTTTCACCTGCTTGGCTATTGTTTCAATCTAAATGAGAGATAAATAGCAAAATATGACTTATTTGTATAATTTTACTGAAAAACCACCGCTTGTATTTCCTCTCTTTCCCTCCAACTATGGTACAATTTCCCCAATTTTTCCAACTGATAAACAGCAATGAGCAAAAATTTCACTTTTTTCTTTTACGATTACGAAAGTTTTGGGGTTGGCCCGGCTTCTGACCGTCCGGCACAGTTTGCAGGTATTCGTACTGATGAGAATTTTAATATTGTCGGTGAGCCGGTAATGTTTTATTGCAAACAAACGCCGGACTACCTGCCTAGCCCGGAAGCGGTGATGGTGACAGGCATTACACCGCAACAATGTAACGCTGAAGGGTTGTCTGAACCCGAATTTGCTGCTCGTATTCACGCAGAATTTAGCCAGCCAAACACTTGCACCATCGGTTATAACAATATCCGCTATGACGATGAAATGACCCGCTACACCTTTTTCCGCAATTTTTACGATCCGTACGAATACAGTTGGAAAAACGGTAATTCTCGCTGGGATTTGTTGGATTTAGTGCGGGCTTGTTATGCACTGCGTCCGGACGGCATTGAGTGGGTGCGAGATGAAAACGGCGTACCGAGTTTTAAATTAGAAAATTTGACCGAAGCGAACGGCATTGCCCACGAAAACGCTCATGATGCGATGTCGGACGTTTACGCCACCATTGCAATGGCGAAATTGATTAAGGAAAAACAGCCGAAATTATTCGATTTTTTCTTTAATTTACGCAGCAAAAAAGAGGTGGAAAAACTGATTGACACAGGTGAAATGACGCCACTTGTTCACGTTTCGGGAATGTTGGGAAACTACCGTGGCAACACCGCTTGGGTTGTGCCGTTGGCATGGCACCCGACTAATCCCAATGCGGTGATTGTGTGCGATTTATCGGGCGATATGAACGGTTTACTCAATGAAAATGCGGAAACTCTACGCCAACGCCTATATACCAAACGTGAGGAGTTAGCCGAGAATGAACTCCCCGTACCGCTGAAATTAGTGCATATCAATAAATGCCCGATTTTAGCCCCGGCGAAAACGTTATTACCTGAAAATGCCGAACGACTTGGAATTGACCGTGCGTTCTGTTTGGAAAATTTAAAAGCGTTAAAAGCACAAAAATCGCTAGTGCGTGAAAAAGTGCTGGAAATTTTTCACGATGAACGCACATTCGAGCCTTCCGCTAACGTAGAAACTACGCTTTATGACGGTTTTTTCTCTACCGCCGATAAAAACAATATGACAATTTTACGCAATTTACCGCCGGAAGAACTGGCGAACCACGGGTTGAAATTTGAAGATCCTCGTGTGGAAGCGTTGCTATTCCATTATCGGGCGAGGCATTATCCGCAAACGCTCAGCCGAGCTGAGCAAGTCAAATGGCAGAAATATTGCAATCAGCAAATTGATGCAAAAGCGGAGCAGTTTGCCAAGTCTATTGATGAGCTGTTCCAACAGCATCACGATAATCTGGAAAAAGTAAAATTATTGGAAAATTTGACCGCTTACGCCGAGCTAATTTCCCAGAAACAAGCGGTCGTTTATGCGAAAAATTCTGCAAAAGAGGAAAAATTAGTTAGCGATCTCAATAAAGTCGCCGAGCAGAATTTAGACAAAGCGGAAAAACTTAAAATGTTGAAGGAATTAATCAAATAGCCGTGGAAAATTTAGTCTTAGAACATCATCCGTTTGAGCCGATTTTGCCCGAACATGCGACAGTGGTTATGGTCGGCACTTTTCCGCCAACCTCCGAAAAACGCTGTATGGAGTTTCATTATCCGAATTTCCAAAATGATATGTGGCGAATTATGGGCAACCTGTTTTATCAAAATTCGGATCATTTCCGAGTGGGCAATGAAAAGCGTTTTGACCCTCTTCGCATTGAAGCCTTTTTGCGAGAAAAAGGGATTGCCCTTTGTTCTTCCGCCAAAACGGCGATTCGTTTGAAAGGTAATGCGGCGGATAAAGATTTAAAAATTGTTGATCCGGTGGATATGGATGAGCTTTTAACCCTGCTGCCGAAAATGAAATGGTTATTTACTACCGGTGGTTTAGCAACCGATACGCTGCTTTCGCTGTTAAACGAAAAAGTCAAAGCCCCGAAAACCAATGAGTGGGTGGTGTATCCATACACCGCAGCAAGAGATCTGTTTTTATACCGCCTGCCTTCTACCTCAAGGGCTTATCCGTTAAGTTTAGCGAAAAAGACCGAGGCCTATCGCCAATTTTTTGTGCAGGCAGGGCTGATTAAGGATTAAGATGAAATACGATTTACATTCACACAGCACCGCCTCTGACGGCGTGCTTTCCCCCACGGAATTAGTGCAGCGAGCGATTGAGCAGGGCGTGGATATGTTGGCTTTAACCGATCACGACACTATTTCCGGCATTCGTGAAGCTAAAACCTTTGCCCAAACTCAGCCGATCACATTGATTTCAGGCGTTGAAATTTCGATTGTTTGGCAAGAAAAAAGCATTCACCTCGCGGCTCTCAATATTGATGAAAATAATGAGGAACTGATCCAATTTTTGGATAATCAAGCCAAATTGCGTGAAGAGCGAGCGGTCGAAATTGGGGAAAAATTAGCAAAAGCCGGCATTACGAATGCTTATGAAGGGGCAAAAGCCTTAGCTACAGGCGAAGTGACCCGAGCCCATTACGGTCGTTTTTTATACGAGCAAGGGCACGTTCGCAACATCGAACACGCTTTCAAACGCTATCTAGGAATGGGCAAACCCGCTTATGTGAAGCCTAAGTGGAGCAGTTTGGAAGAAGCGGTTCAAATTACACACAAAGCAGGCGGCGTGATTGCGATCGCCCACCCGTTACGCTACAAAATGACTTCTCGTTGGATTCGACGTTTAATTGTTGATTTCAAACTTGCCGGCGGTGACGGCATTGAAATTTCAGGTTGTGGACAAACCCCAGATCAACGCCAATTATTGGCTCGTTGGGCAAAAGAGTTTGATTTATACGGCTCGGTTGGCTCAGATTTCCACTATCCGACCGGTTGGGTAGAGTTAGGCAGAAGTTTAGAATTGCCGAAAGAGTGCAGACCAATTTGGGCGTTATTTTAGCGCCCAAAGCATGTTAAATATGATGAATAACAAGTGGTTTTCCTTGATGTTCGAGTACTTCGGCATCAAGGTTAAAGACTGCTTTCAAGTTTTCATTTGTGATAATTTGCTGAGGTGAACCTATCTTTTCAATCTCGCCGTTTTTCATTGCAATAATGGTATCGGCATAAGCTGCGGCAACATTAATATCGTGAACAACCATGACTGTGGTAAGAGAAAGTTCATCGGTTAATCGACGAAGTAGCTTCATTAGCTCTCGAGCGTGGAACATATCCAAATTATTAAGCGGCTCATCTAATAAAATATAATTCGTTTGTTGGCAAAAAGTCATTGCAATTAAAGCCCGTTGGCGTTGTCCGCCAGATAATTCATTTAAGAAGCGATGAGCAAAGCCGGCTAAGTCAAAACGCTCAAGTGCTTCTTCCACAATATGATGATCTTGTTCTGTTATTCTGCCTTGATGATGAGGATAGCGACCGAACATTAAGAGATCTCTGACTGTAATTCGGCTATGCACAACATTATCTTGCGTTAAAATGGCTAACTGTTTTGCTATGGTTCTGGAAGCTGTTTTCGCAATATTCAACTCATTTAAATGAATTTCGCCTTCTTGGATCTCTTGTAAACGGGCGATAAGTGAAAGCAGGGTAGATTTACCTGCTCCGTTTGCCCCGATTAATGCCGTAATACCACCATTTGGAATGGTTAAATTGATATTATTCAAAATGGTTGCATTGCCAATTTTGTGATGAAGATTTTTGACTGTTATCATTTTCTTGCTGACTATTTTTTCCGTTTTAAAATGAGATAGATAAAGACAATTCCGCCAATTAACTCAATAACCACGCTTAACACGCCTTGCATTTTCAATACTTGCTCAAAAATGGCTTGCCCTAAAATAAGCGTAATCGCTGAAATTAAAAAAGTCATTGGAATGCGTACACTATGGTAAACCGTTGGACTAATTGCATTGACAATGGCACAAACCAACAATCCTAAAAATAAGATTGGCCCTACTAATGCGGTTGAAACCGATACTAATAAGGCACAACAAATCAATAATTGGCGGGAAAATTGATGATATTCTAAGCCGAGTCCAATTGCTTTATCTTGCCCTAATAAGAGAATATCTAACTTATGGCGTTGTCGCCAAATCCAAATGGCAGATAAAATCGCAATGATTGAGCTAATCCAAAGCAGAGCAGGTGTCGTGAGATTAAATGAGGCAAAGGATGAACCTTGGGCTACTGCAAATTCGGTTGGGTCTATCATTCGTTGCAGTAAATTGTTTAAACTTCTAAAAAGCACGCCGCATACGACACCAATTAAAATCATCCGGGTTAGATCGGATTTATTTGGGGTTAATGAACGAAAGAGTAATATGGCCGCCCCGAGCATCAGTAATGTTTCAAATAAAAATTTACTACTTGGCTCAAGCTGTGTAAATCCAATTCCGCCGAAAAAGAAGACTAATGAAGTCTGTAACAGCAAGTAAAGGGAATCAAAACCTAAAATACTTGGGGTTAAAATCGGGTTATGGGTTAAAGTCTGAAATAATAATGTAGAAACACCAATGGTATAAGCGACGGTGCAGAGCAAAATGAGCTTTTTCCCTCGAAAAGCCAGAATGAAATCCCAGCTACCTTTGGCATTATAAGTCAGATAAAAGAGTATGGATAACATTAAGCTAAAGGCTAAAATAATCAAGCGAGATTTAACCACGATGTTTCCCCTCAATGCGTTTTTCTTTGAGCAATAAATAAAGGAAAATAATTGTTCCAACAATGCCAAAAACCGTTGAAATAGGGATTTCATAAGGGACATTAATTACACGCCCTAAAATATCACAAGCTAGCACTAAATTTGCCCCTAATACCACGACAGTTGGCAGATTTTTGCGTAATCGGTCACCGGCAATACGAGAGACAATATTCGGCACAACTAAACCGATGAAAGGAATTTGCCCTACTGTTACCACCACAATTGAAGTGATGATTGCCACAACTACCAAAGCTAACCAAGTCATCTGCTTATAGTTAATCCCTAAATTGGTGCTGATGTTTTCGCCTAAACCGGCAATGGTTAGTTTATCTGCCATAATATAGACAACAACTGCTAAAATAGCGGTAAGCCAAAGTAATTCATAACGACCAGCCAAAATCCCCGAGAAATCACCGGAAAACCAAACAGAAAGCACCTGTAAGCTATCTGTTTCATAGGCAATATAAGTCGAAATTGCCTCAATCACATTACCAAATACAATGCCGACTAAAGGCAACATTAATTGTTGATAAGGTGGCAATTTTCTAATCAGCAACATAAAAATGCCCATTCCAATTAAGGCACAGAGTGTCGCAATAGACATTTTCAGCAGCAGAGCAGAAGCAGGAAAGAATAGGCTTATGATTAAAATACCAATCGCCGCACTTTGGCTGGCACCAATCATACTGGGTTCAATAAAGCGATTTTTTAATACGATTTGCAATACCATTCCGGCAATGGCGAGTGTTGCCCCCACTAACAGGACGGCAAGTGTTCTGGGTAATCGGCTAATAAAAAAGATTTGGCTTTGCTCTGATGAGCTAAATATTTCATGCCAGCTGAAATCCGCCACGCCCACACTCATACTGATTGGGATAAGCAATAACAGAAAAAGGAGATTTAATCTAAAAAAAGAGGTCATAGGATAAATGCAAGCGGTCATTTTTTATAAAAATTTTGCATCTCTATTTTGCAAAAAATGATAAAAAATGACCGCTTGTAAAGATAATTATTTTTTCTCAAACGCTGATTTAATGATATTTAAGTCGGTTTTCATCTGCTCATAGCCACCCGGTGCTAAGTATGATGCACTGCTTAAATACACAATATTGCCATTTTTCCAAGCTTTAGTTTGACGGATTAATTCATTATCTAACACTTGTTGGGCGGATTGTCCTTCTTCGCCGATAGCTGCAATACGATCTAGCACAAATAACCAATCAGGGTTTAATTTTTGCACAAATTCAAATGAAACCGGCTGACCGTGCCCAGCATTTTTAATGCTTGGATCTGCCATTGGAATGCCTAAGCTCTCGTGAATCCAGCTTAGACGATAACCTGAACCGAAAGCCGAAATTTTACCTCCATTCACCAGTATAATTAACCCATTTCCTTTATCTTTTGCCACTTTTTGAGTCTGCTCAAGTAGGGTATTGATTTCAGTTTTGAGTTTTTCAGCTTCAGCTTCTTTATTAAATAATTTCCCCAAAGAATCGATACGCTGTAACCCACTTTCGATGAGTTTATCGCCGTTATCGGTCATATCAATGGTTCTTGAGATTTGACTCACTTCATCAAATTTTTTCGCACTACGAGTGCCCACAATGATTAAATTAGGTTGCAAGCTATGTAAGGCTTCTAAATTTGGCTCAAATAAAGTGCCTACGTTGGTTGCTTTTTCGGCACTGGCTTTTAAATAAGGAATTACTTTAACCTCCGGCATACCATCAATTTTTACCCCTAAGGCTTGTAAAGTATCAAGACTACCTGTATCAAACACCGCAATTTTAGCCGGACTTTCGGTAAAGGTAACATCGCCACGAGCTGTCGGAATCGTAATTTCTGCTGCAAATGCAGAAGCTGTTAGCAAAGCCATCGTAGTTAAAGTAAGGACTTTTTTAAACATTGAATAATCCTATTCTATATTGAAAACAATTCTCAAAGATTTTAACGCAAATTTATACAATATAGAAGTTAAAACAACATCCAAGGGTAAAATTTATGGAAGTTTTATCAGGTTATTTAACCTCAACTTGGTTGAATTCTGCCATTACCACGCCTAATTCCTCCGCTAGTTTGTCTATTTTGATTAAATCGGGCTTTTCCGCATTAACCGCAATTCGCATTAAACCTAGAATGCGTTCAAATTTACCATAATGAATTAAGCTGATTTCTCGCACCGCCTTTTCGTGTTTTGCCCAATTTCGACCAAACTGACGAGCGGCTTTTTTAATGCTTGTAAGATCTTTGGCTTGAGCGGCTAATTTTAATTCGACATAAAGCGGTGTCATTTTTGCGATAAAATCTTGATGTTTTGCAGCGTAATTGACAGGATTTTGCTCCTTTTCAAAAGCGTATAGATTTTTTGCAAGCTGTTCTAAAGTTTCCGTATTGGGATTATCAATAGCTGCCTGAAGTGCGGTTTTAACCTTATTACCAGCAATAGAATCATTTTGTTCAAGATTGAAAAAACGTTGCTGTAAAGCGGTCAAATTTTGCTGAGATTTTGCAATTTCACCCTTTTTTATTTCTGCCATTGCATCAGAAAGCTGTACAAATAAAGGGCTAACATCCACTTTAGCCAGAACGTTATTCGCTGAAAAAAGCAACGAAATCAGTAACCAATGCTTAACTTTCATTTATCCTCCTTAAATTAAATCAAATAGGGCTTTACCTAAGTAGTCGTTTTCATCTTTTACGCCAGCAAAACAAGCAAATAAACCACTGCCAATATGGGTAATATATTCGTTCATTTTGTCCACATTGCCAAGTGAGTTTTGAATTTTGATAAATTGCTCAGGGCTTTGTTGGAAAGAAACAAATAGCAAACCTGCATCAAATTGCCCTTTATCATCAATTCCACTTGAATAAGAGAACGAACGGCGGAGTATTCTTAAACCTGTTTTATTCGCCAGATGAGTATGGGAAATTTCAGGAATAGCAAGATTGCCTTTTTCATCTTTTTTGGCCAAATCTAAGGTGTCAAATTCGTGTTGATGCCCAAGCCCAGCCCCCGAATCTCGATGGCGACCAAAGGTTTCTTCTTGAGAGCGGAGATGAGTGCGATCCCACGTTTCTAAAAACATCTTAATGCGGCGAACCGCCAAATAAGAACCTCCTTTCAACCAGCCGTCTTGCACCCAAATCGTGCTGTTTTTCTCTTTTAGCGTATCAGCATTTGCAGTGCCATCTTTAAAACCAAATAGATTGCGAGGGGTTCGCTCATCAATAAAGGAATTAAAGCCTATTTGCGACCAACGCATTTTGACTTCGCCTCGAGCAGCACGAACTAAATTTCGCACAGCGTGAAAAGCTACTTGCGGGTCGTCCGCACAGGCTTGAATGCAGATATCGCCTCCTGTGTATTCAGCTTGAAGTTGATCACGAGGAAAATGGGGAAGATCGTTGAATTCGGCAGGCTTTAATTTTTCAATCCCTAATTTACGGAAAAAACTCGGGCTAACCCCAAAAGTCAGCGTGAGATTTTGCGGCAATAAACTATCTGCCTCGCCAGTATCATTCGGCGGAAGAAACGCATTTTCACTATAAGGCTTCACGTTTTTGCCTTGAGTAAGATTGTTACTATAAGCCGTCCAATTCTGGAAAATGGCTTTGACTTTGGCAATATCCTGAGTATCTAAATCCAATACTAAAAAGTAGATATGCTTTTGGGCAGGTGTAATAATGCCTGCTTGATGTTCGCCATAAAAAGCGTATTGATTTTGCGTGTTTTGTGGAATTTGGCGTGATTCTAAACCAAAAGCAGGAGCAGACAACAAGCCTACTCCCACTAATGCGGAGTGTTTTAAGAAATCACGGCGAGAACGATTTTCTGCCATCATTTTTACCCCTTTATTTGTTTAATAACACACCTAATTGTGCGAGAGGTTCGCCCAGTTGGTTTACTGCTTCGGCAAGGGCTTTAATATCTGCTTTTGAGAGAGTGTCGTAGCCCACATAATCATAGCCACCTGTTTTTGATTTATTGTGTTTTTCCAACAGTTCATTTACTGTCGCAAAACGGCTCGCAATTTCAGCAGAAAGTTTGGCGTCCACTTTCTCTAATTGCGGTTTAAAAATTTGATAAATTTTCTCCGCCCCTTCAATATTGGCTTTGAAATCATACAAATCGGTTTTTGAGAAAATTTCTTCCTCGCCTGTTACCTTAGTGGTTGAAACTTCGTTTAACAAATCGACTGCACCGGTAATCATTAGCTCAGGCGTAACTTCTGCGGTTGGAATTTTAGCTCGTAGCTCTTTCACATCTTTGAGCAATTGCTCTGCGGTTTCTTTTGTGCCTTGTGTAGTGTTTTTCTCCCATAGTACTTTTTCAATTTTATGGAAGCCCGACCAATCTTTCTCAGTTTTACCTTCTTCGGCTAAATCGGCAAGACGAGCATCAATACGAGGATCTAAATCGCCAAAGCTCTCCGCAATGGGTTCTGAACGCTCAAAGTGCATTCTTGCAAGCGGGTAGATTTCTTTCGCTTTTTGCACATCGCCTTTTTCTAGGTAACCAACAAATTTTTCTGTGCCTGTTACTAATTGGTCGATTTCTTCAATCACAAATTGTTTGTAAGTTTCGGTTTCTTTGCTTAAATCTAACGCCACTGCGTGAGCGGCGATAAAAAAGCTAGAAAGGGCAAAAGCAAGTTTGGTTAAACGCATAATAAAATCTCCTAACATGAAATATGTTGAGCCGAATAATAATACTGTTGCGAATTATTCTCAAAAACAAAATAAAAATTTTGTGATCTGGCTCACATTTTAATTTGCAAATTTTTAGCGAAAAAAGACCGCTTGCTTATGCTAAAATAACCTAAATTTTTAGGTAGGAACGATATGAGCAAACAGCACAAACCCTTTATTCTCCATTCTCCATTCAAACCCTCAGGCGATCAGCCAACTGCAATCGCCAAGCTCACCGAAGGCTTAAACGATGGCTTAGCTCATCAAACTTTACTCGGCGTAACGGGTTCGGGCAAAACCTTTACGATTGCAAATGTGATTGCCGAGCTCAATCGCCCAGCAATGGTGCTTGCCCCGAATAAAACCCTTGCCGCTCAGCTTTATGCGGAGATGAAAGCCTTTTTCCCTGAAAATGCAGTGGAGTATTTCGTTTCCTACTATGACTACTACCAGCCCGAAGCCTATGTACCAGCAAGCGATACCTTTATTGAGAAAGATGCGTCCATCAATGAACAGATCGAACAGATGCGACTGTCGGCGACTAAATCTTTCCTCGAACGCCGAGATACCATTGTGGTGGCTTCTGTATCTGCCATTTACGGTTTGGGAGATGTTGATGCCTATATGCAGATGATGTTGCATTTGCAAGTGGGGGCGATGATAGGGCAGCGAGACATTTTAAGCCGCCTTGCGGAATTGCAATACACCCGTAACGATCAGGCGTTCCAACGCTCAACTTTCCGTGTGCGGGGCGATGTGATCGACATTTACCCTGCGGAAAGCGATGAAGTGGCACTGCGTGTTGAGCTGTTTGACGATGAAATCGAAAACCTCTCGCTGTTCGACCCACTCACAGGGCATAGTTTAGGCAAAGTGCCTCGCTACACGATTTACCCGAAAACCCACTATGTTACCCCACGAGAACGAATTTTAGATGCAATTGAGCAGATCAAAGAAGAACTTGCCGAACGCCGTACCTACTTTATTCAAGAAAATAAATTGCTGGAAGAGCAACGCATCGCCCAACGCACCCAATTTGATATTGAGATGATGAACGAGCTAGGTTACTGTTCGGGCATTGAAAACTACTCACGCTATCTGTCGGGGAGAAAAGAGGGCGAAGCTCCGCCAACTCTATTTGATTATATGCCTGCCGACGGTATTTTAGTGATTGATGAAAGCCACGTTACTGTGCCACAAATCGGCGGAATGTATCGGGGTGACCGTGCGAGAAAAGAGACGCTGGTGCAGTATGGTTTCCGCTTGCCGTCTGCTCTAGATAACCGCCCGCTCAAATTTGAGGAGTTTGAACGTCTTTCGCCACAAACGATTTATGTGTCTGCTACACCGGGAGCGTATGAGTTGGAGAAAAATCCTGATGTGGTCGATCAAGTAGTTCGCCCAACTGGTTTGCTTGACCCAATTATCGAAGTTCGCCCTGTCGCCACACAGGTTGATGATTTACTGTCGGAAATTCATAAACGAGTGGCGGTGGACGAGCGAGTGCTGGTAACTACGCTGACCAAAAAAATGGCGGAAGATCTGACTGACTATTTAGACGAACACGGCGTTCGGGTGCGTTATTTACATAGCGACATCGACACGGTAGAACGGGTTGAGATCATCCACGATCTGCGAATGGGTATGTTTGATGTACTGGTGGGGATTAACTTGTTGCGTGAGGGCTTGGATATGCCTGAAGTATCATTGGTGGCGATTTTAGATGCGGACAAAGAGGGCTTCCTCCGTTCTGAACGCTCTCTTATCCAAACTATCGGGCGAGCTGCCCGAAACCTCAACGGCAAAGCTATTTTATACGGCGACCGCATTACCAACTCAATGCAAAAAGCGATTACGGAAACCGAACGCCGCCGTGAAAAACAGATGAAATACAATGAAGAAAACGGCATTGTGCCACAGGCTCTGAACAAAAAAGTCGGAGAGTTGCTCGATATAGGACAATCCGACAAGCCAAAACGCGGCAAACAAGCGGTCAAAAAAGCCGAAAATTCTGCAAACGACTACAAACCAAAATCCCGTAAGGAATTAGAAAAAGAGCTGAAAGTGTTGGAACAACAAATGCGGGAATTTGCGAAAGATTTAGAGTTTGAAAAAGCGGCTGCAGTAAGGGATAAGGTGCAGCAGTTGAAGGTGTATTTGTTGGAGATTTAAAAATGAATAATGAAATTATATTTAGTATTACTTTAAAAGATATCATAATTTTCACTCTAGGAATTATTGTTAGTTTCATAGTTGGATATTTTATAGCTAGGAATGTAAAGAGTAAAAAATCTATTAGATTTGATGTTATTCATAGAGGAATAGTTATTGAAACAAGATGTAATGGTAAAGATATTGGTTATCCCTTTAAGGTTGTGGATAAATATACGGATAAGGAGTTAGATTCAGTATATTGTATTCGGGCTAGGATATGGAATAATGGAGTTGAAGCTATAAGAAAAAATGACCTGTCTGATAAAGATCCTTTAAGGATTAAGTTAGATGATGATTTAATTATGATAGGCAACCCAATTATATATAATAATTCGATTGATTTTTTTATGAATAATAAAAACCAGGATAATATCTTTATAGTGGATTTTGATTATTTAAATCCTGATGAATGGATTGTTTGTGATTTTTTTGTGAAAAATGATCCCAATTTGCCTATATCTTTGGAAGGTAGGATTTGTGATTTGAATCTTAGTTCCAGAAACAACTTAGGTGATTCGAAGGTTAGTATCCTAGAAAGGATAGGAGCATTATTTTTAATTATTCTAACTCTAGGATCTCCTATTAGTGGTTTGATTCTACTTATTATGCATTTTAATAATCCTGAATTAGAAGTGTGGAATATCATGAAACAAGATAATAGCTATATGGTTCAGGTGTTACAAAATATAACATTAATGATGCCTACGATAGCTTTTTTATTTTATATTAGAAAGGTTATTCATAGAATTAGCAACCCTAAAGATTTTCCAGAAAATAGTGAGTATAGTGATTCTCAAATGAGAAACTTCATAATTATTACTAAAATTGCGTTAACAGGTAATAATTATAGAACATCTAATTCAATAAATAATTTAGGAGATATTACAGTTCCAAACTCCAAGAATAAATAGAGTTATTTATTTTCCGTATTCTCTACTCGCTACTCGTCTCTGACGAGTATCTTAATTTTGTTTAGTACCCATCAGGATACGGGGACTATCAACTTCATTCTTCAATCTAACAAGCGGTCAAATTCTCTCAAATTTTTACAATTTAACTCACAGCCCCACACTCAGCCACTTCCCACTGCATTTTGGAGATTTTATTTCGTTGATAAAGCCAATTTGTTACCTCTTTCCACGAATAGAGTGCGGAACCGCTTGCCACGCCATAAACAGGACGAGGGAAATCTTTGGCTCGTTTACCATTGGCGTAGTTATAGAAATAGCTGCACGGGTTAAGCCTGTTCGGGTGGCGATTTCACTTAACGAACTGACACCAGCTTCCTGTAACACTAAATCTGAAAATCCCGCTTGGCGGAGATTATCAAGGGCGGATTGTATCGCTACTTGTGCCGTTTCGGCTTCTTGGTCAAATTCTAAATAGACACTTTGATTATAAAAAAATTGTTTTTATTGCTTGATTTTAGATTTATTCTGTGAAGAAATTTGTGTTATCAGAAGAGGAGAAAAAATGCTTTTCGATACCCATATCCATCTCGATCAATTTTCAGATGAAGAAATTGAGCAAATCTTACATCAACCTAATTTACAAGGTGTGCTTGCTGTTGCAACGGATTTAGCCAGTTGTGAAAGATTATTAGAACTAAAAGAGCGGTATTCTAATCTCTACATTACGGCTGGTTTTCACCCAGAGCAAGTATTACCTTCGGAGAAGGAAATCGAAAAACTTTTTGATTTTATTGCAAAAAATCATAAAAATTTGACCGCTTGTGGCGAAGTGGGACTGCCGCATTATCTGAAGCGAGAAAATCCGGCATTAGATTATCAGCCTTATATTGATTTGTTAGAGCGTTTTATTGTGGCAAGCAAGCGGTATAATTTGCCGTTAAATTTGCATATTGTGTATGAGGATACGGAAATTGCCCTTGAATTGCTGGCAAGACATCAAATTCAAAAAGCCCATTTCCATTGGTTTAAAGCAAGTAATGAAACGTTGGAAAAATTGCTTTTAACCCCTTATTTTGTTAGTCTTACGCCCGATATTTTGACTAACCCGAAAACGCAAAAAGTCGCTCAGACGTTTCCGTTAGAACGGCTTTTAATTGAAACTGATGCCCCTTGGCAACACGAGGGATTTAAGCCTGTAGAAATTACTCAGCAACTTTTTGCCGTAATTAAAAAATTGGCAGAAATTAAACAGTTGCCAGAAAAAGTGGTGGCAGAACAGATCAGCCAAAATACGTATTCATTTTATCTCACTAAATAGAATTTATTAAATCTATGAAAAACCATCAACCGATTAAAGGGGCAATTGCAATTATCACCGCAGGTGTGTTGTTTGCCTGCATTAATACGCTTATTCCAAAGCTGACTTCCATCTCGCCGATTGACTCTAGTGTGATTGCATTAGTGCAATATCTGATTGCGTTTGTGTTTCTTGTGCCAAGTATGAATAATGTCGGCTTTTTCTCATCATTAAAAACGGCACATTTTGGGCAACATTGTCTTCGTATTTTTCTTTCCGCAATCGGTATTCAGTGTTGGACAATGGCATTAGCTAACCAATTACCGATTTGGCAGGGTATTGCGTTACTGATGACATCGCCACTCTTTGTTACCATCGGTTCTGGGTTATTTTTAAAAGAACACGTCGGCAAAAGACGCTGGGTTGCCACCGCACTTGGTTTTGTAGGAGCAATGATTATTTTAGAGCCGTGGAGCGATAATTTTAACTTGATTGCATTATTACCACTTGCCGCAGCCTTTTTCTGGGCGGGCTATTCATTGATGGTTAAAAAACTTTCCCGTTATGACAGCCCAACAACAATGGTTGCTTATCTGTTTATCTTAATCACGCCCTTTAACTTGTTGATTGCTTTAACTAATCTTAGCCCAAGCGGATTTAGCCTTCCTTCGTGGAGTGATTTCGGCTTTTTAATTTTACTCGGTTTTTTAACCGCTCTCGCTCAATTAGCAGTAGCAAAAGCCTATAATTTAGCAGATGCTTCTTACATTCAACCGTTTGATTTTATTAAGTTACCGCTCAATGTATTAGCCGGCTGGCTCGTTTTTAACTGGGTACCTCCGGGCAAATTATGGCTAGGAGCTGCTATTATTATTGCTGCAACAGTTTATATTACTTATGTGGAAGGAAAAGAAGCCGCTGTATAGATACAAGCGGTTAAATTTTTAACATTTTTTGCAATTTGCAAAACGTTCAGAAAATTTGACTGCTTGTTACCTTAAGGTGGACCAGAAACGGCTTTCGAGAATCAAGTTGATGCTTTAGGCATAGAGGCTCGGCAGTTGCTACGGTGCTTAGCGTAGGCAAATTGCAGTTTTGTTGTTAGCTCGAGAATGCCAGTTTTACTTCCAAAGGGTAAGGTTTGCACTCTGTACGCGATTGTGGCAGATTTTACCGAGATTGAGTTTACTACCTAGCACGGTAGTGCCTTTGTAGCGTCTGTCGGTGTCACCAAGAATAAAGCGGCTTGATTGATAACCCAAGCGTTTGCCATTCCTATTGCTAGCCGAGGTGTAATTTTGGCTTACCGGGTTATAGCGGTAACTAAAAACTAGCCTCCGTTACTCTACTGTGGTTACACAACCCACAGCAATTTTTCTTTGTAAGCATAGACTTTAACCCAGAATAAACCCCTGTTAAAACAATATAGTTCAGACACCAAAGGCTTACGTTTTTTACCATATTCAAAGGCTGTGGCAAGTTGCCAATGAGGCGAAAGCCATTGAGTGTGTCAAGCTTAAGTCCATTTAGCCAACGTTCCGGGTTGGGGCGTGCAATATCAAGCTCCAAAAGCAGTATGAATACCCCTAATGATCGAGAAGTAAAATTCCCATTGGTAGAAAATACCAATAAGCAGCTGAGTATATTCGGCATTGTGCAATATATGTGAGACGATTTTACTCTCGAATTTTCTGGCAGAGTAGAGTGGTAGAAAAATTACAAAGTAAACCTGTATTATAACCACTTTAAAAACTACATTTATAATGAAAATCTATTCCGTGAAAATCAGCTATTTATGCATCGTTATAATCAGGCAAAAGTGCGTTTTTACGGTGTAGAAGCTGAGGCTAGTTACCGCTTTAACGAGTAATATCAAGCCACAATTTTCGGCGATATGGTACGAGGCTAGCTCACAGGTTTACCGTTACTGAAAGTAAACAGAGATTAATCTGTATTCAAGGATTATCTACCAAAATTTCCTAATTTGTTGTTAAATAAACCAATCAATATTATTCCTTTATAAAAATATGGTTATTTATAAATAACTTAGCACCTGTCAAGAGAACAAGCAAAAATTTATTCGTTGACCTTTTACCAAAAGCACACTATCTTGTAATTTTTTTATATAAAAACACAAGATGTTGTGTTTTGTAGGGTATTTTTAGAAGGGCTAATAATTATGAATAAGAGTTTAATGGTAAAAAAGCGTGATGGTACACGTGAGCAACTCAGCTTGGATAAAATTCATCGAGTGATCACTTGGGCAGCAGATGGATTAGAGAATGTCTCAGTTTCACAAGTAGAACTACGTTCTCACATTCAATTTTATGAAGGTATTCGAACCACTGATATTCACGAAACAATTATTAAGGCAGCAGCTGATTTAATCAGCAAGGAAACGCCAGATTACCAATATTTGGCAGCACGGTTGGCGATTTTTCATCTACGCAAAAAAGCTTATGGGCAGTTTGAACCACCGCATTTATATGCACACGTTAAAAAATTAGTTGCTCTAGGTAGATATGATGCGGATTTGCTGAGTGACTACACACCCGAAGAATGGGAGACAATGAATGGTTTTATTGATCATGGGCGGGATATGATGTTTTCCTATGCTGCTGTAAAACAGTTGGAAGGGAAGTATTTAGTACAGAACCGTGTTACTGGAGAGATCTACGAATCTGCTCAGTTCTTGTATTTATTGGTGGCCGCCTGTTTATTTTCCAAATATCCGACAGAAAGTAGATTAGATTATATTCGCCGTTTTTATGATGCGACTTCCACTTTTAAAATTTCTTTGCCAACACCGATTATGGCTGGGGTAAGAACACCTACCCGTCAATTTAGTTCCTGTGTATTGATTGAATGTGATGACAGTTTAGATTCTATCAATGCAACCTCTGCAGCAATCGTTAAATATGTTTCACAGCGTGCTGGGATCGGTGTTAATGCCGGTGCAATTCGGGCATTAGGTAGCCCAATCCGTGGTGGGGAAGCATTTCATACTGGTTGTATTCCCTTTTATAAACATTTTCAAACTGCGGTAAAATCTTGCTCTCAAGGTGGTGTTCGCGGTGGGGCTGCTACAGTGTATTTCCCAATTTGGCATTTGGAAGCAGAAAATTTAATGGTATTAAAAAATAACCGTGGTGTGGAAGAGAACCGTGCTCGCCATATGGATTACGGGGTACAGATTAATAAAATGATGTATCAACGTTTAATTAAAGGCGGTGAGATTAGCTTATTTAGCCCGTCAGATGTACCGGGGTTATATGAAGCGTTTTTTGCTGATCAAGCTAAATTTGAGCAACTTTATTTGCAATATGAGCAAGACCTGAGCATTCGGCAACGTAAAGTTAAAGCTGTAGAATTGTTTTCATTACTGATGCAAGAACGAGCTTCAACAGGACGAATTTATATTCAGAATGTTGATCACTGTAACACTCATAGTCCATTTGACCCTCGTGTTGCACCGATACGCCAATCGAATCTCTGCTTAGAAATTGCCTTGCCAACTAAGCCGCTCGCACATTTTTATGATGAACAAGGGGAAATCGCATTATGTACATTATCGGCATTTAATTTAGGTACACTCAGTGATTTAGATGAGTTAGAAGAATTGGCTGATTTGGTTGTTCGTGCACTAGATGCTCTATTAGATTATCAAGATTATCCGGTATTTGCTGCACGTAACAGCTCATTAAATCGTCGCGCATTAGGTGTAGGCGTGATTAACTATGCTTACTATTTAGCTAAAAATCAGGTGCGTTATTCCGATGGCAGTGCCAATAATTTAACTCACCGCACTTTTGAAGCGATTCAATATTATTTATTAAAAGCTTCAATGAATTTAGCCAAAGAACGGGGGCGTTGTAGCTATTTTGACCAAACCACCTACGCCAAAGGGCTGTTACCTATTGATACTTATAAGAAAGAACTAGATGAATTAACCCGAGAGCCGCTTCATTATGATTGGGATCAGCTACGTCAGGATATTCTGCAATTTGGTTTGCGCAATTCCACTTTAACTGCCTTAATGCCATCGGAAACTTCCTCGCAAATTTCAAATGCCACCAACGGGATTGAGCCACCTCGAGGCTATATTAGTGTTAAAGCTTCAAAAGACGGAATTTTAAAACAAGTAGTGCCGGAGTATGAACGTTTGAAAACACATTATGAACTGCTTTGGGATATTCCAAATATGGATGGCTATTTACATTTGGTTGGTATTATGCAGAAATTTGTTGACCAAGCGATTTCTGCGAATACTAATTATGACCCAACCCGTTTTGCAGATGGCAAAGTGCCGATGAAGGTATTATTAAAAGATCTATTAACAGCGTATAAATATGGATTAAAAACCCTTTATTACCAAAATACCCGTGATGGAGCAGAAGATGCACAAGACGATCTAGATGAAGGCTGTGCTGGTGGTGCTTGTAAAATTTAATAAGAATAGAAATAAAGGAGAATAGCATGGCATATACTACGTTTTCACAACATAAAAATGATCAACTAAAAGAACCCATGTTTTTTGGACAAAATGTGAATGTGGCACGTTATGATCAACAAAAATATGAAATTTTTGAAAAACTGATTGAGAAACAACTCTCATTTTTCTGGCGACCGGAAGAAGTAGATGTATCGCAAGACCGTATTGATTATGCCCAACTTCCTGAACATGAAAAGCACATTTTTATTAGCAATTTAAAATACCAAACTTTGTTAGATTCTATTCAAGGAAGAAGCCCGAATGTGGCGCTTTTGCCGTTAGTTTCTATTCCTGAGCTGGAAACTTGGATTGAAACTTGGACATTTAGCGAAACAATTCACAGCCGTTCTTATACTCATATTATCCGCAATATTGTAAATGACCCTTCGATAGTGTTTGATGATATTGTCACCAATGAAGAAATTATTAAGCGTGCGAAGGATATTTCTGCGTATTATGATGATTTGATTCGTGACAGCCAACTCTATAGCCTATATGGTGAAGGCCGTTATGAAGTAGATGGTAAAACTTGCGAGGTAAGTTTACGCAGCCTAAAAAAACAGCTTTATCTTTGTATGATGAGCGTGAATGCACTTGAAGCAATTCGTTTTTATGTCTCTTTTGCTTGCTCATTTGCCTTTGCAGAACGGCAATTAATGGAAGGGAATGCTAAAATTATCAAGTTTATCGCGCGTGATGAAGCTTTGCATCTTACCGGTACGCAGCATATTTTAAATATTATGGCGTATGGAAATGATGATCCGGAAATGGCAGAAATTGCACGCGAGTGCCGACAAGAGGCCTATGAGCTGTTTTTAAGCGCTGCAGAGCAAGAAAAAGCTTGGGCAGATTATCTGTTTAAAGATGGCTCGATGATTGGGCTGAATCGCGATATTTTGGTGCAATATGTTGAATATATCACCAATATTCGAATGCAAGCTGTTGGGCTACCGTTGCCATTTAAAGCACGCTCTAACCCCATTCCGTGGATCAATGCGTGGTTAGTTTCAGATAATGTACAAGTAGCAGCACAAGAAGTGGAAGTTAGCTCTTATTTGGTTGGTCAGATTGATGCTAAAGTAGATAGCAGTGATTTTGGCGATTTTGAACTCTAGATTATGAATAAACAAGCGGTTGATTTTAAGTAATTTTTTGCAAATTGCAAAAAATAGGCAAATATGACCGCTTGTTGCTTCTTTAAGAAGTTAGTAAACTACGCTGGATTATCAATATCAATAAATTCTACGTCTAATCCATATTGCTGAGCAAGCCATTCGCCGAGAGCTTTTACGCCGTCTCGTTCGGTTGCGTGGTGTCCACAAGCGAAATAGTAAATGCCTTGTTCACGGGCAGAATGGGTAGTCTGTTCGGAAATTTCACCGCTAATAAACGCATCGCAGCCTTTTTCAAAAGCGAGATCAATATAGCCTTGTCCGCCACCTGAACAGATACCGATTTTTTTAATCAATTTTTGTGGCGATGAAGTAAACTCATCACACAAAATAACGGTGCGTTGTAACGTTTTTTCAAGTTTCTGTTTTAGTTCTTCGGCAGAAATTGGTGTTTCTAATTCGCCACACATTGGAATAGAGTTTTGGTTCTCTTCTAAACCTTGTAAATTGATTACGCCCAGATGCTTCGCTAGCTGAGCGTTATTGCCTAATTCTGGGTGGATATCAAGTGGTAAATGGTAGCCGAATAAGTTAATTTCATTCACTAATAATTGTTTAATTCGCTTGCCTTTCATACCTCGAATGCACGGGTTTTCACTTTTCCAAAAATAACCGTGATGGACTAAAATTGCATCTGCATTTTTCTTAATCGCTTTTTCAATCAGAGGGAGTGAGGCAGTTACGCCGGTAATGATTTTTTTGATTTCTTTTTTGCCTTCAACTTGTAAGCCGTTTGGGGCGTAGTCATTAATTGCAGAGCTATTTAGTTTTGTGTTGAGAATGTGTTCTAGTTCAATGTTGGTTATTGTCATTGGTTTTTCCTTTTTATTCTGTAAATAAGCGGTAAAATTTTACAAAAATCTTACCGCTTGTGAAATTATTTATTACTCTTGAGCAAGAGCTGTAATCGGATTGAGCCTTGAAGCATTGCGAGCAGGAATATAGCCAAATACAATGCCGATAAGGGTCGAGCAGAGTACTGCAATAATAACGGATTCGGGTGAGAGAATCATTTTAAAGTTTGAGCCTAAACTATTGAATGCCCAAATAATGCCACCTGCCAATAAAATACCAATTACGCCACCAATCAAGCAAATTACTACGGCTTCAATTAAAAATTGTTGCAAAATATTGCGTTGTTTGGCTCCAATTGCCATTCTCACGCCGATTTCTCGGGTACGTTCCGTCACTGAGACTAACATAATATTCATTACACCAATACCGCCTACAATCAATGAAATAAGGGCAATAGAAGAAATCAGTAATGTCATCGTATTCGTGGTATCAGTAATGGTTTGTTTAATGCTATCACTGTTAATAATAAAGAAATCTTTTTTGCCATGTCGGGCTATGAGCAGTTCGGTAATGCTTTTTTCTGCGGTTTGGCTTTCGACATTATCTTTAATTTTAACCGTGAGAGAATCAATCTGCTTCGCCCCTGAAACACGTTGCATAATCGTACTATAAGGCGACCAAAGGGTCAGGCTGGTTTGATTCATTGCATTGGCTTGTTGAGCCACGCCAATAATCTGAAGCGGTTTTTTATCCACTAAAATAATTTCACCTTCCACCGGATTAGGTAAGCCTAAATCTTTTTGTGTGTTAGGGTCGATCACAATCACTTGAGCAACATTTTTCACCTCTTCAGCCGTGAAAAAACGCCCTGAAATAAGTTTCAGCCCTTTTACGTCCATAAACTCTTCACCAACACCTCGCACAGAGCCAGTTACCGCAGTATTGCCATAAATTAAGGTTGCATTCACATTACTTGATGGTGTTGTGCTTTCAACATAATTTTGTCGGCTTAATGCTAACGCATCACTAATCGTTAGGTTTTTAGTGAGATTTGCTCGTCGGTCGCCAAAGCCTGTGCCGTTGAGAATATCCATTGTATTTGTACCTAAATTATTGATATTCGCTAAAATTTGCTGCTGTGAGCCTTGCCCTAATGCAACAACGGAAATAACAGAGGCAATGCCGATAATAATGCCAAGCATTGTGAGCAACGCTCGCATTTTATGAGCTAAGATAGCACTGCTTGCCATTTTGAAAGACTCAATTAATTGGTCAAAAAAACGAGGCTGTTGATGGGGCGTTTTATTAAGTTTAAGCTCGGTTGAGTAAGGTTTTTGGCGTTCATCTCGAATAATTTCACCATCTTTAATTTCAACCACACGACTGGCTTGAGCGGCAATGTTAGGGTCGTGTGTAACCATAATAATGGTATGACCTTCTTGGTGCAGATCCCGTAAAATTTCCAGCACTGTTTCACCACTTTTGGAATCTAATGCTCCTGTAGGTTCATCGGCTAGAATAATTTCGCCACCGTTCATTAATGCACGGGCAATACTCACACGTTGCTGTTGTCCGCCTGATAGTTCATTGGGACGATTGCGTGTTTTATCATCTAATCCCAGTTTAGTGAGTAAATTATCGGCACGTTGTTTACGAGAGCTGGTATCCATTCCTGCATAAATGGCGGGTAGAGCTACATTTTCATTGGCTGTAAGAGCAGACAATAGATTATAGCGTTGGAAAATAAAACCGAATTTTCGTTGGCGTAAATCAGAGAGTTCATCAGCACTCATTTGCTGAGTTTCTTTACCATCAATACGGCAAATACCTGAACTTGCGGTATCTAAACAACCGATGATATTCATCAAAGTGGATTTGCCGGAGCCTGAAGCTCCAATAATTGCAATAAAATCGCCTTGTTCTATGGTTAGGTTGATATTTTTTAAAATATGGGCTTGGTTTTCCCCCAAGCCAAAATATTTATTTAGGTTTTCAATTTCAATTAATATCATACAAAAGGTCGTTTTCCCATTATTATTACAATTAATGATTAGTGGATTGAGGTATACCATAAAGGCAATTTCATCTCAACTTTTAGGCCTCCCATGTTGCTTTTACCTAACATAATTGTACCTTGATGTTGTTCTACTGCATTTTGTACAATGGCTAATCCTAACCCTGTACCACCTGTTTCTCTCGCTCTTGCCTCATCTATCCGGTAAAAAGGTTTTAGAATATTTTCATATTCATGTTCTGGCACACCTTTTCCATCATCCTCAACAATAAGTATTAGATGTTCTGCCTCAATATTCATTTCAACTGAGAGCATTGTTTGAGCATATTTTTGCCCGTTTCGAATTAAATTTTCTAAGGCACTAGCAAGTAAATCAATAGTACCATTGATAAAACAACTTTCTGGATTTTTTATATTTTGTTTAATTACCAAAATAATATCTTTTTGTGAAGTCTCAAATTTTGCATCTTCTAATACGGATGTCCAAATTTCAGATATAGCAAAGACTCTTTTATTGGTTTGATAATTTAACTGCTGGCGAGAAATAGTCAGTAAATCTTTAATCATTTGATTTAATTTCCCCACTTCTGCTTCAATACGATTAATTTCAGGGAATTCGCCTGTTTTTCTACGTAAAATCCCTGTGGCTAATTGAAGTCGTGCAAGAGGTGTTTTTAATTCATGAGAAATATCTGAAATCATTCGTTGTTGTTGTTGAGTTAAATCTTTCAGGCTTTTCACCATATGGTTAAAGCTTTTTCCTACCTCTCTAATTTCATAGATCCCTTCAGTTTCTAATTTAGGATTAGTCTCTAAATTACCTGTTGCTACTGAATTTGCGGAGATTGTAAGGGCTTCAATAGGACGGGTAATTGTAAGTGCTAACCAAATCAAAATTGGTGTTCCCATAAGCATAAGGATCAATATCATAAGAATAGGAGAATCCAAAATAGTATTTAGCCACTCATCCTGAGCATCTGTTGCCCTAATAAAATATTGATTATAAGTATTGATATCCGAATGAACTATGAAAGGACCATAAATTTGAATATTTTCAAATCTCTTCTGTAGTGGCTCTGTTGACTGTTGAGCCTGATAAATAAACACTTGTAATGCTTTCATATTACTTTGGTTCACACCACTTAGCATACCTGTGGATTTTTCTTCTAAAATGACATCATAACCATTAGAGGTTTCAACAGATAAATTTCTCTCGAAAATTTCATCAAGATTCAAACTTCTTTCTGTCGCTAAACTTTCCTCCTGGAAATAAGTCTGTTCTTTTAATGGAATAGGAGAAAACTTACGTGCATCGAATTTATCAAAATTAAATGCTAGAGCCATAAATAAAATAAATAGTAAGCCATAATAAACCATCAGTTTATAAGCTAAACGTTTTTTGATATCTAAATATTTTTGAAATAACTGTTTCATAGGTACTATAAATGTAAAAATCCCTAAAATATTTTTGCTATTTAGGGATTTGAGTAAATTATTCATCTGTTACTAATAAGTAACCTTTACCTCGTAAAGTTTTAAACCAGGGTAATCCGTCCTCTCGTTCAGGTAATTTTTTACGCAAGTTAGAAATATGCATATCAATAGCCCGATCATAAGGTGTTAACTGTTTCCCTAGAATCTCTAGGCTTAATAAGTCTCGAGATAAAACTTCACCGGGATTCCGCATTAATAAAAATAATAAAGCAAATTCTGTACCAGTTAAATCCAAAATATTACCTTGATAAGAAACCTCCTGCCTACCTGGATGCAGTTGTACTCCAGCAAAATTTAGTAACTTAGAAGAGTTTTCATTTTTGTTTAGTTTGGAATTTTTATTTATTGGGTCTGGTAATCTTGCAGTTCTTCTTAAAATAGCTTTAATTCTTGCAACTAACTCACGGTCATTAAATGGCTTAGGTAAATAATCGTCTGCACCTAGTTCTAATCCTAAAATACGATCGATTTGATCATCCCTAGCACTTAACATTAGTACTGGTACTAAATACTTTTGCCTTATCTGTTTTAAAGTTTCAAGACCATTTAATACAGGCATCATGACATCTAATAAAACTAGGTCATAGAAATTAGATTCTAGTTTATTTAGTCCTTCCTGCCCATTATGCACTACTGTTATATTAAATCCCTCTAGAGAAAGTAATTCAATTAGTAGTTCTGTAAATTCAACATCATCATCTATTAATAATATTTGGGGCATAATGTAATTCCTACATGAATTTTATACTTTCCATTTCGATTATATATCAAGCCCAATCAATTGAGCTACTTCCCATATTTTTGCTTATATTTATTTACTTGAGCCTAATTTACATTAATTTACAAAACGGAAAGAGCTTTTGACTATTTAGTATATAAATAAGGAGGGATTTCTAATACATAGATAAAATATGCAAATTTATAGTTTATCAACCCAAAAATAAATTTACATAAATTTACATATAGAGGTGGATTTTATTTGTGTAATTATAATTCAATGTAAGTCTTACGGTACTATCTTTTATATCTATCTAAATGATAGATATTATCTATTTTATTTTCTCCCATATTTTATTTAACTCTTTCAGAGTATAATCAGTTATAGTTTTATTATTACTTTTAGCTATATGTTCAACTCTTTTAAAACGTTTCTCAAATTTCAGATTGGCGTTTCGTAGGTTTTCCTCAGCATCTGTATGATAATGACGGCATAAATTTACAACTGCAAACAACAAATCGCCTAATTCTTCAGCAAGTTCAGCTGAACGCTCTGGATATAGAGCTATTTCTGCTTTCACTTCATCAAGTTCTTCTTCTACTTTAGCTAATACATCTTGTGGGTTATCCCAATCAAAACCGACTTTTGAACAACGCTTTTGTAATTTATTGGCACGAGTAAGAGCGGGTAAAGCAAAAGGGAGATCATCTAATATAGATTCTTGGTTACGATGTTTTTCATCATTCGCTTTTTGTGCTTCCCAGCTTTTTAACGCCTCTTCACTATTTTCTGCTTTTACATCACCAAAAACGTGAGGATGGCGGTAAATCAGTTTATCGTGAATATCGTTTACAACATCATCAAAGGTAAAAGAGCCTTCTTCTTTTGCTAGTTGGCTTAAGAAAACAACTTGCAGTAATAAATCGCCCAATTCTTCTCTTAGAGCAGAACGATCTTGAGTATGGATAGCTTCAGCAACTTCATAGGTTTCTTCTAATAAATGGGGAAGCATAGTGTCGAAGTTCTGCTTTAAATCCCACGGGCAGCCGTGTTCTGGGTGGCGAAGTTGGTTCACGACTTCAAGAAATTGTTCGATAGTAGCCATATTTTTCCTTATTACAAGCGATCGATTTTTACCCAAATTTTACAAATTCTAGCATAATAACCTTCTTTTCGCTTATAATATGACGATTTTTTAGCAACCAAGGATATAAAATGGCAGTGGAAAAATTAACCAAAAAACGTTTGATTCAAATTGTTATAATGCTTGTTATTCTTATGATTGCGTTTTTTTATCGTACTTATGCACACAGTTAGTGATCTGATATGTCAATAAAACATATCAAAAAGCCATAAATTGTGCTTTAATAGCAAGAATTTTATTTATCCCACAACTCAATCCAGAAGGACTAAAAATGAGCTGGTTAGACAGAATTTTAGGTAGAGATTCATCTTCATCAAGTACTGCAAAATCAAAGATCCCTGAAGGGGTTTGGACGAAATGTGCAAGTTGTGAACAGGTTCTCTATAGTGAAGAATTACAACGTAATCAATATGTATGTCCGAAATGTGATCATCATATGCGTATTGATGCACGCACCCGTTTATTGAATTTATTAGACAAAGATTCAGCAGTTGAACTTGCCGCCGATTTAGAACCGCAAGATGTGTTGAAGTTTAAAGATCTGAAAAAATATAAAGATCGTTTAACCGCTGCTCAAAAACAGACAGGCGAGAAAGACTCTTTCATCGTCCTTTCCGGCACGTTACACAATATGCCGGTGGTAACTGCGTCATTCAACTTTGAATTTATGGGTGGCTCAATGGGTTCTGTGGTTGGGGCGAAATTTGTGAAAGCGGCAGAAAAAGCGTTAGCGGAAAAAATTCCGTTTATCTGTTTCTCGGCATCTGGCGGTGCTCGTATGCAAGAGGCTTTGTTCTCGTTAATGCAAATGGCAAAAACCAGTGCGATTTTGGCAAAAATGAAAGAGCAGGGCGTGCCGTTTATTTCCGTATTAACCGACCCAACTTTAGGCGGTGTTTCTGCAAGTCTTGCAATGTTGGGCGATATTAATATCGCTGAGCCAAAAGCGTTAATCGGCTTTGCGGGCCCTCGTGTTATTGAGCAAACCGTGCGTGAAAAATTGCCGGAAGGCTTCCAACGTGCTGAGTTTTTATTAGAGCACGGAGCGATTGATATGATCGTACCTCGTAAAGAGATGCGTGATACCTTAGCTCGCCTTTGTGCGAAATTAACCAATCAACCAACACCGTTTAAAGTAGCGGAATTAGTGGTTGAAGACGTTGCATAACCTTGAATAATGAAGTTTTAATGAACACATTAATAACCCCTAAAGCCACGGATTCTTTGGAAACGTGGCTTTCCTATTTAGAAAATGCCCATTCCAAACCGATTGATATGGGCTTGGAACGCATCACCCAAGTGGCAAAAGAGCTAGACTTGCTTAATCCTGCCCCTTATGTCATCACAGTTGCCGGCACAAACGGCAAAGGTTCAACCTGCCGATTGCTGGAAGTGGCTCTGCTAAAAGCCGGTTTTAAAGTCGGCGTATTTTCCTCACCACATTTAATCCGCTACAACGAGCGTGTGCGAGTGAATGGCGAATTGTTACCTGATGCAGAGCACATTCGTTCATTTGCAAAAATTAACGAAAAAAAGACCGCTTCACTCAGCTATTTTGAGTTCAGCACGCTCTCAGGCTTGGATTTATTCAAGCAAAATAATCTTGATATTGTGATTTTGGAAGTGGGCTTAGGCGGTCGCTTAGATGCCACTAACATTGTTGAGCCAAACTTGGCGATTATTACCTCCATCGACATCGACCACGTCGCATTTCTTGGCGATAACCGTGAAGATATCGGGCGGGAAAAAGCAGGCATTTTCCGTGCGAATATTCCTGTCATTATCGGTGAACCGGATTGCCCAAATTCGATTAAAGAAATCGTCAATTCGTTAAATTGTCACGCTTTTTATCGAGGTAAGGATTGGTATTTTGACATTCAAAATAATCTGTTCCAATGGCGTTCTGAAGCCAAATCTTTCGTGGATTTACCGTTGCCGTTAATTCCGATTCCCAATGCTGGCACAGCATTGGCAGCGTTAATGCAACTGCCGTTTGAAATTGATGAGCAAATTATTCGAGAAGCCTTTCTTGAAGCTCAAATGACCGCTCGTTTCCAAACGCTAACAGACAAAGATTTTGCAAATTTTTCAAAAAATAGACCGCTTGCCAAAGTGATTATTGATGTGGGGCATAATCCGCACGCTGCACGTTATTTGGCGGAACGCTTAAATGAGTTAAAACGCCCAAATCAGCACATTTATGCGGTGTTTAGTGCCTTAGAAGATAAGGATTTATCCGGTATTGTGGTGCCGTTGGAAAGCGTGATTGATGAATGGCATTGTGCCGGTTTGGATTGTTGGCGAGGGCAGAGTGGCGAGGCTGTATTAGAAAAATTGGTAAAAGTTTTGCCAAATTCGACCGCTTGTAGTTATGAAACCGTATCTGAAGCCAGCCTTGTGTTGTTTGAAAAAGCAACCGAGCAAGATATTGTGCTGGTCTTTGGTTCATTCCATACTGTCGCGGATTTTATGCTTTGGTTAGACAAATAATCAAATTTGAAGCAAAAATAAAGGCGAACCGAATGTTCACCTTTTGTTTTTTACTCAATTAAAGCACTTTCACAATCGCATCTGCTAATGCTTCAATATTTTTGCTGGTGATGCCTGCCACGTTAATTCGACCTGAACGCACCGCATAAATTGCGAATTCATCTTTTAGTCTGTCCACTTGCTCCGGTGTTAAACCGCTGAAAGAGAACATACCGTTTTGTTCGTTGATGAATGAGAAATCTTTGTTTGCGCTTTTCTCTTTCAATAATTGCACCAACTTCGCACGCATCTCTTTAATGCGGTTACGCATTTCGTCTAACTCTCCAATCCATAATGCTTTCAGTTCAGGATCAGCTAACGCCACCGCAACCGCACTTGCACCGTGGGCAGATGGGTTAGAGTAAAGCACACGAATAATTGATTTAATTTGCGTAAATGCACGGTTTGCGTCATCCGCGTTATCTGCAATTAAGGTAAATGCCCCAACACGCTCGTTATATAAACCGAAGTTTTTCGAGAATGAGCTTGCCACCAATAATTCACGGTTGTTTTTCACGAATGCACGTAAGCCGTAAGCATCTTCTTCCAAACCGTTTGCGAAGCCTTGGTAAGCGAAGTCGAATAACGGTAACCAGCCTTTTTCTGCCGATAATGCGGCTAATTGCTCCCATTGTGCAGGGGTTGGGTCGATACCGGTCGGGTTGTGGCAGCAGCCGTGGAGTAATACCACATCGCCAGCTTCCGCTTGGCTTAAGTCTGCGATTAAGTTATCCCAATCTAAACCGTTGGTCTCTTTATCGTAGTAGCGGTAGCCTTTCACATCAATGCCGACCGCTTCAAAAATAGCGTTGTGGTTCGGCCACGTTGGGGTGGAGATCCAAACATTTTTCGCTGCCGTGTGACGTTTTACAAATTCTGCCGCAATACGTAATGCCCCTGTACCACCTAAACTTTGAGCGGTTTTCGCACGCCCAGAGGTAATGACTTCCGCATTTTCGCCGAATAATAACGCTTGTGTTGCGGCATTAAAGGCTTGCACACCGTCAATGGTTAGATAGGTTTTGGTGGTTTCGTTTTCTAATAAGCGTTTTTCTGCTTCTTTTACCGCTTTAACGATAGGGGTTTTTCCTTCATCGGTCATATAAACACCGATACCTAAATTAATTTTACCTTCGCGGGTATCTGCTTTGAAAGCCTCGCCTAAACCTAAAATCGGATCGGCAGGAGCTGCTTGAATATGGCTAAACATTGGCATAGGGAATCCTCCTTAAAATTTAAAAATAAACGGTGAATTTATAAGGCTAAATGGAAAAATTAGCAAGAGGTAAACATAAAAAATTTAATTTATTCGCATAAATTATTTTTATGGCTTTATATGCTCTCGCACAATTTGCCGGTATTTTGCAATTTCGGCTTTGTCGGCGTTAGCTTGTAGCGTAATTTCCGGCAAATTCAATCGTTTCAAACTGACATAAACTGCCGATAATGCACGTTTCCCTTCAGCAAAAGCGGTTAAGTTTTGCCAATCTTTTTCGTTTAATTTGCTCTCTGCAAGCGGTTGAAATTGGCGGAAATTTGGCAAATCTTCGCTGATTTCGGCAAAAAACGGCTGCAAGGCAAAATCTCGGGCAAAGGCGTGTTTCGCTTGTTCGCAGAACGCTTTGCCTTGTGCGGAAATTGGGTAAATCATCATCGCACTGCGATAGCCGCTGCTGGCTTCTTTGTTGGGGGTGATTTGCACCAGTTCAAAGCCGCAATCTGCCCAAAATTGATAGAGCGGAGCAGTGATCCCAAAGCTGACGGAAATAAAATCAAGCAGTGGATTTTGGGTAGAAATTTGCAAAATAAAACGAGAAATCAACCGCTTACCAATGCCTTGACGTTGCTTTTCAGCTGCCACCGCAATGCGAGAAATCCGCACGGAATGAAGCTCACAAGCCTGTGGCAAATTACCCTGAAAGCAGAGATATTGAGCCACCAAATTGCCCTGTGGACGGCGTTCACCACGCCAAATCGTTTGGGTAAGAGCCTCATCTAAACCACCCTCATTCACCGCCCAAATGCCAGCGATAAGTTGCTCGTTTTCGATATCGTGCAGGGTAATTTGCTGCTCGCCATCAAACAAACGGCGTAAATCGGTCGGCGTGGTTTTGTAATGGGCAGAGGCAAGTAGATGATAAAATTGCACCTGTAGGGGCGTATTGCATACACCCATTTTCGGTTGCAATAACAGCAATTCATTCACGAAATTTTCCAACGGATCATTCTCCCCCCAGCGTAACGGTTCGGACAACGTCCAATGCTTGAACGGTTTATTCAACATTTTCGGCAATTTCAGCCCAAACCCTCGCCCCGTGCCCTCGTAATTTTGCGTGGTGGTGGTTAAAACAACTTTGTCAAAATGCTCACAACATTGCTGCAACATTGGCAACGGCAAGCTCGCTGCTTCATCAATAAACAGCCAGGTTTTTGCAAATTTTTCGCCGTTTTCCACCGCTTGTATCAACCGATCTGGAGCAAAAAAACGGACATTCTCACCCTCCACTTGCTTCCAAAAATTAGGCAGAGCAGAGTGGGAACGAGCAGTAATCACAACAGGATTTGCTTGAGAAATGGTTTCTGCTAATTTGCCTTCAAGGGTTGATTTCCCACGCCCACGGGGGGCTGTGATAAGGTGGATAGATGCGGGATCAGATGGGAGGTTTTCAAAAATAAATTGCTGTTCCGCATTAAATTGTAGGGGCGTGCGTCGCACGCCCATTTCCATTTTGGGCGTATGACATACGCCCCTACATTCGAGGCAGATTTCAAAACCATATTTTCCAACCAATGCTTTGAAATATCGATAAAAATTCGGCGTTGCAACCGCTTTGCCATCATTCCAACGCAGGCTGTCAAAATCGGTTAGATGTTCCACATTTTCCCAATCAGAGCAAAGCAGATAGAGCGTACCGTTTTCTTGAATCGTACCGGCAACAATCGCAAAGGCATCAAGGTTGAAATTCACACCATTTTCCGCACGCATATCGTAAATGGCGAAAGGGTATTCATTGCCGAGTAGAGATTTGGCATTAGAAAAAGGGATAGGCTCAAAGGTCGGAGGAATGAGAATAGAGGGTTGTAGGAGCGTACTGCGTATGCCCATTTCTGCTAAAAATGAAGGCGTATGCAATACGCCCCTACAATTAATGATAGCTAATTTTCGCATTATTCAGGCAATTTCTCGCTTAAATATGGATCTTTATACCCCAACGCAATCATAATTTCCGTTTCAAGGCTTTCCATTTCCACCGCTTCTGCTTCTTCGATGTGGTCGTAGCCGAGCAGGTGTAGCGTGCCGTGGACGCTTAAATGAGCCCAGTGGCTTTCTTCACTGATTTGTTGCTCTTTGGCTTCTTTTTCCATCACCTGACGGCAGATCACCAAATCGCCCAATAGCGGTATTTCAATGCCTTCAGGCACTTCAAACGGGAAAGAAAGCACGTTGGTTGGTTTGTCTTTGCCACGGTAGGTTAAATTCAGCTCGTGGCTTTCCGCTTCATCTACAATGCGAATGGTGATTTCCGTTTCGGGGAAATCTTCGGTTTTTGCTTGCATCGCAAGGGCTTTGTGCACCCAAGTGTAGAATTGTGCTTCGCTCGGTAAGTTTTCGCTATTTTTGCAGGCGATTTGTAAGTCGATGTATAAATTTTCCATTGGGTTACCTTTTGCACATTATTTCCATTTTTCAGCCGCTTGTTGGTCGCTATCACGCCCTTCAATCCAGCGTTCGCCCTCTTGGGTCTGTTCTCGTTTCCAAAAAGGGGCTCGGGTTTTGAGGTAATCCATAATAAATTCGTTGGCGTGGTAGGCATCACCACGGTGGGCGGAGCTGACCCCAACCAGCACGATTTCATCACCTGTATTAAGCTGGCCAATTCGATGAACAACGGCAACACGTTGCAAATCCCAACGTTGGCGTGCTTCATCCACAATAGCTTGCAGGGCTTTTTTCGTCATTGCAGGGTAGTGTTCGAGGAACAAGCCAGAAACGTTATCACCCAAATTTATCTCACGTACTTTACCGATAAAAAGGGTCGTTGCCCCAACGCTATGGTATTCGCTTAACCAGCGGTAGATTTGGTTTTGGTCAAACTCCGCTTCTTGCACTTCAATCAACGTGGAACGCATTTAGCCCCCTGTTACCGGTGGGAAAAACGCCACTTCATCACCGTCTTTAATTTCGGTATCGAGCGGGCAAATAGTTTGGTTAATTGCCATCAACAGCTTGCCTTTTTCTAAGGCTAACTGCCATTTTTTCCCTTGCTGGCTCAAATGCTCACGCAGCTCTTCGGCGGTCGCAAAGGTTGGCTCAACTTCTAACATATCCGTTGCCACAAGTTCACGCACTTGGGCGAAAAATAAGACCTTAATCAACGTTGAAATCTCCCGATTTACCGCCGCTTTTGTGTAACAGGCGGACATTTTCAATAATCATATCTTTCTGCACTGCTTTGCACATATCGTAAATCGTCAGTGCAGCCACGCTTGCCGCCGTAAGGGCTTCCATTTCCACCCCGGTTTTGCCGGTGAGTTTGCAAAGGCTTTCGATACGAACCTGATTGGTTTCCGGCAAGGCTTCAAGCTGAACCTCCACCTTAGAAAGCAACAGAGGGTGGCAAAGCGGAATAAGCTCCCACGTTCTTTTCGCCGCTTGAATCCCAGCGATGCGAGCGGTGGCGAACACATCGCCTTTGTGGTGATTGCCGTTTACGATCATTTGCAGCGTTTCGGCATTCATACGCACAAACGCCTCAGCCCGAGCAATGCGGACGGTTTCTTGTTTCATTGAAACATCAACCATATTGGCTTCGCCGTGTTGGTTGATGTGGGTGAAGTTGGTCATTTATTTTGTCTCTTTAAATTTAGGTAAAAAATTAATATCGTAGGTTTTTCTGTTACTTTCTTTGGCGAAGCAAAGAAAGTAGGGTAATTTTACCCACCAATCGAAGAAAGATTATTCCTCACCCCACTATCCCCAATATGCAAATAGTGGTGTTCTCTCTTGCCTTGTAATGCCGCTTTTAATCTTGCTTCAAGTTGTAGCTGCTGTTCATCTGATTGCAGCAGATCCCGAATATCAATCCCTTCTTCGCCGAATAGGCATAAGTGCAGTTTGCCGAGGGCGGAAACACGTAGGCGGTTGCAGCTTTGGCAGAAGTTTTTTTCATAGGGCATAATCAAGCCGATTTCGCCTTGGTAATCAGGATGAGAAAGCACTTTTGCTGGGCCGTCTGACATCGCTTTTTGTTGGAGCTGCCAGCCCTCACGCATTAAACGCTCCATTATGGATTGCCCTGAAAGATGCTGAGCCTTGAAAAAATCGTCCATTTCGCCGGTTTCCATTAGCTCGATAAAACGCATTTGGATTGGCTTGTCTTTAATCCACGCTAAAAATTTGTCCAGCTCGTGGGCGGTGTATTGCTTCATCAGAACCGCATTCACTTTCACTTTTTTGTAACCGATTTCAAAGGCTTTATCAATGCCGTTTAAAATGGATTGCAGCTTGTTTTCGCCGGTAATTAGTTGGAATTGACGAGTATCGAGGCTATCCACGCTAACATTAATGTCGGTAATGCCGGCTTGTTGCCAGAGTTCGACATCACGCTCCATACGATAGCCGTTGGTTGTGAGAGCCACCTTGCGAATGCCTGCGGTTTGGGAAAGCGTGTGGGCAATTTCAACGAAATCTTTACGCAAAGTCGGCTCGCCGCCGGTAATGCGGATTTTTTCCGTGCCAAGATTAGCAAAGGCGTTGGCGATGCGTTGGATTTCGTCCACTTTGAGAAATGTCTGCTTGTGGGCAGGCGGTTTGTAGCCGTCCGGTAAGCAGTAATTACAACGGAAATTACAAACATCGGTAATGGAGAGCCGTAAATAGGTGTATTGACGTTGAAAACGATCAACCAACCCGGAAACGACATCATTACCCACGTTTTTCACTGGGATAATAGATTGCATTTGACACCTTTCTAAACACGAGAGGACAACCCATTTCTAAGTTATCCTTTGAACAGCTTTGCTGTTACTGGCATAAATTCCATATCAAAAATTTGTCTTTAATTTTTAGAGTTAGGAAATAATGCTCGGAGTCTTGTAAAAAATTAGTTTTATTTTAGGGGGAGAAAGCGGATTAAGCAAGAGGTAGATAATAGTATATTTAAAACGGAGGCCATAACTAAATTAGGTTGGTTTGATTTATATCATTTTTTTGAATAGGTAATTTTGTTATTTTAATTCTGATAATCTTTATATTTAGGGAAAAGAATGATTGAAAATAGTCAATGGTCTTGCTTAATTAATAAGCAAGGCGAGGTTTTAGAATGGGAAAATAAAACAGGGGCAGAGTATTTAACTCAGTTAAAACAACTCTGCCTCTATGCTCAAGCCTTTCTCTATTCAGATCAGACATCATCGTCTTTTTTCTATTGTTTGTCTAACCAGTATTGGCTGAAGGTTCTGTTAAAACGCCATCAAGAGTTCACATTAATACATGCAGAGCAGAGCAAATTACCATTTGAACTGAGCAAGCGAGAAATTGAGTTATTAACGTTAGTCAGCAGTGGGCTTAGCAATGAAGAAATTGCCAATGAACTGAATATTAGTAAGCGTACTGTTGATAAACATATTGAAAATATTTTCTCTAAAACGAAAACAGAAAGTCGAACTTTGCTGGCTGTTTTTGCCATTACAGAACACTTAATCTGCTTACCAACACCAGGCAAGCTAGAAAAATCTATTCTTGCTACCTTTAAAATCGAACAACTCGCCTTGCAAATTGCAAACGAAAAACGACCGCTTGTAATGGATGAACTTGCAACTTTTTCGATTAATCGTTATAACTATCGCCCTATTATTCTTGGTGTGCCTTATGTAGAACAGGGGATAGGTCAAATTGATACTAGAGAGTTGCTCAATGGTACGCAACTTGCGGTAGAAAATATAAATCGGCAAGGCGGTATTAATGGGCGAGAAGTGCAAATTGCCACAGCCGGTTTTTGTGTAGAGGATAAACCCAGCATATTAAATGCTTATAATGCGTTGTTGGATCAAGAAGTTGATGCGATTTCTACCGCCTATGCTTGTTATTTGCCCGAAGTTCACGAACTCATTGCAACCGAAAGCATCCCTTATTTACATATTGCCACTCATAGCGGTTCAAATAAACTTGCACAAAATTTGCCAAATAAGCGAATTGAAAATATGTTCCAAGTGTGTGCAAGTGATGTTACTTATAGCTTGGGTATTTTAAATTTTCTGCAATATTACCGTTATTATTATGCAGATTTTATGCAAAATAAAACGGTGATGATTGTAAGTGTAAAATGGCAAAAAGTGGATATTGGTATCGATAATTTATCGCACAATTTGCATAAACAAGGTTGGAATATTGAATATGTAGAGCTGGAACAAGAGCCGACGGCTTATCAACATTTGATGACGCAAATTCATAATGTGTCGCCCTCTATTATCGTACTTGCTTCTTATTTTGCGGAAGATATTGTTCATTTTCATCAAGCCTTTATTGAAAATCCGACTAATGCAATTATTTACAGTATTTATGCGCCTTCTGCATTTTTGCCACACGAACAACCTTGCGAAGGAGTATTGTGGAGTACCAATAGCGGCTTAAGCGATAACTTTTTAGGACGCCAATTTTGCCAGTGTTATGAGCAGTTATTCGAGCGAAAACCAACCTATTCACAAGCCAGTATTGCTTATGATCAAGTAAATATTTTAGCGAATGCTTGGAAACAAAGTGTTTCCCCTCGCCATTTTAAGGCGGTTTCAAATATTATTCGTCAGCAACCGCATTATGGTGTAAACGGTACTTATTATTTTAATACCGATAGCCAAATCGGTTTAACTTATCCAGAAACAAAAGACTTATCTATTAGCTTGCCACAGCTTATTTACCAAATCCAGCAAGGCAGAAGTGCGGTAATTGCACCAGAGTTATTTGCGGATTCGCAATTTGTATTACCTACGTGGTTTTCTTATAAATAATATTGAGGGAGAGTTTTCTCCCTTTTTTATTTGCTATTTTTTGCCTTAAATCAAACTTTATTAACTCTTTTGAGTTAATACGTATTTTTACTTATTGTTTATAACTCTAGTGAGTTAATAGAATGCCTTCGTCTTTAATTTTTAGCGTTTTTTAGTGGGGTAGTTATATGTCTAAGATGAAAAAAATAGCCGCTTTTATTGGCATTATGGGGCTCGGCGCTGCCGTTTTAGGTGGTTCACAATATGCGATGAAAACCACGAATTCAACTGATTTTTGTGTCAGCTGCCATTCAATGACTCACCCGCAAGCAGAATGGGAGGGAAGTGTGCATTTCTCCAACCGAAAAGGGATTCGTGCGGAGTGTTCAGATTGCCACGTACCGCAAGATGGCTTGCACTATTTCAAAGCAAAAGTGGTTGCTTTAAAAGATGTTTGGCATACCTTTGTTACCAACAAATTGCCTGACCAAGAAGCCTATGAGGCTCACCGTTTAGAGATGGCTCAACGTGTGTGGGAGGATATGAAAGAAACAGATTCCGCGACTTGCCGTTCTTGCCATAGTTTTGATGCAATGGTGCTTTCAGAGCAAAAAGAAGCCGCACAGAAAATGCATAAACTTGCTCAAGAAACAAATCAAACCTGTATTGATTGCCATAAAGGTATAGCTCATTTTATGCCAGACATTCAAGTGGACAATGCAGCTGCTGCAGGTGAATTAGCAAAACACGGTGCAGAGTTTACCGCAAATGATAAAAAGCTTTATTCTCTTGCAATGACAGCCGTTCAGCTAACACAAAGTGGCGAGATTCGCTTATTGCCTTATGCTGAATTGCATCAATGGAAAGAAGATGGCGAACAGGTAAAAGCAACTATTAATGGTTGGCAACAAGAAGGGGCAGAGTCTGTTGTGTATATGGATTTAGGCAAACGCATTATGGTTGCATTATTACCTGATGAAGCACAAAGTAAAGTTAATGTCGTAAAAACGGTTTTCGATAATGTAACTAACTCTAATTGGAAAGAAGTGAATTTTGAAGTTACTGTTCCAAAAAACGCAGTAACTGCAAATATTGCTGCCTTAAATCAATTTGGCAATAACTTAAACCAAACGCATTGTAGTGGTTGTCACGCAGCAATAGGAGCTGATCACTATACCGCTAACCAGTGGATCGGTGTAGTGAATTCAATGAAAGATCGTACTTCAATGTCTGCGGATGATGTACGTGCAGTAACAATTTATTTACAACGTAACGCCAAAGATATTGCAGGCAGTTCACATTAATTTTTAACTTAGAGGATACCGAGCTTGTGAACCTAAGTCTCTAGGTGAGATATGGTAGCAAGCCGTAAAGAAGCTGAACAAGCGGTCGTTTTTTGCGAAAATTTTGCAAAAAAACCGAGCAACTTTACCAATGGATAAGCGAGAAATGGTTTATCCACTCGACTTCAGAAAGGTGTCTATTTTTAACTTAACTTCAAATGAGGTTTATTATGAAAAAGCAAGACAATATTGACGTAAGTCGTCGTGGTTTTCTAAAAAAATCATCACTTAGCTTAGCTGCCGGTGCAGGTTTTTCAACCAGTAGCACAGGGGTAGTGGGTGCATTAGCATCAACCAGTGCAAAAGCTGCTGAAATGAATGCGGTTCTAACTGCCGCTCACTGGGGACCATTAGCCGTTGTGGTTGAGAATGGAAAAGTGGTTAAATCTGATTCGGCTATTGATATTTCTGTGCCAAATGAACTGCAGCACGTTGTGGCAGATCAAGTTCACGGCGAAGCTCGTGTGAAATATCCGATGGTGCGTAAAGGCTACTTAGAAGGTAATAAAGATACAACCTTACGTGGACGTGATGAATGGGTACGAGTTTCTTGGGAGAAAGCCTTTGAATTAGTTCACGGAGGAATAAAATCAGCCCGCGATACACACGGTGCAACCAGTATTTTTGCAGGTTCTTATGGTTGGTATAGCTCTGGTTCATTACACGCAGCTCGTACATTATTACATCGCTATATGAACTTAACCGGTGGTTTTGTTGGAGTAAAAGGAGATTATTCGACCGGTGCAGCTCAAGTTATTATGCCACACGTGCTTGGTACTATTGAGGTATATGAGCAACAAACCAGCTGGGAGGTTTTACTTGAAAGTAGCGATATTATCGTGCTTTGGTCAGCAAACCCATTAACAACACTACGCAATGCGTGGACATCAACCGATCAACAAGGTATTGAATATTTCAAAAAATTCAAAGAAACAGGTAAACGCATTATCTGTATTACCCCTGAACGTAATGAATCGGCTCAATATCTAAATGCAGAATGGATACCGGTGAATACAGGTACTGACGTTGCATTAATGTTAGGTATTGCACATACTTTAGTAAGTGAAGATAAACACGATAAAGCGTTTTTGAAAAAATACACTGCCGGCTATGATAAATTCGAAGAGTATTTACTAGGTAAAAACGATAACCAACCGAAAGATGCCGAATGGGCTGCCAAAATTTGTGGTGTATCCGCAGAAAAAATTAAACAATTAGCCACTGATTTCTCATCAAAACGCACGATGTTAATGGGTGGTTGGGGTATGCAACGCCAAAGACACGGTGAACAAACTCACTGGATGTTAGTTACTCTTGCTTCAATGTTAGGGCAAATCGGATTACCGGGAGGCGGTTTCGGTTTAAGTTACCACTATGCAAATGGCGGTGTGCCAACAGCAACCGGTGGTATTGTTGGGGCAATTTCAGCTAATGCAGGCGGCGATGTGGGCGAAAAAACGTGGTTAGATGATACTTCAAAAGCCTCTTTCCCATTAGCTCGTATTTCTGATGCGTTACTGAACCCGGGTAAAACCATTCAATATAACGGAACAGAAATTACTTATCCGGATATCAAAGTCATTTACTGGGCAGGTGGTAATCCATTAGTTCATCATCAAGATACGAATACGATGGTAAAAGCGTGGCAAAAACCGGATTTGATTGTCGTAAATGAATGTTATTGGACACCAACCGCTCGTATGGCAGATATCTTATTACCGGCAACAACAAGTTACGAACGTAATGACTTAACAATGTCGGGCGACTATTCAATGATGAATATTTTCCCAATGAAACA
This sequence comes from Mannheimia varigena, assembly GCF_013377235.1. Lineage (NCBI taxonomy): Bacteria > Pseudomonadati > Pseudomonadota > Gammaproteobacteria > Pasteurellales > Pasteurellaceae > Mannheimia > Mannheimia varigena. Next base: position 322,393 of record NZ_CP016226.1, on the reverse strand, counting down.
GGTGGTTGAACCACAATTTGAAGCGAAAAGTGATTACGATATTTTTGCAGAGCTTTCTAAACGTGCCGGTGTAGAAGATAAATTTACCGAAGGTAAATCGGAAATGGATTGGCTCAAAGGTTTCTACCAATCTGCCTTTGATGCAGCCCGCAAAAACAGAGTTATTATGCCGAATTTCGATAAATTCTGGACAGAAAATAAACCTGTTACCTTTAAAGTAAGTGATAAAGCGAAAAAATGGGTACGTTATGAAGAATTCCGCAACGATCCATTACTCAATCCACTCGGTACACCGTCAGGTAAAATTGAGATCTTCTCTGATGTTGTTGCAAAAATGAACTATGATGACTGTAAAGGACACCCAACTTGGATGGAACCGGAAGAGTATGCAGGTAATGTAACCGCTGAAGCACCGTTGGCGTTAGTTACACCACACCCATACTACCGTTTACACAGTCAGCTGGCTCATACCTCTCTGCGTAGTAAATATACGGTAAATGATCGTGAGCCTGTTTTAATTCACAAAGATGATGCAGCAGCTCGAGGCATTGCTGATGGCGATATTGTGCGTGTATTTAACGCTCGCGGTCAGGTTCTTGCCGGGGCAGTCGTAACCGACGGTATTATCAAAGGAACAGTTGCTATTCACGAAGGGGCTTGGTATGACCCGACAGATGCAGGTCAAAGCGAAAAACCATTATGTAAGTTTGGTTGCCCTAACGTGCTAACTCGTGATGAAGGCACATCAAAACTGGCACAGGGTAACTCTCCAAATACTGCAATAGTGCAAGTTGAGAAATTCACCGGCGAAGCACCGGAAGTAACAGTCTTTAAAGAGCCTAAATATACAGAGGCTTAATAGCGAAAAAAAGCACAGAGTTTAAACTCTGTGCTTTTTTGCTTACAAGCGGTGATATTTCTTCAATTTTTTGCAAATCTTTCTATTTTTTTGACCGCTTGTTACAATAATGCACTTTTATTTTTTCAGGTGTATTTTATGACAACCCTTACTTGGTACGGCAAAGAAGAAGCCGTAAAAAAAGCCAAACAAACCCCATATTGTCTATTGCGTGAGTTGCCGGATTTTTCGCATAATATTGCCCGACAGCCGACAGCCGACAGCCGACAGCCGACAGCCGACAGCCGACAGCCGACAGCCGACAGCCGACAGCCGACAGCCGACAGCTCAGCTTCTGCTGAAACCTTATCTAATGTCAAGCAAAATTTAATTATTCAAGGCGATAATTTATCGGCTTTGAAAGCCCTTTTGCCCTTTTATGCCGGGCAAGTCAAATGTATTTTTATTGATCCTCCCTATAATACAAAATCTGCCTTTACCCACTACGATGATAATTTAGAGCATTCCGTTTGGCTTTCAATGATGTATCCACGCCTTGAAATTCTGCGAGAGTTACTTGCCGAAGATGGCTCAATTTGGATCACCCTTGATGATAACGAAAGCCACTATTTAAAAATTATGCTTGATGAAATTTTTGGACGAAAAAATTTTGTAGCGAATGTGGTGTGGCAGAAGAAATCTTCTCCATCAAATGATGCAAGATGGATATCTGATAATCACGACCATATTTTATGCTTCGCTAAGAATAAAGAAAGATGGAGACCAATCAAACTGGAAAGAACTGAGGAGCAGAATTCTATTTATAATAAATCAGATGAATTTGACGGAATAGATAGCGATGGAAATATTTATGGTCGTGGAACGTGGTTTGCAGGAGATATGACTGTTAAAACGGTTAGTGAAAATTCTTTATATGAGATTACAACACCATCGGGTAAGAAAGTTAAACCTGCTGCAGGCAGAGCTTGGGTTTATTCGGAAGAAAAATTTTTAGAATTATTAGCTGATCATAGAATTACATTTGGTAAAAGTGGTAGTAATAAACCTTGTATCAAACGGTTTTTATGTGAAGTAGAGGAATCAAAAATTGTTCCAAAATCCGTTTGGTTATATGAAGAAGTAGGTGAAAATCGTAATGCTAGACAAGAAGTGAAGAAATTTAACCTTGAAGATCCGTTTTCTACCCCAAAACCTGAAGCACTCTTACAAAGAATCCTATATCTAGCCACTAACGAAAACGATCTCGTCCTCGATAGTTTTCTTGGCTCAGGTACAACCGCAGCGGTTGCTCATAAAATGAACCGTCGTTATATCGGTATTGAGATTGGCGAACACGCTAAAACCCACGTAGTACCTCGTTTGAAAAAAGTGATTGAGGGAGAACAAGGTGGTATTTCAAAAGCGGTAGGTTGGCAAGGTGGCGGATCGTTTCGCTTTTGTGAATTAGGCGAGGAAGTATTTGATGCATTCGGTTCACTTAATCCGAACATTCGTTTTGAAGATTTAGCTGCTCATATTTGGTACTTGGAAAATCATTTCCCTTTGCAAAAAAATACCGAAAAATCACCGCTTGTCGGTACTTTCAACGGTAAAGCCTACTATTTGTTATATAACGGAATTTTAGGCGATAAACGTCCGCAGAGCGGTAATGTGCTGACACGGAAATTAATGGCAGAGTTGCCATACTTTGCTGAATTTATGCAACAGGGAATGGATATTGTGGTATATGGTGAAGCGTGTCGTTTAGGAGAGGCACAGTTAGCTGAAAAGAAAATTACATTTAAACAAATTCCGTATGATGTAACGGCTCGTTAATAGTGGGAGAAAAAATGAAATTAAAAAATTACCAAAATGAGGCATTAAACCGTGTCAGCCACTATTTTTCGGCTTGCTTGCAATCTGATGCAAAAACTGCTTTTAGCCAAATCCAACCTGAATATAGTTATAAAATCCCAAGTGAGCACAATAATTTGCGTGATGTACCTTATGTTTGTGTACGAATTCCAACGGGTGGCGGTAAAACATTGTTAGCCTCGCATAGTATTGCCCGTATTGCAAAGCAGTATTTGGATTGCGATTTTCCTGTTACTTTGTGGCTAGTGCCTTCTCGCACCATTAAAACCCAAACTGCAGAAGCGTTGAAAAATCCGCAACACCCTTACCGTGCGGCACTTGATAAAACCTTTAACCGAGAAGTTATTGTTATTGAGTCTGAAGATTTTGATTTACTTCGCCCACAAGATTTTGGCAATAAGGCGATTGTAATCGTTTCTACTATTCAAAACTTTCGAGTAGAAAATCAAGATGGGCGAAAAATTTATGCCTTTAATGAAAAATTAACGGCTCATTTTGAGCGTTTACCAATCCATATTCAGACAAATTTAGAAAAAATTTCAATAACAGATCTACAAGAAAACGGTTTAACTGCCAAACAAGCGGGCAAAATTAAGTGTTCTTTTGCAAATTTGTTGCGAGCTTATCAACCTTTAGTCATTGTTGATGAAGCTCATAACGCTCGGACTTCGCTCTCTTTTGATGTGTTATCTCAACTTTCCCCGGCGGCTATTTTAGAATTTACTGCTACACCAAACACGGATAGAAAAACAGGGAGTAATGTGTTGTATCACGTTTCGGCAAGTCATCTAAAAGCAGAAGAGATGATCAAATTACCGATTGTGCTGACCGAACATCACAACTGGCAACAAGCAATAGATGGAGCAGTAATTAACAGAGGGGCATTAGCACAAAAAGCACAGTATGAGAGCGATTATGTTCGTCCGCTCGTGTTATTTCAAGCTGAGCCGAAAAACGGCAAAATGGGGTTTGAAGCATTAGAAGTAGCTGAAATGCTGCGGATTCCGCAACAAGAAAATTGGATTAGTGAAAATGAAGGGGATTTATTCTATACACCGACAACGGTTTTAGCATTAACGCAACTTCCTATAATGACGGATTTAAGTGAAGCAGAACGATCTCAACTCAAAATTACCGAGCAAGAAGGTAGCATTTTAGTGCAAGTAAAAGGTAATTTAAGTGAAAAGTTAGAAAAAGCGTTGATCCAAACTGCAACCGGTAAGAAAAAAGAACAAATTGAGCAACAATTACAAATTCACCAAAATAGAGTTGAAATATTGGCTTCTCCTGCCGAAAAAGGTGAAATATTTAAAGTAATACCTCAACTTTGTATGAATATTCAAGGCGAGTTAGATTTAGCTGATTCACAAGTTCTATTAGATTACCAAAGTTGGAATTTATTGGATTACCCAGCTAAACTTGATGGTTTTAGATTACAAGAGAATAGCCAAAGTTTTGAAATTGATGTGGAAGATAAACGGGTTTCTTACCATTTTAATCAACAACAACTTAGTTTTTCTGATGATTGGCTGGAACTAACCGAGCAAGATTTTATCCGTTGGTTGGATAAACAAGTGCGTTTAACTGATATTCCTCAACCTATAATGTTAAGATTTTTGCAATTATTGATTTCAGATTTACTGAAAAATGTAGAAATCACTTTAACTCAGTTAGTTCAACATAAATTTGCACTGGCTCGTGCGATTTCCGATTTGATTAATCGTTATCGGGCATTAGCTCAAAAAAATTGCTATCAACAAACGCTATTTGGTGATAATGAAGAAGTAGAAATCTGCTTAAATGAGCAGTATCAATTTAGTTTTACACCAGAAAAACTAGCACCACAACCGCCTTTTTATGTAGGACGTTACAAATTCAACAAACACTATTTTGCTCAAATTGAAGATTTGAAAGCAAGCGGGGAAGAATTTGATTGTGCTGTTGCAATTGACTCGTTGCCTCAAGTGAAATATTGGGTAAGAAATCCAGTAAAAAGAGGGTTTTCTTTACCATTAGCTCATCAGAATTTTTATCCTGATTTTATTGTAGAGCTTATTGATGGTCGAATTTTAATTGTGGAATATAAAGGGGAACAATTAAAAAGTAATGAAGATTCTAAAGAAAAAGCCTTAATTGGCAATCTTTGGGAGAAATTAAGTCAAAGAAAAGGCTTATTTATTATGGCTGTAAAAAGCGATGAAAATGGTCAAGATGTTAGAACACAGCTGCTAAATAAATTAGCCTGATTTGCAAATTTTATGCAAAATATAACCGCTTGTAGAAACAAGCGGTTAAAATTTCTCAATTTTTCGCAAATCTTATGATTTATCCATTGCTTCAAAATCACGTTTGGTTTCGCCTGTATAGATTTGGCGAGGGCGGACAATCTTGATATTGCCTTGTAGATACATCTCTTTCCAGTGAGCAATCCAACCAACGGTTCTTGCCAACGCAAACATTACGGTAAACATTGAGGTTGGAATACCGATTGCTTTGAGTACGATACCGGAGTAGAAGTCCACATTCGGATAAAGTTTATGTTCGATAAAGTACGGATCACTTAACGCAATACGCTCTAACTCCAATGCCACTTCAAACAATGGATTATCAATATTGAGTTCTTTCAATACTTCGTGGCAGGTTTCACGCATCACTTTCGCACGCGGGTCGTAGTTTTTATATACGCGATGCCCAAAGCCCATTAAACGGAATGGATCGTTTTTATCTTTCGCACGGGCAATAAATTCAGGAATACGATCAACTGTACCAATTTCTTCTAACATATTGATACAGGCTTCATTCGCCCCACCGTGTGCAGGTCCCCAAAGTGAAGCGATACCGGCTGCAATACAAGCAAACGGGTTTGCACCGGAAGATGCAGCGGTACGCACTGTAGAGGTAGATGCATTTTGTTCGTGGTCAGCATGTAAAATGAAAATTCGGTCTAACGCACGTTCTAATACAGGATTTACTTCATAAGGTTCACAAGGGGTTGCAAACATCATATATAAGAAGTTGCCTGCATAAGATAAGTGGTTTTGTGGGAACATAAACGGCTGACCGATGGAATATTTATAACACATCGCAGCAAGGGTTGGGATTTTAGCTAACAGACGAACTGCGGTGAGTTCACGGTGGGCTTGATTATTAACATCGATAGAGTCGTGGTAGAAGGCGGCTAATGCACCACTTACCCCGCACATGACGGCCATTGGGTGAGAATCTCGACGGAAACCTGAGAAGAATTTGGTAAGCTGCTCGTGTACCAGAGTATGTTTTTTGATAAGTTGAACAAAGTCTTTATATTCTTCTTTAGTTGGACGCTCGCCAAATAAGAGCATATAACCTACTTCTAAATAGTCAGAATGTTTTACCAGTTGGTCAATCGGGTAGCCTCGATAAAGTAAAACCCCTTCATCGCCATCTACATAGGTAATATTTGATTCACAAACGGCAGTTGAAACTAAACCAGGATCGTAAGCAAATAGTCTATGCTTTAAAAAAGGCTGAATATCAACGTTTTGATATCCCAGCGATCCTTTTTTCATCTCGAGTTCAATTTTTTCACCAGTCTCTAATGTTAATGTTGCTGTTGACATATATGCTCCTTTTTTATTTAGGTTTGCCAATAAACTAGATGATTTTTAACAGAATAACAATATTTTTTTATAATTCATTCACAAAATGTGCGTTGGATCACAAATCTTAATTTAGAGAAATTCTCTTTATTTACATTTATATATTTACTGTTTATAGTTGATTTGTTATTAAACTGTAAATTTCATTTTTCGTCATTCGAGGGGGAGAAAATGCCTACACAAGTCCAAATTCCACAAGGCGAAACCATTCAACTGAACCAAGACGGTTCTTTGCAAGTTCCTGATAATCCTATTATTCCTTTTATTGAAGGCGACGGCATTGGCATTGATGTTACCCCTGCAATGAAAGCTGTGTTAGATGCTGCGGTTGAAAAAGCCTATCAAGGCAAGCGTAAAATTTCATGGATGGAGATTTATGCAGGGGAAAAAGCAAACAAACTTTATGGCGAAAATACCTGGTTACCTGATGAAACAATGGAGTTGATCCGTGAATATCATGTCGCCATCAAAGGCCCACTAATGACCCCGGTTGGCGGTGGTATTCGTTCATTAAATGTGGCAATGCGTCAAGGTTTAGATTTATACAACTGCTTACGCCCAATTCGTTATTATGACGGCACGCCAAGCCCGGTGAAGCATCCAGAACTGATCGACATGGTGATTTTCCGTGAAAACTCGGAAGATATTTACGCTGGTGTTGAATGGAAAGCCGGTTCGCCTGAAGCTGAAAAAGTGATTCAATTCTTACAACAAGAAATGGGCGTGAAGAAAATCCGCTTTACCGAAGATTGTGGTATCGGCATCAAACCTGTTTCGAAAGAAGGCACGCAGCGTTTAGTGCGTGCAGCGTTGCAATATGTAATTGATAATAACCGTAAATCGCTCACCCTTGTGCATAAAGGTAACATTATGAAATTTACCGAAGGGGCATTTAAAGAGTGGGGTTATCAAGTGGCTCAAGAGTTTGGGGCAGAACTGATTGATAACGGCCCTTGGATGCGGTTAAAACACCCGAAAACAGGCGAAGAGATCATTATTAAAGATTCTATCGCAGACGCATTTTTACAAGAAATTTTATTACACCCGGCCGAATATGATGTGATTGCTACACTCAACTTAAACGGCGACTACATTTCAGACGCCTTAGCAGCACAAGTTGGCGGCATTGGGATTTCACCGGGGGCAAATATTGGTTTGGAAGCGGCAATTTTTGAGGCAACACACGGTACGGCTCCAAAAATCGCAGGTCAAAACAAAGGCAATCCGGGTTCTTTAATTTTAAGTGGGGAAATGATGTTACGTCATTTAGGTTGGACTGAAGCGGCAGACTTAGTGGTGAATGCGGTTTCCAAAACCATCGCTAACAAAACCGTCACCTTTGACTTTGCGGAAATGCTGGAGGGGGCCACCTTACGCTCAACTTCAGAATTTGCTCAAGACATTATTGCCAATATGTAAACACACAACTACAAAAGAGGCAAATTATGGCTGACTTTCTACAATCCTATCAACAACACGTTGATGAGCGTGCGGCACAAGGTGTCGCACCGCAACCGTTAAACGCAGAGCAGACCGCTCAACTGGTTGAATTATTAAAAAATCCGGCACCTGAACAAGCGGTCTTTTTATTGGAACTTTTTGAAAATCGTATTCCTGCAGGGGTAGATGAAGCGGCTTATGTAAAAGCGGCATTTCTTGCGGATCTCGCCAAAGGCAGCAGTTCATCACCGGTTATTTCAGCTGCTCACGCTGTGAAATTATTAGGCACAATGCAAGGCGGTTATAATATTGAACCGCTACTTGAAGCGTTAGATAACCCAGAGCTTGCCCCGATTGCGGTGGATGCCTTATCCAAAACTCTGTTAATGTTTGATAATTTCCACGATGTGAAAGAGCGGGCAGACAACGGAAACGCCTTTGCTAAACAGGTGTTGGAATCGTGGGCGAATGCCGAGTGGTTTATTTCTCGCCCGAAATTAGCGGAAAAAATTACGGTTACCGTATTTAAAGTGACCGGTGAAACTAACACAGATGACCTTTCTCCAGCCCAAGATGCTTGGTCTCGCCCAGACATTCCACTCCACGCCCTCGCAATGCTCAAAAATGAGCGTGAAGGCATCTCCCCAGACCAAAACGGTCATATTGGCCCGATTAAACAGCTTGAAGCATTAAAAGAAAAAGGTTTCCCATTAGCTTATGTGGGTGATGTAGTCGGCACTGGCTCGTCTCGAAAATCGGCAACCAACTCCGTGCTTTGGTTTATGGGCGAAGATATTCCATACATTCCAAACAAACGTGCTGGCGGTATTGTGTTAGGCGGAAAAATCGCACCGATTTTCTTCAACACCCTTGAAGATGCGGGTTCTTTGCCAATTGAAGTGGATGTGACCAACCTCAATATGGGCGATGTGATCGATATTTACCCATATCAAGGCAAAATTTGTAAGCACAATTCTGACGAAGTATTAGCGGAATTTAGCTTGAAAACCGATGTATTACTTGATGAAGTGCGAGCAGGCGGCCGTATTCCATTGATTATCGGGCGTGGTTTAACCCACAAAGCAAGAGTTGCACTAGGCTTGCCTGAAAGCGATGTATTTGTGAAACCGGTTTCCGTATCAGAAAGCGACAAAGGCTACACCTTGGCTCAAAAAATGGTAGGGCATGCGTGCGGCGTTGAGGGGGTTCGTCCGGGGCAATATTGCGAACCGATTATGACCTCTGTCGGCTCACAAGACACCACCGGCCCGATGACCCGTGATGAATTGAAAGATCTTGCCTGCTTGGGCTTCTCGGCAGATTTAGTCATGCAATCTTTCTGTCACACGGCGGCGTATCCAAAACCGATTGACGTTGTGACTCACCACACCTTGCCGGATTTCATTATGAACCGTGGCGGTATTTCGCTTCGTCCGGGCGATGGCGTAATCCACTCGTGGTTAAACCGTATGCTATTACCTGATACCGTTGGAACCGGTGGCGATTCCCACACTCGCTTCCCAATTGGTATTTCATTCCCGGCAGGTTCCGGCTTGGTTGCCTTTGCTGCGGCAACGGGCGTAATGCCGCTGGATATGCCGGAATCGGTGCTGGTTCGCTTCTCAGGTACAATGCAACCGGGCATTACCTTGCGTGATTTAGTCCACGCTATTCCTTATTATGCCATCCAACAAGGCTTATTAACCGTTGAGAAAAAAGGCAAGAAAAACATTTTCTCAGGGCGTATTTTAGAGATTGAAGGCTTAGAAAATCTCAAAATTGAACAAGCCTTTGAGCTTTCCGATGCCTCAGCTGAACGTTCTGCAGCGGCGTGTACGATTAAACTTAACAAAGAGCCGATTATTGAATACCTCAACTCAAACATTACCTTGTTGAAATGGATGATTGCAGAGGGCTATGGCGACAAACGTACTCTTGAACGCCGCATTAGCGGAATGCAAGCGTGGTTGGATAATCCACAATTGTTGGAAGCCGATGCAAATGCAGAATATGCAGCGGTGATCGACATCAATTTAGACGAGATCAAAGAGCCGATTTTATGTGCTCCGAACGACCCTGACGATGCCCGCTTACTTTCTGAAGTGCAAGGCGATAAAATCGATGAAGTCTTTATCGGTTCTTGTATGACCAACATCGGACATTTCCGTGCGGCAGGGAAATTATTAAGCCAAGCAAAAGGGGAGATTCCAACCAAATTATGGATTGCCCCACCAACCAAAATGGACGCAGGTTTGCTCACTGAAGAGGGCTACTACGGCATTTACGGCAAGAGCGGTGCAAGGGTAGAAATGCCGGGCTGCTCACTCTGTATGGGCAACCAAGCCCGAGTTGCAAACAACGCAACGGTGGTTTCAACTTCAACCCGAAACTTCCCGAACCGTTTAGGACAAGGGGCAAACGTCTATTTGGCTTCAGCCGAGTTAGCGGCAGTTTCTGCATTACTAGGCAAACTCCCAACACCGGCAGAATACCTCGAATATGCGAATAACCTGCAAGCTAACAAAGATGACATCTACCGCTATATGAACTTTGACCAAATCAACAGTTATGTGAAAAAAGCGGACAATGTGATTGTACAAACTGCGGTATAATCCCTTCATTAAAGTAATAATCCGACCCTATGGTCGGATTATTTTTACTTCCCAAACACCCTTTTGCAAAATTCCTCACAAATTTAACCGCTTGTCAGACCTCAACCCGTTTTCCGATGTCTTTTAGCTCGGAGAATTTTTCCACTAATCTTGGCATATCATCGAGTGAAAAGGCGAAAGCCCAAAGGTAAGTCAGCACCGCATAAATATGGCCTGCGGAGACATTTTCTCGCAAGCTGAGCATTGCCAGCGTTTAGCCAAAAGCACGCAAAGTGAAATGCCGATAAGCAGGAAACTCAAGGCTTCACGGTTAGAAATAGCGATGCGTAACTTTGCTAGCAAGCCGTAATGCTTGACGAGCCGTTGACTTTCTCCGTATTCAATCACGGCAACTTCATTTTCCAAGCGATTATTGAGCTTGAAATAGAGGTGGTCATTCATTCGCATATAGTGAGGCAGAATGGCAACCCAGCCAAGCAAAATGCCTAGAGCCAATAGCCCAGACCAAAATTCAATCACCAATAACATCACCACCGAACCGACAATATTAAAAACAGCGGTAATCAGCATTGGTAAATGTTCCTCAAAGAAATCGACAAATTGCCGTGCTAGAGCAGCGTGAGCCGTAGCAGAAGAGGTGCTGCCTTTTAAGTAGCGCATTCACCGCAAGATCGGCGTAAATCCGCACAAATACCCGAGTATCCACCGCTCGCCGAGCTGATCCCACCGACCAAATGGCAAACACCATCACCGCATAGAGCAACGCCAGCCAAACATTGTGGTTCATCACGGCATTTACCGCCAGCCCACCGACTAACGGATAGAGCAACAGCAGCAAATTCTCCACGCCCACAAGGGAAAAGTACCAGATAATTTTTTGCGATTTTCTAACGCAATTTGTTTTAATGTCCCGAATACGTTCTGGGAAAAAGAGTTTTCGGTTGTTATTTTTACTTTGTATGAGAAAAATAGCGAATTCTAATCACTTAAATAGAGAAGGCAAGACAAGCGGTCAAATTTTTGCAAAACATTGCAATTTTTCTACCGCTTGTCGTTGCAAGTTCTGCTGCAATCCAGTAAATTCCGCTCTAATTTAGCAAACACAAAGGCGATTTAAATGAATACACAATTTGAGAAAGGGAAGTTTGTTTTCCTTGATAAACCTGACAATACGATTACCACCGCAGCCCACTGGGGAGCGTTGAATGTGACGGTGGAAAACGGCAGAGTAACAAAATCGGAGGGCAGTTTAGCGAAAAATCATCAAAACGAACTGCAAGATGTGGTGGCGGATCAGCTTTATAGCTCGGTTCGAGTGAAGTATCCGATGGTGCGTAAAGGCTACTTAGAGGGCAACCCTGACACCACCTTGCGTGGGCGTGATGAGTGGGTGCGAATCTCTTGGAACAAAGCCTTTGATTTGGTTGCAAACGACATTCAGCGAATACGTGAGCAATATGGCAGCGAGGCGATTTTCGGTGGCTCTTACGGCTGGTATAGTTGTGGCTATCTGCACGCTTCTCGCACGCTTTTGCAACGCTATTTGAACGTGACCGGCGGTTTTATCAACACAAGAGGCGATTATTCCACCGGTGCGGTGCAGGTGATTATGCCGCACGTTTTGGGCAATATTGAGGTTTACTCCCAGCAAACCAGTTGGCACACCATTGTGGAAAGTACCGAATTGTTGGTGATTTGGTCATCTAATCCGCTCAATACGCTTCGTATTGCGTGGACTTCCGCCGACCCGGAAGGTATTGATTACCTCGCCAAGCTCAAAGCCAGCGGTAAACGCATTATCTGCATTGACCCGGTGAAGAGCGAAACCTGCCAATTTTTGGAAGCAGAGTGGTTGCCGATTAACACTGGCACGGACGTTGCCTTGATGTTGGGGATTGCCCATACATTAATTAGCGAAAACCTGCACGATCACGACTTTTTAGCGAAATATACTGTCGGTTTCGAGACATTTAGCGACTATGTGCTTGGTAAAACCGACAACCAGCCAAAAACGGCTGAATGGGCGAGCCAAATTTGCGGCATTTCAACAGACACAATCCAAGCATTAGCCCACGCTTTTGTGGCAAACCGCACAATGTTAATGTCAGGCTGGGGCTTGCAACGTTTACAACACGGTGAGCAGAGCCATTGGGCATTAGTGACGTTGGCCGCAATGCTTGGGCAAATCGGCTTACCGGGCGGTGGCTTTGGGCTGAATTATCGCTATTCCACGGACGGCTTAGATCTCAATTCAGGCGTGCGAATGGGGATGATCAACGCTGGTAAACCAAACCCCGCAATGCCGTTTTTTCCGGTAGCTCGCATTGCCGATGCCTTGCTCAAGCCAAATCAGCCGTTTGAATACAACGGACAGATGTTGCATTACCCGAACATAAAATTAGTCTATTGGGCGGGCGGTAATCCATTCGCCCACCACCCAGATACCAACTATTTAGTTAAAGCATGGCAGCAGCCTGAAACCGTAATCGTAAACGAATGTTTTTGGACGCCAACCGCCCGAATGGCGGATATTGTGTTGCCTGCGACCACAAGTTACGAACGTAACGATGTCACGGTTTCTGGCGATTATGTGGTGAAAAATATCATTCCGATGAAGCAAGTTGTGCCACCGCAATTTGAAGCGAAAAATGATTACGATATTTTTGCAGAACTGGCAAAACGAGCAGGCAAAGAAGCCGAATTTACCGAAAACAAAAGCGAAATGGATTGGTTGAAAGAGTTCTACCAAATCGGCTTTGAGGCAGGGCAGAAAGCCGGCACTCCATTACCGACTTTTGAGGAGTTTTGGGCGAAAAATAGCGTATTAGCCTTTAAAGCAGAAGGGGAGAACGGCAACAACTTCGTGCGTTATCAAGGCTACCGAGCAGACCCAATCACCCACAAACTGGCTACGCCATCGGGCAAAATCGAGATTTTCTCCGAAACCGTAGCGAAAATGGGTTATGACGACTGCAAAGGCCACCCAACGTGGTTCGAGCATCAGGAATATTCAGGCAAAACCACGGTAGCCGAACCTCTGGCGTTAGTCACTCCGCACATTAAATATCGTTTGCATAGCCAGCTTGCGTACTCTTCGCTTCGCCAATATTACGAGGTCAATGGCAGAGAACCGCTGCTTATTCACACCCAAGATGCCGCTGAACGTAGCATTACAAGCGGTGATATTGTGCGAATTTTTAACAAACGAGGGCAAGTGCTGGCAGGAGCAGTGGTAACAGAGGGTATTATTCAAGGCACGGTCGCCCTTTACGAAGGCGGTTGGTATGACCCACAAGATCTCGGTTCAGACTCACCGCTGTGCAAAAACGGCAACCCGAATGTGCTGACGAGAAACGAAGGTTCTTCCAAACTTGGACAAGGCAACGCCCCAAATACCACTACTGTACAAGTTGAAAAATTTGAGGGAGAAGCTCCTAAAGTGACGGTGTTTGAAGAGCCCGTATTTAGTAGGTGTTAATACTTTCAAGCGGTGATATTTTGTAAACTTTTTGCAAAATTCCACCGCTTGTTTGTTTACATATTGTGGTATAGTAAAGCCATTTTTAATTACATTCATTTTGTCTTATGAAAAACAAATTTATCACCATTGCCGCATTCAGTGGCTTATTTACTGTGGCATTTGGGGCATTTGCCAGCCACGCATTATCTCACCAGTTAGAACCTAAAGCCTTAGAGTGGATCGACATCGGCATTAAATACCAAATGTTCCACACCCTTGCTATTCTTGCTTTGGGCTTATTCCAAATTGTAAATTCGGTGCAAAATCCGCCCGCTTGCAGAGCAAAAGCGTTCGATATCATTGGCGGTAGCTGGGCGTTAGGCATTCTACTTTTCAGCGGAAATCTATATTTGAGAGCCTTAGATGTGCCGACAATTCATTGGCTAACTCCAATCGGTGGGCTGAGCTTTATGCTAGGCTGGGCAGCGTTAATTTATATCAGTGTGAGAAGTCGAAATGTTCAATAAATTAGCCTTATATTGCCGTGCCGGTTTTGAAAAAGAGGTGGCTGGCGAAATCAGCGATAAAGCCGCTCAACTTGGAATTTTTGGTTTTGCTAACCTCAAAGAAAACAGCGGTTATGTGATTTTTGAATGCTACCAAGCAGGGGAGGCGGATAAATTAGCCCAAGAGTTAAAATTTGAGCAGTTGATCTTTGTTCGCCAAATGGTTGTAGTAGGCGATTTGCTACAAAGTTTACCCGAAAATGACCGAATTTCGCCGATATTAGCACGATATGCCGAGTTAAACCCTCGCAACAGTTCAGACATTTTTGTGGAAACACCAGATACAAATGAAGCCAAAGAATTACTCACGTTCTGCCGAAAATTTACTGTTCCGCTGCGTTCTGCGTTGAAAAAGCAAGGTTGGCTAGGTAAATCTGAAACCGCAAAGGGCAGTGTGAGCTTGCATATTCTGTTTGTTCGCTCAGGGGCGTGCTATGTGGGTTACGCCTATAATCACAACAAATCGCCGTTTTTTATGGGAATCCCTCGTTTAAAATTCCCAGCAGAAGCCCCAAGCCGTTCAACCCTAAAACTGGAAGAAGCAATTTTGACCTTTATTCCGCAAGCAGAGGAGAAAAAACGCTTTAACGACACAATGACCGGTGTCGATCTCGGGGCTTGCCCGGGCGGTTGGACCTATCAGCTCGTGAAACGAGGCGTATTTGTGTATGCGGTCGATCACGGCAAAATGGCAGCGAGTTTGCACGATACCGGGCGAATTGAACATTGCCCCGAAGATGGTTTTAAATTCCAACCACCCAAACGCAAGCAAGTGGATTGGCTGGTGTGTGATATGGTAGAGCAGCCAATTCGTATTGCTAAATTAATCGCCAAATGGCTGATTAACGGCTGGTGTCGGGAAACGATTTTCAACCTAAAATTGCCGATGAAAAAGCGTTATCAAGAAGTGCAGTTGTGCTTAAATTTCTTAGAAGAAGAGCTGGCAAAACACGGTTTTTGGTTCAAAATTCAAGCTAAACATTTATACCACGATAGGGAAGAGATCACTGTACATATTGTAGTGATGGGAAAATCGGAAAAACATCATTAGAAAAATCACCTGACAAGCGGTAAAATTTGCACAATTTTTTGCAAATTTCTTGTAAAATCAGACCGCTTGTAGCAGTCACACAAACACAACAAAGGAAAAAATATGACATTAAAAATTGGAATCGTAGGGGCTGGTGGCAGAATGGGTCGCCAATTAATTCAAGCTGTGAATAATGCGGAAGGCGTTGAATTGGGGGCGGCGTTTGAGCGTAAAGGCTCATCATTGGTCGGTAGCGATGCCGGCGAATTAGCCGGTGTGGGGGCGTTGGGCGTGATCGTTTCTGACGATGTGGCGAAAAATGTAGCGAATTTCGATTTGTTAATTGATTTCACACGCCCTGAAGGCACGTTAGAGCATATTGCTATTTGTGTCGAGCATAAAAAACAGATGGTAATCGGCACAACAGGTTTTGGTGATGCTGGTAAAGCAGCGATTAAAGCGGCCTCTGAAAAAATCGGTATCGTGTTTGCTTCAAACTACAGCGTGGGCGTGAATTTGGTGTTCAAACTGTTAGAAAAAGCCGCGAAAGTGATGGGCGATTATTGCGATATCGAAGTGATTGAAGCTCACCATCGCTACAAAGTGGATGCCCCGTCCGGCACAGCGTTATCAATGGGCGAACATATTGCGAAAACCCTTGGGCGTGATCTGAAAACCCACGGCGTGTTTGAGCGTAACGGCATTACCGGCGAACGTAAACGTGATGAAATTGGCTTTGCCACCATTCGTGCCGGCGATGTGGTGGGCGAGCATAGTGTTTGGTTTGCCGATGAGGGCGAGCGTGTGGAGATTGCTCACAAAGCCTCTAGCCGTATGACGTTTGCCAACGGTGCCGTGCGTGCAGCGAAATGGCTCAACAGCAAGCAAAATGGCTTGTTTGATATGACGGATGTTTTAGATTTAAATAACTTATAATTGAAGGATAATAAAAATGACAAGATTCAATAATATCGAAACCACGTTAGTGCAAATTGGCAATCGTACCGATCCTCGCACCGGTGCAGTGGCAATGCCGATCATTTTATCGACCGCTTACGGGCGTGACGGTTTGGGCGAATCGACGGGTTGGGATTACACCCGCACCAAAAACCCAACCCGTGCCGTGTTAGAGCAGGGGATTGCGGACTTGGAGGGCGGTGATGCAGGGTTCGCAATGGCATCGGGAATGGCAGCAATTCAGCTTGTAATGTCGCTTTTCAAAGCTCCAGATGAGTGGATTATTTCTAGCGA